>JBJMWE010000286.1:0-11024 GCA_045810285.1 Vitreoscilla sp. | reverse complement strand
GCGGTGTCGCCAATGAGCCGTCATCCTGCGCGAAGTCGCAGGATCCACCCCCGCCAAGACGCTTCGGTTCGCGTGGATCCTGCGACTCCGCTCCGCTGCGCGCAGGATGACGAGTGGCGGTGTCGCCAACGAGCCGTCATCCTGCGCGGTGTCACAGGATCCACCCCCGCCAAGACGCTTCGGTTCGCGTGGATCCTGCGACTCCGCTCCGCTGCGCGCAGGATGACTGAGTCGCGGCGTCGCCAATGAGCCGTCATCCTGCGCGAAGTCGCAGGATCCACCCCTGCCAAGGCGCTTCGGTTCGCGTGGATCCTGCGACTCCGCTCCGCTGCACGCAGGATGACCGAGTGGCGGTGTCGCCAACGAGCCGTCATCCTGCGCGGAGTCGCACGAGGTCGAGCGCCCCGCTCAGTGCGGCGTCTCCATCGCCACCGAGTACTCCCCGCGCCGCGCCAGCCGGTTCAGCCGCGCACGTTCGACCAGCGTCTTCTGCGCCGCGGCCACGTTCTCCTTCTTCCCCGCCCAGGCCTTCATGGCCGGATCCTGGATCGCGCGGGCGAACGAGAACGCGAGCGGCCACGGCAGCTCGCGCCCATGGCGCTGGTGCATCGCGTTCAGCCGCGCCGACGCATCCTGCGCCGACTGGCCTCCCGACAGGAACGCGACGCCGCCCACCGCCGCCGGCACCGCACGGCGGAACACGGCGAGCGTGGCGTCGGCCACCTCGTCGACGCCCGCCTGCGTCACGCACTTCAGGCCAGGCGCCACCATGTTGGGCTTGAGCACCATGCCCTCCAGCAGCACGCGCTGCGCACGCAGGGCGTCGAACACGGCGAGCAGCGTGCGCTCGGTGACCTCGGCGCAGCGCGCCAGCGCATGGTCGCCGTCCATCAGCACCTCGGGCTCGACGATGGGCACGACGTCCGCCTCTTGGCACAGGGCGGCGTAGCGCGCCAGCGCGTGCGCGTTGGCCTCGATGCAGCCGCGCGACGGCGCATTCCTGGCATCGGCGATCGTGATGACCGCGCGCCACTTCGCGAAGCGGGCGCCCATCCGCGCGTAGTCGGCGAGCCGGTCGCGCAGGCCGTCCAGGCCCTCGGTGACGAGCTCGCCGTCGTGCAGCGCCAGCGGCCTGGTGCCGGCATCGACCTTGATGCCGGGGATGATGCCCACCTGCTCCAGCGCCTGCGCGAACGGCACGTCGGCGAGCGTGGCGGAGCGGATCGTCTCGTCGTACAGGATCGCGCCGGAAATGGCCTCCGACAGCCCCGGCGCCGTGACGATCATGTCGCGGTAGGCGCGCCGCATCCCGGGCGTCGGCGGGATGCCCAGCGCGGCGAAGCGCTTGTCGGCGGTGGGGTTGCTCTCGTCCATCGCCAGCAGGCCCTTGGCGTCGGCGGTCAGCGCCGCGGCGGTGGCCTTCAAGGTCTGTTCGTTCATCGTCGCTGCTCCGGTTTCCGCCAGTTGCCCGCCACGCGAAAGCCCTGTCCGGCCGGCGGCGCCAGCGCGACCTTGCGGCAAATCGCGCACCCGTGGCAAAGACTGTCCGCGGGCTTGCGAGCTCGTCCATTGGGCATGGCGCTTGCTGGCCTACCGGATCGCCCCCTCCCGCTCATCCGTGCGCGATGATCACGCCACCTTGAAACTTCGAAAGACGACTGTGCAACTCGGAATGATCGGACTGGGACGGATGGGCGCGAACATGGCGCGCCGGCTGATGAGTCGGGGCCACGACTGCGTGGTGCAGGATCCCAATCCCGAGGCGGTGGCCAAGATGGTCGCGGCCGGCGCCACCGGGGCGGCCAGCCTGCAGGAGATGGCCGCGAAGATGACCAGGCCGCGCGCCGTCTGGATGATGGTGCCGGCCGCCGTGGTGGACCACGTCCTCGACGACCTCGTCGCGCACCTCGACCCGGGCGACATCATCATCGATGGCGGCAACTCCTGGTACCGCGACGACATCGACCGCGCCGCCCGGCTCCGGGACAAGGGCTTCCATTACGTCGACTGCGGCACCAGCGGGGGCATCGCCGGCCAGGATCGCGGCTACTGCCTGATGGTGGGCGCCGAGCAGGCGGTCTTCGAGCACCTCGCGCCCATTTTCAGCGCGCTGGCGCCGGGCGTGGATGCCGCCGAACGCACCCTCGGCCGCACCGGCGAGCCCACCGACGCCGAGCACGGTTTCCTGCACTGCGGCCCGAACGGCGCCGGCCACTTCGTGAAGATGGTGCACAACGGCATCGAGTACGGGATGATGGCCGCGCTCGCCGAGGGCTTCAACATCCTGCGCCACGCCAACGTCGGCAAGCAGGACCACGCCAAGGACGCCGAGACGGCGCCGATGCGCGAGCCGCAGTACTACCAGTTCGACATCGACGTGCCGCAGGTGGCCGAGGTCTGGCGCCGCGGCAGCGTCGTCGGCTCGTGGCTGCTCGATCTCACCGCCAAGGCGCTCGTGGCCGATCCGCAGCTCGCCGGGTTCGGCGGCCGCGTGTCCGACTCGGGCGAGGGCCGCTGGACGATCCAGGCCGCCATCGACGAGGGCGTGCCCACCCAGGTGCTCAGCGCCGCGCTGTACGACCGCTTCTCGTCGCGCGGCGAGGCGACCTTCGCCAACCAGATCCTGTCCGCGATGCGGGCCGAGTTCGGCGGGCACGCGGAGAAGAAGGCCTGACATCGATGAACGCCGCCAACGCCTCCACGACAGCGGGCCGCGCGCCCGGCCGCGCCCCGGCCGGGCACTCCGACGCCCTCGTCCTGTTCGGCTTCACCGGCGATCTGGCGACCAAGAAGATCTTCCCCGCGCTCCATGCGATGAGCAAGCGCGGCGAGCTCGTGCCCCGGGTGGTCGGCGTGGCGGGGCGCGCGCAGTCCGACGAGGAGGTGTACCAGCGCGTGCGCGAGTCCATCGAGAAGCACGGCGGCGGCATCGACGACGGCCCGGCGTTCGAACGGCTGGTGCAGGCTATCCGCTACGTGGGCGGCGACTACAACAAGCCCGCGACCTTCGACGCGCTGAAGAAGGCGCTGGAGGGCAGCCGGCGGCCCGCCCACTACCTCGCGGTGCCGCCGACATTGTTCGAGACGGTCATCCAGGGCCTGGGCCGCTCTGGCCTGGCCCGGGACGCCAGGCTGGTCGTGGAGAAGCCCTTCGGCCGGGACCTGGCGTCGGCCAGGGCGCTCGACGCCGTGGCGCATGCGGTGTTCCCGGAGGACGCGATCTTCCGCATCGACCACTACCTGGGCAAGGAGGCGATCATGAACCTCCTGTACTTCCGCTTCTCGAACTCGTTCCTGGAGCCGCTGTGGTGCCGCGATCACGTCACCAGCGTGCAGATGACGATGGCGGAGGACTTCGGCGTCGAGGAGCGCGGCGCGTTCTACGAGACGGCCGGCGCGCTGCGCGACGTCGTCGAGAACCACCTGTTCCAGATCGTCGCGCTGCTCGCGATGGAGCCGCCGAGGTCGCGCGCCTTCGCCGACCTGCAGGCGGCCAAGGCCGACGTGTTCGAGGCCCTGCGCGCCATCCGGCCCGAGGACATGGTGCGCGGCCAGTACGACGGCTACCGCCGGGAAAAGGACGTCGCGCCCGACTCCGACGTCGAGACCTACGTCGCGCTGCGCCTGTTCGTCGACACCCCGCGCTGGCAGGGCGTGCCGTTCTACCTGCGGGCCGGCAAGAAGCTGCCCACCACCGCGGTGGAGGTGCAGATCCAGTTCAGGCCGCCCGCGCACGCGCTGTTCGAGGACGCGGGCGACCGCCCCAACTACCTGCGCTTCCGGCTGCAGCCGTCGTCGTCGATCGCGCTGGCGGCCCGCGTGAAGGACGTCGGCAAGGCGTTCGTCGGCACCCAGCGCGAGCTCTACGCGTGCGACGAGCTCGCCGGCGAGGAAGCGCCGTATGACCGCCTGCTGGGCGACGCGATGGCCGGCGACGGCTCCCTGTTCACGAGCGTGCGCGCCGTCGAGGCCGCGTGGCGGGCCGTCGACGACGTGCTGGTGCGCCACCCGAAGGCGATCGCGTACGCGCCGGGAACCTGGGGCCCGAAGGAAGCCGACGCACTGGTCGCCGGCGACGGCTGCTGGAAGGCACCGCAGCCCGAGCCCGGCTGCGGCGAGCATCGCGGGAAGACGGCCTGATGAGCAGGCCCGTCACCCAGCGCGACCCCTGGAAGGCGCTGCAGGACCATTGCGGCAAGGTCGCGCGCCGGCACCTGCGCGAGCTGTTCGCCGAGGACGACGCGCGCGGCACACGCCTGACGCTGGAGGCCGCGGGCCTGTACCTCGACTACTCGAAGAACCGCGTCACCGACAAGACGATGCGCCTGCTCGTCGAGCTCGCCCGCGACTGCGGCCTGGAGAAGAAGATCGCCGCGATGTTCGCCGGCGAGCGCATCAACGCCACCGAGCAGCGGGCGGTGCTGCACGTCGCGCTGCGCGCCCCGCGCGGGCAGCGCATCCTGCTGGACGGCGTGGACGTGGTGCCCGGCGTGCACGAGGTGCTCGACCGCATGGCGCTGTTCGCCGAACAGGTGCGCGACGGCGGCTGGCGCGGCTTCACGGGCCAGCGCATCCGCCACGTGATCAACATCGGCATCGGCGGCTCCGACCTCGGCCCGGTGATGGCGTACGAGGCGCTGCGCCACTACAGCCAGCGCGACCTCGACATGCGCTTCGTCTCCAACGTCGACTCCACCGACCTCGTCGAGGCCACGCGCGGACTCGACCCGGCGCGCACGCTGTTCATCGTGGCATCCAAGACCTTCACCACGCTCGAGACGATGACCAACGCCACCGCCGCGCGCGACGCGCTGGTCGCGCAGCTGGGCAGCGAGGATGCGGTGGCGAAGCACTTCGTCGCGGTGTCCACCAACGCCGAGGGCGTCGCCCGGTTCGGCATCGCGCCGGACAACATGTTCGGCTTCGAGGACTGGGTGGGCGGCCGCTACTCGATGGATTCGGCCATCGGCCTGTCCACGATGATCGCGATCGGCGCGGACCACTTCCGCGCGATGCTGCACGGCTTCCACGCGATGGACGAGCACTTCCGCAGCGCGCCGCTCGAGCAGAACCTGCCGGTGCTGATGGGCCTGCTGTCGATCTGGAACAACGATTTCCTCGGCTTCCCGACGCAGGCGGTGCTGCCCTACGAGCAGTACCTCAAGCGCTTCCCGGCCTACCTGCAGCAGCTCACGATGGAGAGCAACGGCAAGCACGTGACGCTGCAGGGCGACGCGGTCAAGACCGACACCTCGCCCATCGTCTGGGGCGAGCCCGGCACCAACGGCCAGCACTCGTTCTACCAGCTGCTGCACCAGGGCACGCGCATCGTGCCCTGCGACTTCATCGGCTTCTGCACCGCGCTGGCACCGATCGGCACGCAGCACGACCTGCTGATGGCCAACCTCGTCGCGCAGGCCGAGGCGCTGGCGTTCGGCAAGACGGCAAGGCAGGTCGCCGAAGAAGGCGTGGCGCCCGAACTGGTGCCGCACCGCGTCTTCGAGGGCAACCGGCCCAGCAACACGATCCTGGTCGACGCGTTGACGCCCGAATCGCTGGGCCGCCTGGTGGCGCTGTACGAGCACAGCGTGTTCACGCAGGGCGCGATCTGGGACATCGATTCGTTCGACCAGTGGGGCGTGGAGCTGGGCAAGCAGCTCGCGGCCAAGGTCATCCCCGAACTGCAGAGCGTGCACGACCCCGAGCTCTCGCACGACAGTTCCACCAACGCCCTGATCCGCCGCTACCGCGAACGCCGCGCTTCCTGAACAATCCCCACCCATGGCCCAGATCATCTCCCCCCTCGCCGGCAAGCCGGCCCCGCGCTCGGCGCTCGTCGACATCCCCAAGCTGGTCAGCGCGTACTACAGCGTGCAGCCGGATCCCGCGGAGCCCGCACAGCGCGTCGCCTTCGGCACCTCGGGCCACCGCGGCAACGCGTTCGACGGCTCGTTCAACGAGCAGCACGTGCTGGCGATCACCCAGGCCATCTGCGACCACCGCGCCGCGCAGGGCATCGACGGCCCGCTGTTCATCGGCATCGACACCCACGCGCTGTCCGAGCCCGCGCTGCGCAGCGCGCTGGAGGTGCTGGCGGCCAACGGCGTCGACACCATGCTGGCCATGAACGACGAGTACACGCCCACGCCGGCCATCTCGCACGCCATCCTCACGCACAACCGCGAGCGCACGTCGAAGCTGGCCGACGGCATCGTGGTGACGCCGTCGCACAACCCGCCCGACAACGGCGGCTTCAAGTACAACCCGACCAACGGCGGCCCGGCGGCCGACGACATCACCAAGGCCGTGCAGGCCGCGGCCAACGCGTACCTCGAGAAGGGCCTGGCGGGCGTCAGGCGCATGACGTACGCCAAGGCGCTCGCCGCGCCCACCACGCATCGCCGCGACTACCTCGGGTGGTACGTGGCCGACCTCGGCAACGTCATCGACATGGCCGCGATCCGCGACGCGCGCGTGCGCCTGGGCGTCGACCCGCTGGGCGGCGCGGGCGTGCACTACTGGAACCGCATCGCCGACCAGTACCGCCTCGATCTCACCGTCGTCAGCGACGTCGTCGATCCGACCTTCGCGTTCATGACCACGGACTGGGACGGCAGGATCCGCATGGACCCGTCGTCGCCGTACGCGATGGCGCGCCTGGTGGATCTGAAGAGCCAGTTCGAAGTCGCGTTCGCCTGCGACACCGACCACGACCGCCACGGCATCGTCACGCGCAGCGCGGGCCTGATGCAGCCGAACGCCTACCTGGCCGTGGCCATCGACTACCTGTTCCGCCATCGCCCGCAGTGGGGCGCGGGCGCGGCGATCGGCAAGACGGTGGTGTCCTCGCGCATGATCGACCTGGTCGCGCAGCGCCTGCAACGCCGCATGCTGGAGGTGCCCGTGGGCTTCAAGTGGTTCGCCGCCGGGCTGGCCGACGGCAGCCTGGGCTTCGGCGGCGAGGAGAGCGCGGGCGCCGCGTTCCTGCGCCGCGACGGCACGGCATGGACGACCGACAAGGACGGCATCACCGCCGCGCTGCTGGCCGCCGAGATCACCGCGACGACGGGCCGCGACCCGGGCGCGGCGTACGGCGCCATGACCAAGGAGCTCGGCAGGCCGGTGTCGGACCGCGTCGAGGCGCCGGCCGACGCGCAGCAGAAGAAGCGCCTGTCCGCGCTGTCGCCCGAGGCCATCGGCTCCAGGGAGATCGCCGGCGAACCCATCACCGAGGTCACCGCGAAGGCGCCCGGCAACGGCGCGGCCATCGGCGGCATCCGCGTCAGCTCCAAGAGCGGCTGGTTCGCGGCGCGGCCGTCGGGCACCGAGGAGATCTACAAGATCTACGCGGAAAGCTTCGACGGCGAGGCGCACCTGAAGCGCCTGCTCGACGAGGCGCAGGCGCTGGTGGACCAGGCCATCGCGTCCTGAGCAACGCGAACCCGGGCAGCCGCGGTGCGCGGCACAATGGCGGCATCGCGTCCCGCCATTCCGGAGTGCCGCCGCCATGAAGCCCCTGCTCGCCGCCATCCTCGCCGCTGCCGCCCTGGCCGGCGGCGCGCATGCGGTGGACGTCTACAAGTGGAAGGACAGCAAGGGCGTCGTCCACTACGGCGACCGTCCCGCCTCCGGGGCCTCGGCCGCGCGCGTGAGCGTGCGCGACGACCAGCCCGACCCGGACGACGTGGCGCGGGCGCAGCAGCGACTGTCCGAGACGCAGGATCGGCTGCAGGACGATGTCGAGAGCGACATCCCCGCCACGCCGCGTCCCGCGGTCTCGCGGCCCAGGACGCAGGCCGACACCGGCAGCTGCGCGTACAAGTGGCGCCTGTACATGCAGTCCCAGGGCTGCTTCGAGCAGCACCGCGTCGCGGGCGGCAAGGGCGTGACGCGCAGCGGCGCGAACGTCTGCCCGCAGATCGTCCAGCCGGACTGCCCGCAACGATGAAGGCGCTGCAGGCCTTCGCCGCGGGCTGGCTGCTGGCCGCCGCCACGTGCCACGCCGCGCCCGACCCGATCGCGGCGCACGCCGTGCCGGTGCGGCTCGCGGCCACCGCCGTCGACGACTTCGCCGACCTCGCGCCGTTCGGCCGGGCCGTGGAATCGGCGCGCGTCGTGGCACTCGACGAGCAGACCCACGGCGGCCACGAGGAGTTCGTGCTCAAGCTGCGCCTGCTGCGCTACCTGCACGAGCGCCTCGGCTTCGACGTGCTGGTGCTCGAGAGCGGCTTCTTCGACGTCGGCCTGATCGAGCAGGCGCGCCGCGACGGCGCCAAGGTGGATGACCTGGGGCCCGGCAACATCTTCTTCATGTACTCGAAGTCGGCCGAGGGACGCGCGCTGCTGCAGTACCTCGACGCGACCCGCAGCACGGCGCACCCGGTCACGCTGGCCGGGATGGACAGCCAGCACACGGGCGCGCTGAGCCAGGCGCAGCTGGTGTCGCGCCTGCAGTCCTTCCTGGGCGACCATGCGCCGGCCAGGGGCGCGCCGCCGCATCCCGACTGGAGCGAGGAGGACTGGAAGGCGTTCGACGCGACCACCGCGGCGTTGCTGGCGCTGCGCCCCGGCCCGCCGTCCGCGCCGGCACGCGCGGGCTTCGACCGCGTCAGCGCCGCCTTGCTGCGACGCTTCGCCGCGATCGCCGATCCCGTGCCTTCGATCGGCAGCGCGAGCTGGTGGACGCGCGTGGTCGTCGACCTGCAGGCGCAGGCGCAGCAGCTGTGGACGGCGCCGCGCGGCAACGCGCGCGACGTGGCGATGGGCGACAACGTGGCCTGGATCGCCGACCAGCTGGTGCCCGGCCAGCGCATCGTGGTGTGGGGGCACGCCATCCACCTGGTGCACGACGCGCCGGATCCCGCCGCGCCGCCGCTGGCCGGCACCGTGATGCGCCGCCACTTCGGCGCCGCGTACCACGTCGCCCACCTGACCGGCCTCGAGGGCCGCTACCTCGACTACGCGACGCTGCGCCCGCACGACATCCCCGCCGCCGCGGCGGGCGGCCTGGAAGCGCGCCTCGGGTCGCGGCCCGGCGCCGCGCTGTACCTCGAGCCGCCGGCCGGCCCGGCCGCCGACGCCCCCGCGGCCCGCTACATGGACTACCTGGCCTTCGGCCCGCTGTCCGGGCGCGGGCTTCACTGGGAAAGCACCTTCTTCATCCGCCGGATCACGCCGGTGAAGATGGTGCGCTGAACCCATGGCCACCCTCCGCCCCATCGGGCCCGACGATCGCGCCGCCTGGACGCCGCTCTGGGACGGCTACAACGCGTTCTATGGCCGGGCCGGTGCGACGGCGCTCGCGCCGGAGATCACGGACGTGCTGTGGCAGCGCCTGTTCGACGCGAACGAGCCGGTGTACGCGCTGGTCGCGGAAGACGCCGGCCGCCTGCTGGGGCTCGCCCACTTCCTGTTCCATCGCAGCACCACGCGCATCGAGCCCGTGTGCTACCTGCAGGACCTGTTCACCGCGCCTGACGCGCGTGGCCGGGGCGTGGCCCGCGCATTGATCGAAGCGGTCTACGCCCGTGCACGCGATGCCGGCGCGAAGCGCGTCTACTGGCAGACGCGCGAGGACAACGCCACGGCGCGGCGGCTCTACGACCAGGTGGCGCGCCACCATGGCTTCGTGGTGTACGCGCACGACGCCTGAGCGGGGACGCTCAGCGCCGGCGCACGCCCGGCCAGCCCTCGGTGGGGCCCATGCCCATCGGCGACAGCGGCATGCGCTGGCTCTGCCGCAGCGGCATCTGGCCGGACAGCGGCATCTCGCGCGATTCGTCGCCATCGTCGGCGGCGTTCGCACGCAGGCGCGGCGGGTATTGGCAATCGAGGCCGGACGGGTCGGCCAGGTCTTCGGACTCGCGCACGATCCAGTGGATGGCGGTGGTCGAGCGCGAACGGTCGGCGCTCAGCGTCTTGACGATGTGGCTCAGCGCCACGGGGCGCGTGCCGTCCGTGTCGCCCAGGTCCATCGCGAGCTGGCCCGACTGGCGGCGGAACACGCCGGACGGCGGCTGCCCGGCGCCATGCGCCCAGACGAAATGGCTGGGGATCATGTCGCCCGCCACCGCGACGCGGTCGGGGAACATGCCGACGTCCAGCATCAACTTGTCCAGGATCGTGCGCGTCTTGTAGAGCTGGGGCTCGCGCATGCACTGGAAATAGAAGTGGATCTCGACGCCGGCCGGCACCGGCCAGAGGGCGGCGTCGAACTTCGTGCCGCACCCGGAAACGACGTATGTCTTGCTCATGGTTTCCACGGCGGGTTCCTGGCCCGCGATGCCGGGCCCGACGCCCGATGATCGATTCTAGGCAGCGGCCCCCGGTCGGGCATGGGTGGAAAACAACAAGGCCGGGACATGCCTCACGGGAAGCGGAGATTTTTGTTCACCTCCGTAACGTGTCGGGCCCGCCGCCGTGATTTTCTTCCGCCCCAGGCCCCGCACCCGGCGCCCAACGACGCAAAGTGTAAGCGCCGCGGGTCCCTTCCCCACGTTCATGGGATGGGCGATTCCGACGGGATCGTGCTGGCTGGCGACCGGATCGCGGCCACGGACGGGCCGCCGCACGCTGGCAGGCGAGTGGCGCGCTGCGCAGCGGCAACCGATGTCATCCTGCGCGCAGCCAGGTGTCATCGTGCGCCGCAGACAAGTGTCATCCTGCCTGCAGCAAGTGTCACCCTGCGTGCAGCAAGTGTCATCCTGCGCGCAGTCGCAGGATCCACGCATCACGCAGCGCTGCCTCCAGGGTGGATCCTGCGACTCCGCTTTGCTGCGCGCAGGATGACGGCTTGACGGCATGCCGTACAGGTGCACTGGCGGACCGGCAAACAGCCAAATGTCATCGCGCGCGGCCAGGTGTCACCCTGCACGCAGCCAAGTGTCATCCTGCGCGCCGCCAAGTGTCGGCCTGCGCAGCCAAGTGTCATCCTGCGCAGCCAGGTGTCATCCTGCGCAGCCAGGTGTCATCCTGCGCAGCCCAGTGTCATCCTGCGCGCAGTCGCAGGATCCACGCATCACGCT
>JBJMWE010000285.1:0-13835 GCA_045810285.1 Vitreoscilla sp. | reverse complement strand
CGCCCAGCACCTTGACCTTGGCGTCGAACAGCGGCTGGTCGCTGGTCATCGTCTTGATCTGGGCCACCAGGCTCTTGGCGCTGGCATGCTCGACGTAGGCCTCGTCGACCAGATCCTCGTCCTGCGCCAGCGCCGCACGCGCCGCCGGATAGAGGATCTCCTCCTCGACCTGCGTGTGCAGCGTGAGCGCGACGCAGATCTGGCTGGCCAGCAGCATGCGCTCGTCGCCCTTGCCGCCGGCCTCGGCGAGCCGGTGGTAGTGCTGGAACATCGCCTTGACCTCGCGATGCTCGGCCGTCAGCAGCTGCAGGATGTCCTGGGTGGTGTCGCGGGACGCCACGGGGGCGTGCGATGCGGGTCGGCTGGCTGGCATGGGGCTCTCCTGGCGCAATGTCGGTTGCGGGTGTTTCGAGGCAACCCGCATTCCCATGGCCAGGAGGCCGCCGCTTTCTCAGGTGGCGCGCGCGGGCCCGGGCGCCGTCGTCGGTCGATCGAGCAGGAAGATGGCCACCGCCGCGACGAGGCAGGTGAGGCCGGCCGCGTACAGGGCCGGGCTGTACGACTGCATCACCGTGCGCGCCAGGCCCGCGCCGTAGGCGGCCACCGCGCCGCCGAGCTGGTGGCCCGCGAAGATCCAGCCGAAGATCATCGGGGCGCGCTGCTTGTCGAATACCGAGCTCGTCAGGCGCACCGTGGGCGGCACGGTGGCGACCCAGTCGAGCCCGTAGAACACGGCGAACAGCGACAGGCCCGCGATGGTGAAGGTGGAGTGCGGCAGCCACAGCAGCGACAGCCCGCGCAGCCCGTAGTACCAGAACAGCAGCTTGCGCACGTCGTAGCGGTCGGACAGCCAGCCCGACGCGATGGTGCCGATGAAGTCGCACGCGCCGATGGTGGCGAGCACCGAGGCCGCGGGCACCGGGCCCAGGCCGTTGTCGCCGCACAGCGTGATGAAGTGGGTCTGGATCAGGCCGCTGGTGCTCAGGCCGCAGACGAAGAACGTGCCGAACAGCACCCAGAACGCGCCGCGGCGCGAGGCGAAGGCCAGCGTGCGCAGCGGCTCCAGGAAGTTCGGCCGCCAGGCGGCGGGCGCCGGATCCACCGGGGCCGGGGCGGCGCCGAACGGCGCCAGGCCCAGTTCGCGCGGGTGGTTGCGCAGCAGCAGGAATGCGAGCCCGGCCACGACGAGGCAACTGACGAACACCGGCGTGATGGCCACGCGCCAGCCGTGGCTCTGGATCAGCGAGGCCGCGATCGGCAGGAAGACCAGCTGGCCCGTGGCCGAACTGGCGGTCAGCAGCCCCATGACCAGCCCGCGGCGCTGGTCGAACCAGCGGTTGGCCACGGTGGCGCCCAGCACCAGCGCCGTCAGCCCGGAGCCGACGCCCAGCACCAGTCCCCACAGCACGACGAGCTGCCACAGCGCCGTCATGCGCGTGGCCAGCGCCATGCCGGTGGCGATCAGCAGCAGCGCGCTGCAGATGATGCGGCGCAGGCCGTAGCGCTCCATCAGCACCGCGGCGAACGGGCCGATCAGGCCGTACAGCACGAAGCGCAGCGCGATGGCGCCGGCGATCTGGTCCGTGGTCCAGCCGAATTCCTTGCTGAGGGGCAGCAGGAAGGCCCCGGGCAGGCCGAGGGCGGCCGAGGAGGTGAGCATCGTGAGGAAGGCGATGCCCATGACGACCCACGAGAAGTGGATGCCGCGGCGGCCGAACCAGTGGGCGACGGGGGTGGCGAACATCGGTGTCAGGCCTTGCGGGTCTTGCGGGTGGGGGCGCGCTCGCGCGCGGGGGCGGGCGCCGGCGCGGTCGCGCAGTCGCTCGCGGGCGTGGGCTCGCGCAGCAGGCGTTCGCGTGCGGCGGCGAGGAATTCGGCCGCCAGCGGCGTGCCGTCGGTGGCGCGGGCCAGCATCAGGGCGCCGGCCATCGTGGCGTAGTCGGCGATCGCCGCGCGGCGCCGCGCTGCCGCGTCCGGGCCGTCCTCGACCGCCGACAGGATGGCGACGAGGGCCTCGAGCCCATCGCCATAGGCCAGGCGGATGGGGGCGGTCGCCGGTTCGCGCGCGACGTCGGCCGCGAGGGAGACCGACGGGCAGCCGAGCCCGACCTCCTTGAGGCTGGGCGCGGACAGGAACCTGTCGACGATGAGCGCGCGACCGGCGGCATCGTCGGGCTGGCTCGCGATGCGCTTGCGCCAGCGTTCGGCCGATTGCGCGAATGCGTGCGCCACCGCGACGCCGGCCAGTGCGTCCTTGGACTCGAAGTGGCCATAGAAGCCGCCGTGGGTGAGGCCGGCTGCGCCCATCAGGTCGGCGACGCTGACGCCGTTGATGCCGCGCTCCTTGAACAGGCGCGCGGACGCTTCGGTGATCTGCTGGCGATGGCTCTGGGCCTCGGCGCGGGAGACGCGTGGCATGGAAGCTCCGACGTTGAAGAGGGCGTTTAAAGTATAGGTATCATGATAAATGGATGTCAAACATCATGAATAAGCCCGCTCGCGGGACGGTCATGGCGACTTCACCCGGGCAGGCGAGCGTCTTGCTGTAAATGGCGCATCATCCCGACAGGACCACGCTTTCCAGGAGACCGACATGCGCGCCACCATCCGATTCCTGCTGCCCGCCGGCGCGCTGCTGCTCGCCCTCGCGGGCTGCGCGACGCGGGAGTCGCGCACCGATGCCTACGAGAAGGCGCTGGGCCAGTGGCAGGGGGCGTCCGAGCAGGACCTGCGCGCCCGCTGGGGCACGCCGGTGGCCGAGGAGGCGGCCGGCCACGGCAAGTGGCTCACGTACGTCGTCAACAACGGCGCGACGCCGCCGCCCACGATGAGCTTCAGCATCGGCGGCTTCGGATTCGGCGGCGGGCACACCTCGGTGGGCGGCGGCGTGGGCGTCACCACGCCGGTGGGACAGGCCACGCCCGTGACGTGCACCACGCGCTTCCTCATCGAGGACGGCAAGGTCAGCACCTGGAACTTCGACGGGCCCGGCTGCGGCGCCACGTAGCGCTCAGAGCGGCATGCGCAGGGTGTCGCCGGTGTCGAGTTCGTCGTCCATCGGCAGCTCGACGAGCGTGTCGCCGGCGTCGGCCTCGCCGTCGACGGGCAGGTCGATGTGGATGTCGGCCAGCGGCGCGGGGCGCGTGGCGTCGTCGTCGTCGTCCGGACCGCCGTGCGCCATCAGGAGGGCGGGCGCGATGCGCTGTGCCGTCGCCTGGCGCGGCGCGGCGGGCGCCTCGGCGGGGGCGAGCGGGGCGAACAGGTCGATCAGCGCGCCGAAGGTGCGGCGGGCGCTGCGGCAGGCGTGCACGATGGCGCGCGAGGAGTCGCCGATCTCGAGCGCGGCCAACACGCGGAAGTTGCTCCACATGGCGGCGGTGTCGCCGCCGAAGCCGTGGAAGTAGCTGGCGCCGCTGCCCTGGCCCAGCCCCAGCGTGCGCTTGAGCAGCGGCGCGATGACGCGGCCGCCGAGCGCGGAGCTCTCGATGACGTACAGCGAGCCCAGCACCTCGGCCAGGTCGGTGAGCGGCAGCGCGGCGGCGGCGGGGACCTCGACGGTCGGAGCGGCGACCTCGGCCACGCTGCGCAGCCACTCGACGTCGGCGCTGGCGAAGCCGCCGCGCCAGCGCGCGCGCTGCCAGGACTGCAGGCGTTCGGGCAGGGCAGCGTGGATGCGCGGCTCCCACGTGCGCAGGAAGGCGTCGAACCCGCACAGGATCGCGGCGTAGCGCTCGAGCGGCATCGGCGCGTCAAGCCGCAGCATGCGTTCGATGCGTTCGTGATCGGCGCGGGTCGTCAGGCGCAGTTCGGAGATGGCGGAATCGGAGGTCAAGGAAGGGGCGCGTCCCGGCGGACGGACAGTGCGGGTCTCGACCCGGATCGTAGCGGATCGCCGGCACGGCGGCCGTCCGGCCAGCGGGGGCCGGCGCGCGCAATCCGTCACGGCGTGAACGATTGATCAGAACGAGCGCAAGGACGTGGCGGCCGTGACGGCCACGGCGCCGCCGGCGTGGCCGGCCGGATGCAGGCGGTGCCACGTGCGCAGCGAGGGCGGCAGCACCAGCACGGCCACCAGGGCCGCCACGAGGCCCGCCTTCGCCAGCTTGTAGGCGGTGCGGTTCCAGGCCTTGAAGCGACGCCGGTAGTGGCCGGCGCGATCGGACAGGAAGAACAGCCGGTTGATCAGGCCGATGCGGTCCGAATCGTCGTTGGGCGAACTGGCGGCCGCCACGACATGGCGCCCGAACCAGCGATTGAAACTCCGCGCGAAACCATGGCGCATCGGGCGCTCGATGTCGCAGAACAGTATCAGGCGCTCCACATCGGTGCGATTCTCGGCGGCGTGGATGTAGGTTTCATCGAATATCACGTCCTGGCCGTCGCGCCAGCTGTAGGGGTTTCCGTCGACCACGATGCGGCAGCCGTCGTCGTTGGGAGTGACGAGCCCCAGGTGGTATCGCAGCGAGCCGGCGTAGGGATCCTTGTGGGGATTGAGCACGGCGCCGGGCGGCAGGGTGGTGAACATCGCGGCGCTCACGCCGGGAATGCCGCGCAGCAGTTCGGTGGTGCGCGGGCACAGGCGCCGCGCCGAGGGGTGGGCATCGCCGTACCACTTCAGGTAGAAGCGCTTCCAGCCGGACTTGGCGAACGAGTTGAAGCCGGCGTCGTCCTTCTGGTCGGGCGACTTCATGCGGGCGTGGGCCATCAGGGCGAGGCCTTCCTCGCGGATGACGTCGACGTGGCGCCGCAGCGTCTCGAGTTCCGGGAAGCGCGACACGTCGGTGTACGGGCGGTTGGGGATGGCGGAGAACGCGTACAGGAACACGTTGACCGGCGCGAGCAGGCCCGAATGGTCGAACACCTGGCCCCAGAACCGGTGGCGGACGCGGCCGCGGAAGTGCACGACCAATATGCAGGCGAGATAGGTGGCGATGATGGCGGGCAGGATCATCGGAGTTTCCTGGGCAATGCTGGACATGGATCCAGCGCAGCATCGGGCAGATCGGCAACTGTTGGCTTGATGCCGCTCGCAAATACCGACGGACACCAGGGCGTTGGCGGCCGGAAAGTATCTGATCAGGCGCGTCGTGATATTGAGCGGAGCGAACCGGAAAATCGAGCAACGGACGTGCCTGGTACTCGCCAGGGACGCGATGCGAGAAAGGGCGCGGGAGCCGCGAGGAAGTCGGGGAGGGGACAGGGACGCCCGGGACGGGCGGCGCAGGGGCGCGCATTTCGCGCGGGCCGGGGCCCGCGCGGGGTGGCGTCACGCGCGCGGGCGCGCGACGCGGGGGCGGATCAGCTCAGGTGCTTGCCGACCAGGCCGGTCATCTCGAACATCGTGACTTCGTCCTTGCCCATGACGGCCTTGAGCTTGGCGTCGCACAGGATGTTGCGCTTGTTGGCCGGGTTCTGCAGGTTGTGGGCCTTGATGTAGTCCCACAGGCGCTTGGTGACTTCGGTGCGCGGCAGCGGCTCGGAGCCGACGATGGCGGCGAGCGCGGGGCTCGGCGTGAGGGCCTTCATGAAGGCGGAAGACTTTTCGGTTGCTGCGGTAGCCATCGGGGAATCCTCTTCGAGAACGGGAAAGGGCGCGAGCATACGCCCTCGCGGGCCGCCTCGTGTCGCGCCCAGGCAGCATCAACCTGTGCTAGGCGCGGGCATGTTGCCGGCCTGTCACGCGAGGTTGACTTTCTTAATGAGAATCATTAGCATTTGCAGTTGATCCGGCTCACCCGGAGCCGCCAGCATCTCCAGCAAGGATCTCGCTCGACCGAGGCCGTGGACGCCAGCCGAAACGTCCATCGCCAACCTTCGGAAGAAAGAGATCCATGCGCCCCATCCAGAGTCGCAAGCACGCGGCCGCCCGTCAACCGCGCCATCGCTCGACCGCCGCCCTCGCGGCGGCCCTCGCGCTTCCAGGCGCCGTGCTGGCCCAGTCCGCCGCCGCGCCGGCCGCCGGCGCCTCGCAGGCGCGCGGCGAGGCCACGCTGCCGGCGGTGAAGGTGCAGGCGGCCGCGCCCGAGAACGACTACAAGGCCGACGCCGTCTCGTCGCCGAAGTTCACGCAGCCCCTCGTCGACACGCCGCAGACGATCACCGTCATCAAGAAGGAACTGCTGCAGCAGCAGGCCGCCACGTCGCTGTCGGAGGCGCTGCGCAACACGCCGGGCGTGACGATGCAGCTCGGCGAGAACGGCAGCACGCAGACGGGCGACTCGATCAACCTGCGCGGCTTCGACAGCTCGCAGAGCATCTTCGTCGACGGCATCCGCGACCTCGGCGCCGTCTCGCGCGACATGTTCAACATCGACCAGGTGGAGGTGGTGAAGGGACCGTCGGGCTCGGACATCGGCCGCGGCGCGTCGTCGGCCTACGTCAACCTGGTATCCAGGACGGCGCAGGCCGATGGCGCGTTCGCCACCGGCAGCCTGTTGGCGGGCACGGCCGATCGCAAGCGCCTGGAGGCCGACTTCAACACCCCGTTGGCGTCGCTGCCCGGCAGCGCCGTGCGCCTGGACGTGATGGCGCAGGACCAAGGCGTGCCCGGACGCGACGAGGTGCGCCAGAAGCGCTGGGGCGTCGCGCCCACCGCCACCTTCGGCCTCGGGTCGAGTACCCGCGAGACGCTTAGCATCCTGCACGTCCAGCAGGACAACCGCCCGGACGGCGGCGTATCGACGTTCGGCCTGAAGGGCTACGTCTTCGCGGCCGCCACCGCCACGGCGCCCGCGCAGAAGCCCGGGCCGTCCGTCGACCCGGGCAACTTCTACGGGCTGGCCGGCGACTTCGACCGCGTGAAGACGGACATGATCACCTCGAAGCTGGAGAGCGACCTCGCCAAGGGCGTCGTGCTGCGCAACACGACGCGCATCGGCCGGACGGTGCAGGACGTGGTCGTCACCGGCGTGAACGCCGTCACCGCGACCGCGGATCTTCCCTCGGGCTACACCGTGGCGCGCTCGCGCCAGGGCCGCCACCAGGACAACGAGATCCTGACCAACCAGACGAACCTGGCGGCCGGATTCGAGGCCTTCGGCCTGAAGAACGCGCTGTCCAGCGGCGTCGAGATGAGCTACGAGCGCCAGAGGACGGCCACGCCCGTCACGGTGGCCGGCACGGCCAGCCTCTACGCGCCGGATCCGGGCGACGTGATGGCGCAACCGTCGTACAAGGGCACGCAGGCCACCGGCAGCACGCTGACGGCATCGGCCTACGCGTTCGAGACGCTCGACGTCACGAACGCGCTGCTGCTCAACGCCGGGGCACGCGTCGACAGGTTCCACACCGACACCAGCAGCGCCACGTACACGGCCGCTTCGGGGGCCACGCCCGCATCGCTCGTGAACAACGCGCCGCTGGGCCTGACCGGCACCTTGTGGAGCTGGAAGGTCGGCGCCGTGTTCAAGCCGGCGAACAACGGCAGCGTCTACGTCACGTATTCCGATTCCAGGAACCCGCCGGGCGGCAGCAACTTCGCGTTGTCCAGCCAGGCCAACAGCGCGGCGCAGCCCGGCCTGAAACCGCAGGAGGGCACGAACGTCGAATTCGGCACGAAGTGGGACCTGCTCGGGGGCAACCTGCTGGCGACGGCGGCGGTCTATCGTAGCGAGAACAGGAACGAGCTCGTGTCCGACGGCGCCACGGTGCCGACCTACGCGCAGGTGGGCAAGCGGCGCGTGCAGGGCATCGAGCTGGGGCTGGTGGGCAACGTCACGAAGGACCTGGGCGTCAGCCTGGGCTGGTCGACCATGGACTCCAGGATCGTGCGCGGCGCGCCGACGCAGCAGGGCGGCGTCATCGTGTTCTCGCCGAAGAACACGTTCACGTCGTGGGCCACGCTCAAGCTGCCGCTGGGCGTCACGCTGGGCGGCGGCATGCGCCACGCCGATGCGTCCGCGCGCAGCAGCAACACGGCCGCGCCGACGTCGAACCTGCTGGAGGCCCCGGCGTACTGGGTCGGCGACGCGATGGCGTCCTGCGAGCTGTCGAAGAACTGGCAGGTGCAGCTCAACGTCTACAACGTGTTCGACCGGAGGTACATCCAGTCGCTCAACAACGGCGGCTCGCGCTACACGCCGGGCGCGGAGCGCAACGCGCTGGTGTCGCTCAACGCCAGGTTCTGAGGCCCTGGCGCCGAGGTCGCGGCGCTCGCGTCGCCGTGACCCGCGTCGTTGCTCGCGCTCCTGCGCGGGCGTTCTTCGTTCCCCTGGAAACACCGCCATGCTGCTCCACGTGCCCGACGTCCTCACCCCCGACCAGGTCGCGGACCTGCGCCGGCGCCTCGCCGACGCACCGTGGGTGGACGGGCGGGCCACCGTGGGCGAGCAGGGCGCGCAGGTCAAGCGCAACCGGCAGCTCGACGAGTTCTCGCCGGCGGGGCAGGCGCTGGGGCGCGTGGTGCTGCAGGCGCTGCTGGCGAATCCGCTGTACATGTCCGCCGCGCTGCCGCTGCGCCACATGCCACCGCTGTTCAACCGCTACGAGGGCGGGGAGCACTACGGGCTGCACGTCGACGGCGCGATCCGCTCGGTGCCGGGCACCACGCTGCAGATGCGCACCGACCTGTCGTGCACGCTGTTCCTGGCCGGCCCCGAGGAGTACGACGGCGGTGAGCTGGAGGTCGTGGACACCTACGGTACCCACGAGGTCAAGCTGCCGGCGGGCGACCTGGTGCTGTACCCGTCCAGCAGCCTGCACCGCGTGCACCCGGTGACGCGGGGCACGCGCGTGGCGTCGTTCTTCTGGGTGCAGAGCCTGGTGCGCGACACGGACCGGCGCCGCATGCTGTTCGAGCTGGACCAGAACATCCAGGCGCTGCGCGAGCAGGTGGGCGACAACGCGGCGGTGGTGGGGCTGACGGGGCATTACCACAACCTCGTGCGGGCCTGGTCGGAGCTCTGACGCCGTCCACGCCTTCCCTGTGTCCGCGGCGGCATCGGCGGGGGTGGATCCAGCGACTGCGCTGCGCTCCGCGCAGGATGACGGCTTGGCGCTTCGCGCGGGGCACGCCAAGTGTGGTGCCGCGTGCGACATCCCTGCTTGTCGCGCAGCGCTGCGTCCCCCTATCCGGTCATCCTGCGCGCAGTCGCAGGATCCACGCGCCGCGTCACCGCTGCCGCTCGCGGGCGTTCAGTAGACGTCGCGCCGGTAGCGCCCTTCGGCGATCAGCGCCTGCACGCGCGCGGCGCCGACGATCTCGACCAGCGCGTCGTCCACGCCCATGGCCATGCCCTTGCGGCTGCCGCAGACGTAGACGGCCGCGCCGTCGTCCAGCCATTGCCGCACCCGCGCGGGTTGGGCGCGCAGGCGATCCTGGACGTAGTGGCGCGCGGCCTGGTCGCGCGAGAACGCGAGGTCGACGTGGTCCAGCGTGCCGTCGGCCTGCCAGGCCTCGATGTCGTCGCGGAAGTGGAAGTCGTGCGCGGCCTGGCGCTCGCCGAACACCAGCCAGTTGCGCGTCCGCGCGTCCGGGCCGCCCGCGCGGGACGCCCGCGCGCGCAGGTGCGCCCGCAGGCCCGCGATGCCGGTGCCGTTGCCCACGAGGATCAGCGGGCGCCGCGCGTTGTCGCCGAGCCGGAAGTTGCGGTGCGGCAGCAGGTCGAGGACGACGTCGCCGCCGACGGGCGCGCCGGCCGTCAGCCAACCCGAGGCCAGGCCGGGTGCGCCGTCCGTGCGCCGTTCCTGGCGCACCAGCAGGTGGACGCGGCCCTCGGCGGGGATGGATGCGATCGAGTATCGGCGCGGGGCATCGGGCGCCTGCGGCACGCGCACCTGCAACAGGTCGCCCGGCTCCCAGGCGGGTGTCGCGCCGGCGGGCGGCTCGAGCTCCAGGTGGAACACGGGCGCGCCCTGGCTGCCGGGGTTGACGTGCGTGCGGCGCGCCAGGCGCCACGTCTCGCGCGCCGGCTCGCGCCAGGCCAGCGCGTCGCCCCCGCTGGTCAGCCGCCCGAGCGCGTGCTTCCAGCGCGCGAGGTCGGCCGGCGCCAGCGCGTCGACCTCGACGCGCTCGAACAGCGGCCGCGCGCCGCGGGCCTGCAGCCAGTCGTCGAGGCGGCGGCCGAATGCGCAGAAGCCGGTGAACTCCCGGTCGCCGAGCGCGAGCAGGCCGTAGTGCAGGCCGGACAGTGCCGGCGCGCCGGCGCCGTCCATCAAGCGACGGACGAACGACATCGCGCTGTCGGGCGCGTCGCCTTCGCCGCAGGTGCTCGCGATGAACAGGATCCGCGATGCCCCCGCGATCTCGTCCGCGCCCAGCGCGCCCAGCGCGCCGACGCGCAAGCCGAGGCCGGCGCCGTGCAGCGCCTGCGCGGTCTGCCAGGCCAGCTGTTCGGCCGCGCCTGTCTGGCTCGCGTGCACGACCAGGAGGGGCTTGTCGCCGCCTGCGCCCGCCAGGACCCGGCCGCGCGCGGCGCCGGCCGCGGCCTTGCGGCGCACGTCGATGTACACCGCCCCGCACAGCGCGGCATAGAGCGCGAGCGTGGCCGCCGCGCCCAGCAGGCGCGCGCCGTCGAGGCCGATGGCGGTCATCGCAGCAGGGCGTCGAAGGCGGCGCTGCGGCGTTCCGCGAAGCCGTCGCCCGCGCGCACGAGCAGGCGCGCGGCGAGGCCCAGCCGGTCGGCCAGCGCGATGCCGGCGTCCGGACCCAGCACGCCCAGCGCGGTGGACCACGCGTCGGCGCGCATGCAGTCCGCGTGGATGACGGTGGCCGACGCGAGGCCGTGGCGGATCGGCCGGCCGTCGCGCGGGTCGATGGTGTGGCTGTAGCGCGTGCCCGCGTGCTCGAACCAGTGGCGGTAGTCGCCGGACGTTGCCACGGACAGGCCGTGCAGCGCCAGCAGGGTCTGTTCGCCGGCCGCGCCGTCGTGCGGCTGTTCGAGCGCCACCCACCACGGTTGCCCGTCGGGCTTGACGCCGCTGCCGCGCAGTTCGCCGCCGACTTCCACCAGATGGTCGGTGATGCCCAGCGCGTCGAGCCGGCGCGCGACCAGGTCGACGCCGAAGCCCTTGGCGATCGCCGACAGGTCCAGTTCGAGCCCGCCCGGCTGCAGCAGCGCGCGGCGGGCGGGATCGATGTCGAGGCGACGCCAGCCGGCGCGGCGGCAGGCGCCGTCCAGCACCGTCGCCGCGGGCATGCCCCGGCGCGCCACGGGGCCGAAGCCCCAGGCATCGACGAGCGCGCCGGCGGTCGGATCGAAGGCGCCGTCGCTGCGCTCGGCGACCTCGCGGGCACAGGCCAGCACCGCGTGGAAGTGCTCGGGCAACGCGAGCCAGGTGCCCGCTGGCGCGCGGTTGAAGCGGGCCAGGTCGGACGCGGCGTCCCAGGTGCTCATCTGCGCGACGACCGCGTCGAGCGCGGCCTGGATGGCCCGGCGAATCGGTTCGCGCCGCAGTGCCGATGCGGCCACCAGGCGCACGCGCCACGTCGTGCCCATCGTCGCGCCCGCGAATTCGTGCACGCGTCCGCCGAGTGCCGGCGGCGTGGCGGCGATGGCGGCGGGCACGAGCACGCGCGGCGTTGGCCTCACCGGGGCAGCACCTCGAAGGTGGCGCTGTACGACTCGCGGCGCACGGGGGCGCCACCCGGGGCGGGCGCGCCGGCGCCAGGCCCGCGACCGCCGTGCTGGATGCCCATCCACCAACGGCCGGCCTCGGGCCACACGACGCCAAACTCGCCGGCGGCGTCCGTCTTCAGCGCGAGCTCGCCCATCCTGTAGCGGTAGCGGTTGCCGCCCCGGATCAGCGTAACGTCGGCGTTCGCATAGGGCTGGCCATCGAGCAGCACGCGAAAGCGGCTGGCGTCGCCCGGGCTCAGGTCGGTGGGGTTGGTCAGCGGCTGCAGCTCCAGGCCCTCGCCCGAGATCGCGGCGGCGAGCGCGCCGGGCGTCTCGTTGGTGACGAAGGTCTCGGCGCGCGCCAGCTGGCGCGTGACCTGCAGGTCCTGCGCGTCGGCCGGCACCTCCCGGGCGAGCGCCGCGGGCGCGCCGCGCCAGCGCTTCGTCTCGCCGCCGACCTTCCACGAGGCCATGGCCACGTCCGTGACGCCCGCGAACCGGAAC
The DNA here is from genome assembly GCA_045810285.1 of Vitreoscilla sp. Classification (GTDB taxonomy): domain Bacteria; phylum Pseudomonadota; class Gammaproteobacteria; order Burkholderiales; family Burkholderiaceae_C; genus Scleromatobacter. The sequence continues at coordinate 1,776 of JBJMWE010000285.1, read as the reverse complement.
GTGCCCTTCTGGACAAGCTTCACGTCGAAGCTGACGCGGCGCTTCGCCTCGACGCGCGCGTCGGGCACGACGGCGCTGCCGTCCGGCGCCGTCACGTGCAGCGTGTCCAGTGCCAGCGGGAACGAGTCGAACTCGAACAGGTCCTCGGAGATCGCCGCGTCGATGGTGACGACCGGTGCCGCGCCGTCGGCCAGCGTGGCGGACGGCAGCAGCCAGGGACGGTGCGCCTGGGCCGGCAGGCAGGACAGGGCGCCGGCGGCGAGCAGCGCGAGGCGGGGGACGGCGTGTCGCAGGGCGGCCTTCATCACGGCCTGGCCTCGATGGCGACGCTGCCGAGCTCGCCCTGGCCCTGCACCCTGGCGGCCTGCGCCTTCTTCAACGGCCATTCGAACGGCACGCGCAGCACCTCGCGGCCGCCGTTCTCGCGCGCCGCCTCCACCACCACCTCGTACCGGCCCGGCGCCAGGGCGGCCACGGCCCGGGCGTCGAGCAGGTTGATCGCATGCTCGCCAGCGGTGCGCGTGGCACCCGTGAGGCCGTCGACGGCCGGCGTGTCGCGCCCGCTCTTGCGCCACCACGAGCGCATGTCCTTGAGCCACTTCGCGCCGCCGTCGTTGCGCTTGGCGACGTCGTACCAGAGTGCCACGTTGCCGGCGAAGGACTGGTCGGACGCCTTCTCGATCCAGGCCGCGACATACGGCTTGTGGTATTCGGCGATGTCCAGCCGCGGCAGCTGGATCTTCAATAGCGCCTCGGCGGACAGGGCGGGGACGGCCACGACCGCGGTCGTGAGGGCGAAGGACGTGCGGATCAGCATCGGGGTTCCAGGGGCGATGGTCGAGGGAGTGGGGTCAGTGGATGCACAGCAGCGCCAGCAGCAGGGGCAGCACGACGCCGAGGCCCACCAGCGGCCAGGTCGCGGCCCGGTGGCCCGCATGCATCCCGAGGATCACCAGGCCGGTGATCGTGAAGACAAGGCAGGCGACGGCGAAGGCGTCGATGAACCAGCTCCAGGCGGCGCCGGCGTTGCGGCCCTTGTGCAGGTCGTTGAAGTAGGAGATCCAGCCGCGGTCGGTGTCTTCCAGCTCCGCCTCGCCGCTGGCGCGGGCGATGCGCACCCACGCGTCGCCGCCGGGGCGCGGCAGCGCGACGTAGAGCTCGTCGGCCGACCACTCCGCGGGGCGGCCGCGGACGTCGGCCTGCAGCGCGGTCGCGACCCAGTCGGCGACATCCGCCGGCAGCGGATCGTGCCGCCTCGCGTCGTCCGGCGCGGGCGGGTGCGCGGCCAGCAGCACGGGCGGCAGCGTCGCCTTGCGGTCGACGACCTTCGGATGCGCCTCGATCTGCGCGGCGTGGTTCAGCGTCAGGCCCGTCGCCGCGAACAGCAGCATGCCCATGAGCGCGACGGCGGAGCTGATCCAGTGCCAGCGATGGAGCGTCTTGAGCCACCGCGCGCGCGCGGGCTGGCCGGCCGCAGCGGTCATTTGGTCAGGATCAGCTTGCCGAGCGACGTCTGGCGCAGGCGGTAGAGGGCGTCCCCGTGCGCGATCTGGACTTCGGGGAATTCGGCGAACAAGGCCTCGCTGGTGATCAGTCGCACCTTGGGCCCGCGCGGCGCGGAGGACGGGCGCGTCGGCCCGTCGCCGGTCGCTTCAGTGGCTGCGGGGTGGGCGGGGAGGTCGAAGGAGTTCATGTCGGCAGCTCGAATTCGATGGGGACGGCGGCCCAGCCGGCGACGGCGACACCGTTGTCCAGGTAGGGCCGGAAGCGGCAGTT
>JBJMWE010000284.1:0-3522 GCA_045810285.1 Vitreoscilla sp. | reverse complement strand
GGCGGCGCGAACGCGTCGCAGGGCGCGCTGGCCGGCGCGGGCAATGCCACCGGCTCGATCTCGCACGGCGCCGCCAGCACCGGCACGCCGCCGGCCGCCGCGCCGACGACGACGGGCGCACCGGCAACGACGCCCGCGACCCGTTCGCTTTCCGGCAGCCTCGCGGGCAATGGCAGCGCGACGGCCTCGCGCACGCACGATGCGGGTTCGACGACCACGCCCTCGACCAGCAGCCGCTCGCTGGCAGGCCATGTCGCGGGCAATGGCTCGGCCACCGCCACGCGCGCGCAGGGCACGCCGGGCGCGTCGACGGACGACAGCGGCACGGCGGCGCGGTCGTCCGGCGGCCATGCGGTCGCGGGCAACGTCGCCGGCAATGGCGGCGGCTCGGCCACGGCCGCCCGCTCGAACGGCGCGCGCGGCCGCTCGGTCGCGGCCACCGGCTCGGGCAACGGCGCGCTGCAGGGCTCGGCGTCGCGCCAGGACGGCGTGAACGTGAGCGCCAACGGCTCGGCCGATGGCGCGATGCAGGCCGGCCACTCGTCCCAGCCCGCCAACTGACCGCGAGCGGCGCGCAGCGGCGCGACCTCGTTCGACGCGGCCAGTCCCCGGCGGGCTGGCCGCCTTTCTTCGCCGTCTCGCGCGGGCCGTGCACCGGCCCGCCTCGCATCCGCCGGGATGGCGGGATGGCGTTCAGTCGCGGTAGTAGTCGCGCACCTGGTAGTGCCGCGCATAGAGCGCGAACGCCAGCGCCGCCAGCAGCGCGAAGCCGGCGAAGAAGAACATCTGGAAGGCCGTGACCGACAGGCCGGTCCCGGCGATCCTGGCCGTCACCGCGTCGCTGCGCACGCTCACGTTGGACAACAGCACCCAGAGATTGCCGACGGTCACCGACAGGCTCCAGAAGCTCATGATCACGCCCTTCATCGCCATGGGCGCCTGGCTGTAGGCGAATTCGAGGCCGGTCGTCGAGACCAGCACTTCGCCGAGGGTCAGCAGCGCATAGGGCAGCACCTGCCAGGTGATGGCGACCTTGTCGCCGCCGTCCAGCCACAGCTGCATCAGGCCCACGACGATCCAGGCCGCACCGGCGAACGCGATGCCCGCGCCCATGCGCCGCAGCGCCGTCAGCCGCAGGCCCAGGTTCTCGAGCAGCGGATAGAGCACGACCTTGTTGAACGGAATCAGGATCAGCACCAGCGCCGGGTTCAGCGCCTGCATCATCGAGGACTGGAACCACGCGGGCTTGGTCATCTGGTCGGCCTGCAGCACCCAGGTGGACGCCTTCTGGTCGAACAGCGACCAGAACGGCGTGACCAGGCCGAACAGCACGAGCAGGCGCAGCACCGCGCGCACGGCGGCCACCGCCTCCGCGCCGTGCCTGGGCGTCGCGCGATCCAGCGCCATCCACGCGCCCGCACCGCCGAAGCCCAGGACGAGGACCAGGGCCGTGCAGAGGGCCGCGACGACGCCCAGGTCGTTCCAGAACGCCAGCGCCACGCAGGCCAGGACGACGCCGACCAGGGCCACCGCGCGGCCGGCCGCGCCTTCGCCGAGCGCCGTGCGCACGACCTTGAGGAAGCTGTTCGGATCCTCCTGGGCCGCGGGCTTGACGTGCACGTAGCGGTGCCGGGCCGACCAGAAGATGATGGTCGCGACGAGCATGAACACGCCCGGGATGCCGAAGGCCACGGCACCGCCGAAATGCTTGAGGATGAGCGGCATGAACAGCGAGGCGAAGAAGCTGCCCAGGTTGATGATCCAGTAGAAGGCCTCGAAGACCTTCTGCGCCAGCGTGCGGTTGCCCTTGTCGAACTGGTCGCCGACGAAGGCGCTGACCAGCGGCTTGATGCCGCCCGAGCCGAGCGCGATCAGGAACAGGCCCAGGTAGAAGCCGTGCAGGTTCGTGTCGAACAGCGCCAGGCAGGCATGGCCGGCGCAGTAGACCAGGCTCAGCCAGAGGATGGTGGGGTACTTGCCGAACCAGCGGTCGGCGATCCAGCCGCCCAGCAGCGGGAAGAAATAGACGCCGATGACGAAGGTGTGGAAGACCTCCTTGGCCTCGTTCTTGCGCAGCGGCTCCGGAATGGACAGCAGCAGGCTCGTCATCAGGAACACCGTCAGGATGTTGCGCATGCCGTAGAAGCTGAAGCGCTCGCACCCCTCGTTGGCGATGATGAAGGGGATCTGCCGCGGCATCCGGCCGACGGCTTGCGGTTGGGGGTTCGTCATGCGATTCCTCGTGGGAGGCGAATGCGGAGAGGGGTCGTAGCTTACGCGGTTGCGCGCGGGCCGGGCGTCAGGGCTTGCCTGGCATCGCTCGTGGCGATGCGGTGCGCACGCAACGCCCACGTTGCCCGATCGCCACCGCGGTGTTAGTCTGCGTCCCTCGCAAGAAGGCCCGGGGCAGCACGCTCGATGGCCGAACGCAAGAAGACTTGGACATGACGCAATTCCTCACCTCGCAAGATGCATCGACCGCCCGCGCCGGCGCGATTGCGTCGCGTCGTGCGTTCGTCGCATCGACGTCCTAGAGCCATCCCCTTCCGGAGGCTCGGCCTCCTGAGTCCGACAGACCCGGTAGGCCGCAAGCCACCGGGTCTTTTGTTTTTAGCCAGCCTGCGCTGGAGATCATGAAATGAACCTCGAACGTGCCCTGTCCCTCGCCGCCGCACGCGCTGCCGGCGCGGTGCCGCGCGTCGCCTTCGTGGAACGGTTCGCGTAGAGCTTCCAGGCCCCTCTTCGCCTGGAGGATCCGCCTCCAGGCCGCCAAGCCTGCCGGGTGGATCACCCTGCAGGCTTTTTTCTTTCCTGTCCGCGCAGGTCGGGCATGTCGAATTCGGCGCGCGCGCGCCGACCACCCGCCGAACCGTTCGCCTGGCCAGCGATGCGGAACGGCACATCACATCACTGTTGAAACTGGAGAAACCATCATGAACAAGGTTCATGTGAATGTCGGAACGATCGGCCACGTCGATCATGGCAAGACGACGTTGACGGCCGCCCTCACCTTCGTGCAGGCCGCCCGCGCCGGCGGCCGCGCGCTGTCCTATGGGCAGATCGACAACGCGAAGGAAGAGCGCGAGCGCGGCATCACGATCAACGCCTCGCATGTCGAGTACGAGTCCGATCGTCGCCACTACGCGCACATCGACTGCCCGGGCCACGCCGACTACATCAAGAACATGATCACCGGCGCCTCGCAGATGGACGGCGCGATCCTGCTCGTGGACGGCACCGAAGGCGCCGCACGGCAGACGATCGAGCACGTGTTGCTGGCGCGCCAGGTCAACGTCGGCCACATGGTGGTGTTCGTGAACAAGATGGACCTCGTCGCCGCGAGCGACCGGGCGGACATCGAGCAGCTCGTCGAGATGGAGGTCGGCGCGCTGCTCGCCGCACACGGCTACGTCGACGTCCCGTTCGTCTTCGGCAGCGCGCTGAAGGCGCTGGCCGCGGCCGAGCGTGGCGATCTCGCGGGCCCGGAGGTGCAATGCGTCATCGAGCTCGTGGATGCGCTGG
>JBJMWE010000283.1:0-11968 GCA_045810285.1 Vitreoscilla sp. | reverse complement strand
GGGGACACCGTATCGCTCAGGCGTTCATCAGAACGAGTAGCCCAGGCGACCGTAGAACGTGCGGCCCGTCGGATCGGCGAAACGCGGGTCGTAGTTCGCCTGGAACACGGTCTGCTGCTTCGAGAACGGCGGATCGCGGTCGAACAGGTTGCGCACGCCGAAGATGGCCGAGAAGCCCTTGGCGCCTTGCGACCAGCCCAGGTAAGCGTCCATCGTGCTGTACGACTTGACCTTGCGGATCTCGTCCGCGTCCAGGTAGCCGCTCTTGTAGTGAGCAGCCAGGCCCATGGTGAACGGCTTCAGCTGCCACGTCAGAGAACCATTGTGCGTCCAGCGGAACACCGGGGCGCCGTCGAAGTAGACGCCGACGTTGTTGTGGTACGAGTCGCCAATGAAGTTCTGCAGCGCGAACTTGTGCACCCAGGTGCTGCTGTAGTCGAAGTTCAGCGTACCGGCAGAGCCCAGGTTCGCCTTGAAGGTCGAGCTGAAGTCCAGGCCGTTGGTGATCACGCCGCCGAGGTTCTTGGTCAGCGTATCCAGGTAGCCGCAGTCGTTGCCCGGGCAGGCGGAGCCGTCGGTGGACAGCAGGCCTTCGGCGTTGCGGTGGTAGTACTGCGTGAAGTTCGTGTACAGGCCCGGATCCGTCAGCGTGTCGACCGACAGCGACGTGATCTGGTTCGTGTACGACACGCGGTACGCATCCACGCCGAAGGTGAAGTCCTTCGAGGGCTCGAAGAGGAAGCCCAGGGAGGCATTCTTCGACTTCTCGGGCTTGAGCGACTTGGTACCGCCGTTCAGCACTTCCGGCTGGATGTTGCAGACGTCGGTCGAGCTGAACGGCGCGATCGCATGGCAGTCGCCATTGGCGTCCACGGTGCTGTGCAGCGGATCGTTCGTCGTGCCCGGGGTGCCGTAGGACGGCGCCTGGTTCAGGTCATACAGCGTCGGGGCGCGGAAGCCGGTCGAGAACGAGCCGCGCATCAGGAACGCCTTGACCGGCTCGAAACGGAAGCTGACCTTGGGGTTGGTCGTGCTGCCGAAGTCGCTGTAGTGGTCGTAGCGAGCGGCCAGCGTGAAGTCCAGGGACTTCATGACGGGCACGTTCATTTCCACGAAACCGGCGTAGATCCTGCGCGAGCCGGCTTGGTAGAAGTCGGCTGCCAGGCCCGTGGAGGCCACCAGGCGCTCGGCGACCGGGCGGTTGGCGTGGTCGACCATCTTCTCGTCACGCGCTTCCGCACCGACGGCGATCGTGGCCGCACGGCCGGCGTGGAACCAGTCGCCCAGTTCACGGTCGCCATGGGCGTCCACGCTGTACAGCGTGGCGTTGGCAACCTGCAGCAGGCCGCCGGCGGCCGAGTTGTTGATGACCGCCTGGCCGGCTGCCGACTGCGTGGAAGTCCACGGGTTCAGCAGGCCGTTGAGCATGGCCGGCGTGATGATCGTGCCGTCCGAGTAGCCGGTCACGACGTCGTGCACGGTGTTCTCGCTCATCATGGCGTCGACGGAGTAGTTCCAGTCGCCAGCCGTACCTTCCAGGGCCGCCAGGATGCGGAACTGGTCGTTGACCGGGGAATCCGTACGCGGGCCGTGCGACAGATCGCGCCACTTGACCTTGATGTAGCCAGGCTGCGCGCCAGTCGGGTGGCTGGCCGGGAAATAGGTCGGGCTCAGCGGGATGGTGGGCGTCGGGCCCAGGGCGTGGCCCGGGTAGTACGGGTTCGGCGTGACGCCGTCCACCAGGAACGGGTTCATCGCCAGGCCGCCGTACGGCACCGGGGCGATCTGGCTCTGCACGTGGTCGTGGCTGAGGAAGCCTTCGAGGCTGAACGTGCTGTCGCCGAACGCCTTGACCGTGGCCTTGGCGTAGCCGGACGCGCGCTCGACGCGCGGCGTGTAGTCGACGAAGGACGCCGTGGCTTCCTGGCAGCTCGTCGTGTCGGCCGAGTCGGCGGCGCCCGTCAGGCCGGCGCTGTTGCAAGCCGGCGCGGCGGGGTTGCCGTAGAACGGGGCGTTCTGGTTGTAGTTCGCCGGGAACGGGGTCGGCGACAGGCCGCCGGGCTGGCGCGTGTTGAACGGACGCTGCGTGCCCTTGATGCGCTGGGAGTTGCCGAAGTCCAGGAAACCGAAGACGTTGATGCCGTTCTTGTCCAGGTCGCCGAAGCCGAAGCCCAGGTTGGCATCGCGCTGCAGGCCGCCCGGGTGCTGCGGTGCGTCCATGCCGATGGCGATGTTGCCGCCGTTGAAATCGCGACGCGTGATGAAGTTGATCACGCCCGCGATGGCGTCCGTGCCGTACAGGGACGACGCGCCGTCGCGCAGCACTTCGACGCGCTCGACCGCGGCGAACGGGATCATGTTCAGGTCAGGGGCGGCGCCGTTGAAGGCGTTGTTGACCAGGCGGTGGCCGTTCAGCAGCACCAGGGTCTTGTTGGAGCCGAGTGCGTGGATGTCCGCGAAGGAGCCGGCGCCGTTGTTGTTGCCGACGACCTGCGCGGTCGTGGTCTGGACCTGCGACGCGGAGATGCTGGCGAGGATCTGCTCGGTCGAGGTGATGCCCTGGGCCCTGAGTTCGTCAGCCTTGATCACCGTCACGGGCACGGCGGTTTCAGCGTCCACTCGGCGGATGGCCGAACCGGTGATTTCCACGCGTTGAACGGTGGTGTCTTGGGCGAAGGCGCCCGGCGCGACGGTCAGCAGGCTGCTGCCGAAGGCGATGAGAAGACCGGAACAGATCTTCGTGCGTTGAAACATGGGTTCCCTCCTGAGGGGGTGGAAAGGTTGATCGATAGACCCAGCCTGACAAGCGCGTCGTGTGCCGGTTTGTGAACGGCTGATGACGCACCAATAAAGCTTGTCAAAAGATTGTCCATGAACGGCGCATTCGACTCACCAACTGAAACGTCTTCTGGACGTTTTCCCTAAGCAAACTGTTGCGAGAATGCACCGAAACCTGAATGTTTCCGGACGCACGAGCAAAGGGTTTCGCCCCTACGGGCACGCAGCGGAAAAATCGCTTAACACGACGGCGGCGGAGCGCCCTTGATAAACCCGGGCGGCGGTGTGCAAAGAATCCGGTTTCGGGGTTTTGCGCATATCTCCGCATGCGCCGCCCTGCCGGGCGTCGCGCAGTTCCCTAGACAGGACCGCTCACACCGCCAGGTCGAGCCGCGGCACCGCGTCGATGAGCGCGCGCGTGTAATCCTGCCGGGGATGCTCCAGCACCGACACGCTGTCGCCCTGCTCGACGATGCGGCCCGCGCGCATCACCGCCACGCGATCGGCGATGTACTCGACGACGCCGATGTTGTGCGTTATGAAAAGATACGAGACGCCGAGCTCGCGCTGCAGGTCGTGCAGCAGGTTCAGGATCTGCGCCTGCACCGAGACGTCGAGCGCCGACGTGGGCTCGTCGCACACGATCAGCCGGGGCTGCACCGCCAGCGCGCGCGCGATGGCGATGCGCTGGCGCTGGCCGCCGGAGAACTCGTGCGGCCAGCGGTCGAGCGCGTCGCGCCGCAGGCCGACCTGGTCGACCAGCGCCTCGATGCGCTTGCGGCGGGCGGCCGCGTCCACCTCGGGCTGCAGCGCGATCATGCCCTCGTCGAGGATGTCGGCCACGCGCATGCGCGGGTTCAGCGACGCGAACGGATCCTGGAAGATGATCTGGATGTCGCGCCGCGCCTGGATCAGCGCCTGGCCCGACAGGTCGAACAGGTTGCGGCCGCGCAGCAGCGCCTGGCCCTCGAACGAGGCGATGCCGCGCAGCAGCTGCACGACGGCCTTGCCGGTGGTGGTCTTGCCGCAGCCCGACTCGCCCACCAGCGCGAGCGTCTCGCGTTCGCCGACGCAAAAGGAGACGTCGTCCACCGCGCTGAAGAAGCGCTTGCCGCGCTGCAGCAGGCCGCCGCGGATGGGAAAGCGCACGCGCAGGTTGCGCACGTCCAGCAAGGGCGGGGACGACGCGGCGGCCGGCGCCGCCGGGCCGGGCGCAGGCACCGCCTCGACGCGCGGCGCGGCGCTCGCGGGTGCCGCCGTCGCCGCGCCGGGCACGTAGAGCAGGCAGCGCACGGCATGCGCGTCGCCGGCCTGCTCGCGGCCGTGGACGGCGGCGAGCTCGGGCACCACGCTGGCGCAGTGCGCCATGACGCGGTCGCAGCGCGGCGCGAAGCGGCAGCCGGCGAACGCCTGCGTCAGCACGGGAACGGTGCCGGGTATCGCCTGCAGGGGCCGGCCGCGCCGGCGCGCATCGGGCAGCGCGCGCAGCAGCGCGCGGGCGTACGGGTGCTTCGGGCTGGCGAAGAACTCGTCGGCCCGGGCGACCTCGATGATCTGGCCGGCGTACATCAGCGCCACGCGCTGCGCCATGCCGGCGACGACGGCGAGGTCGTGCGTGATCAGCAGCAGCCCCAGGCCCTGCTCCTTCTGCAGCTGCTTGAGCAGGTCGAGCACCTGGGCCTGGATCGTGACGTCGAGCGCCGTGGTGGGCTCGTCGGCGACCAGGAAGTCGGGCTCGGTGGCCAGCGTCATCGCGATCATCACGCGCTGCTTCTGGCCGCCGCTCATGCGGAACGGGTAGTCGTCGATGCGGCGCTCGGGCTCCGGGATGCCGACGCGGCGCAGCCACTCGACGGCCTTCGCGCGCGCCTGCGCGCCGCGCAGCGTGGTGTGCGCCTCGATGGCCTCGACCAGCTGCGCCCCGATCTTCATGACCGGGTTCAGGCTGGTCGACGGCTCCTGGAAGATCATGCCGATGCGTCCGCCGCGCACCGCGCGCATGCCGGCCTCGGGCAGCGCCAGCAGGTCGTCGCGGTCGAGGCGGATCTCGCCGCCGGTGATGCGGCCGTTCTCGGGCAGCAGGCGCATCAGCGCGAGCGCGGTCATGCTCTTGCCGCAGCCGGACTCGCCGACGAGCGCGAAGGTCTCGCCGCGCTGGATGGCCAGCGTCAGGCCGTCGATCGCCTTGACGAGGCCGAGCTCGGCGTCGAGCGCCACCTTCAGGTCCTGGGTCTGCAACATGGCATCAGCCTTGGTTCTGCGCGGGGGCGGCGCGCCTGCGCGTGATGGGCAGGCGCGGGCGGAACGCGCGGGCGCGCGGGTCGAACGCGTCGCGCACGCCGTCGGCGAACAGGTTGATCGCGAGCACCAGCGTCACCATGAAGCCGAACGCGGCGGCAAAGCTCCACCACACCACCGGGTCGAGGCTCATCTCCTTGCGCGCCAGGTTGATCATGCCGCCGAAGCTGTTCATCGACGGGTCGACACCCACGCCCACGTAGGACAGCACGGCCTCGTAGAGGATCAGCGACGAGAAATCGAGCACGGTGACGATCAGCATCAGGTGCGCGACGTTGGGGAAGACGTGGCGCACCATGATGCGCGCCGAGCTGACGCCGAACGCGTTGGCGGCCTGCACGAAGTCGAGCTCGCGCAGCTTCATCGTCTCCGCGCGCAGCAGCCGGCACAGGCCGGCCCAGCCCGTCAGGCCCAGCACCGAACAGAGCAGGAACAGCTTGACGTCGGCGCGCTCGACACCCGTCTCGAACATGTCCGGGTGCTTGTCGAGGAACACCTGCACCATCAGCACGCAGGCCGCGATCAGCAGGATGTTGGGCACCGACGAGAGCACGGTGTAGAAGTACTGGATGACCTCGTCGGCCCAGCCGCGGAAGTAGCCCGCCACGATGCCCAGCACCACCGCCAGCGGCAGCGTGGCGATGGTGGCGAGCGAGCCGATGACGAACGCGGTGCGGATGCTCTTGAGCGCCTGGTACAGCACGTCGTTGCCCGTCGTGTCGGTGCCGAACACGTGGTACGCGCCCATCAGCGACACGACGATGCCGACGAGCGTGGCCATCACCGTCAGCGTCCACAGCGCGGCGCGCCACGGGATGTCGCCTTCCTTGTTCCACACGCTGGCCGCGGTCTCGACGAAGCCGGCGCGACGCGCGCGCGCCAGCAGCCCGAACAGGACGATGGCCGTGGCCGCCGCCAGCCCCAGCCCGAACAGCAGGCCGGTGAACCCGCGCGACAGCAGGTCGCTGTGCCACTGGTGCTGCGGATCCGACAGGTGCGCCCCGCCATGCTTCAGGCGCGGCGCCATGCGCACCATCCGGCCGTTGACGGACACCGTCTCCAGCCGCAGGGCCTCGTAGTCCAGGGGCCGCGAATAGCTGGTCTCGCGCGATTGCACCAGGTCCGCCAGCGCGAGATCCAGCAGCGAGTGCGCCTGCACCTCGTACTGCACGGCGTCGGCCGCGCTGCCGGCCGCGGCGGCCAGGCGGCTGCGGTAGTGCACGCTGTCGGCCACGGTCAGCACCAGGCACAGCGCGACCACGAACGCCGAACACATGGCGGGCGCCTCGCGGAACACGCGGCGCCAGCTCGCCGAGAGCCCCGGCGAGCGCACCACCGCCACGCCGTAGGCGAGGCAGAAGCCGACCAGCGCCCAGACGGTGACGTCCGTCCACAGGAATACGAACTTGAACATGCGGCTCAGCCCAGGCGGACCCGGGGGTCGACCCAGGTGTAGGCGACGTCGATCAGCACGAACGTCGCGATGTACAGCAGCGATCCGACGAACACCATCGTGCGCACGACAGCGAAGTCCTGCTTGGTGATGGCGTCGATCACGTAGGCGCCCAGTCCGGGCAGGCCGAAGAAGCTCTCGAACACGAGGCTGCCGAGGAACACGTACGGCAGGTAGGAGCCGGCGCTGGTGACGATGGGCAGCAGCGCGTTGCGGAGCACGTGGCGAAACAGCACCACCGTCTCCGACAGGCCCTTGGCGCGCGCGGTGCGCACGTAGTCCTTGCCGATCTCCTCGAGGAACATGGCGCGGTACAGCCGCGCCTCCGTGCCCAGGCGCGACAGCAGCGACAGCATGATCGGCAGCACCAGGAACTTGACCACGCTCAGGCCCGGCTCGTAGCCGGAGATCGGCGCGATGCGCAGCAGGCGCGAGAACAGGAACTGCCCGACGATGATGTAGAACAGGCTCGAGATCGAGAGCATCAGCACGCAGGTGACGACGCCCCAGAAATCGAGCCGCGTGTGCCGGAACATCACCAGCAGCAGCGCGAACGCCGTGCTCGCGAACACCTGCAGGACGAACAGCGGCAGGGCCAGCTGCACGCTGACCCCCATGCGTCGCGCCACTTCGGGCCCGATGTCGCCGGCGCTCTCCGCGTCCGCGCGGCCGAAGCGCAGCTCGAACAGCGAGACCGAACGCTCCCAGAAGATCGTCTGGGTGAAGCGCTGCGTGCCCTGCTTCGCCTCGTTGACGTACAGCGGCTTGTCGTAGCCGCGCTCCACCTTCCAGCGGTCGATCAGGTCCTGCGTGACGTGCTTGCCGCCGATGTTCAGGCGCGCCATGTCGTCGGGCGTGTTGACCGTGAAGAACAGGAAGAACGTGAGCAGGTTCACGCCCAGCAGGATGAGCGCGCCGTAGAGGATGCGACGGACGAGGTAGGAGACCATGGGGACTTCTCTCAGGCGGCGAGGACTTCGCCGCGCGCGTTCATGCGCTCGCGCCGCTTGAAGCTGCGGGCGGCCAGCAGGAGCAGGCCGGACAGCGCCAGCGTCAGCAGCACCATCGGCCACCAGACGGGCCGGTTCCACTCGGCCTGCCGATGCACGCGCTCGGCGACGTCGAGCCGCAGGTAGCGCCCGTGGTCGCGGATCAGGATCGCGGGCTTGGAGTTGTAGACCCAGTGCTGCACGGCGGCCGACGCATACGGGAAGTAGCCCCAGGACCACGGCGCGTCCTTCTGCAGGATGGTCACCATCCGGTCGATCAGCGCCTGCTTCTGCGGGCCGTCCGACAGGGTCTTCATCTTCGCGAACAGCGCGTCGTACTCCGGGTTCTGGTAGTTGGACTGGTTCTCGCCGTCCGACACGCTCTTGGAGTTGGGGCCGTAGAACAGGATCAGGAAGTTCTCGGCATCGGGATAGTCGGCGTTCCAGCCGGTCCAGAAGACCTGGTGCTTGCCCTTGCGGATCTTGTCCTGGAACTGGTTGTTGTCGGTGGCACGCACTTCCAGCTGGATGTTGAGCTTGGCGAACTGGCGCACCACCCAGTCGATCTCCACCTTGCGTTCGGGCGTGGGCAGCGCGTAGTAGTCGTAGTTGAGCACCAGCGGCCGGCCCGTCTCGACGTCGCGGCCGTCGGGGTAGCCGGCCTCGACCATCAGCTTGCGCGCCTCGTCGAGCGACCGGCGCACGGGGACGCCGTTGACCAGCCGGTGGGTCACCGGGTTGACGCCCTCGGGCGTCTTCTCGCGCGAGCCGAAGATGCCGTCGGGGATCGGCCCCATCGCGGTGGCGCCGGCGCGGTTCGGGAAGACCTTGGCGTACTCCTCCCAGTCGATCGCGATCGAGATCGCGTCGCGCAGCTTGCGGTGGCGCTCGTCGGCCTGCGGCGTGCGGCCCTTGCCGATCACCGGGTCGATCATGTTGAAGCCGATCGTGTAGCTGTTGACGTCGTCGAAGCGGTCGAGGCGGAAGCCCTTCTCGTCGTAGTCCTTGCGGATCTCCTCGGAGTTCTGCTTCTCGACGACGTATTCCAGGCCCTTGTCCGTGCGCTCGAACACCTCGAGGTCGTAGTAGCCCTGGCGGAACTTCGCGCGCTGCGGCACCTGTTCGCGTTCGCCGACGATCACGATCTTGTCGACGAACGGCGTCTTCTTGCCGCAGTCGTCCAGCAGGCCCGCTTCCTTGTCGGCCTGCGAGCCCTCGCACGGATAGGGTTCGCCGCGGTAGTTCGGGTTGCGCACCATCACCTGGCGGCGATCCTGGTGGTATTCCGCCAGCATGAACGGCCCGGTGCCCACCGGCCAGATGTCGTAGGTCAGGCCGTTGGCGGCCATGCCCGGCTGCGCGTAGAACTCTTCGGCCTCCCACGGCACCGGCGCCATGAACGTCGTCGCCAACCAGAAGCTCCACTGCGGATAGCGCCCCTTGATGCGCATGCGGAAGGTGTACTTGTCGGGTGCCGACGCGCCCTCGAGGGGGAACTTGCGGAAGTCGAGGAACGGGCGGTCGAGGCTGGCCGGATCGAGACCGGCGCGCAGGCGGGCGTCCTCGCGCTTGATGACGGCGGCGTATTCCTTCAGGCCCAGCACGTACTCGGAGAAGATGCCGTAGATCGGCGTGGTGATGCGCCGCGTGGCGTGGCGCTTGAGCGCGTAGACGAAGTCGTCGGCCACCAGTTCGCGCGTGCCCTGCTTGTCGAACTCGAGGGGCGACGAGCGGCTGCCGAGTTCGCCCGGCTTGAGGTTGTGGTACAGGAAATTGCCGCTGGCGTCCCTGGCGAACGCGGGATGCGGCTGGTACAGGATGCCGTGCTTGATGTGCACGTCGTACACGCTTTCGGCCACCTGCTCGCTGGGCGCGTCCTCGCCCAGCACCTTGCCGTCCTTGTCGAGGTAGACCGGCCTCGCGACGTCCTCGGCCGACTTGCCGATCAGCGTGTAGGGGCGCTTGAGGTAGTGGTAGCCGTACGGCGGCTCGTAGATCTGGTACGTGAAGGTGGTGTCGTTGGACCAGTAGGACGCCACCGAGTCCATGTGCCGCGGCGAGCCTTCCTGCATCGCGCTGAAGAGGGTGTTGTGGCCGGCGGCACCGTTCTCCCAGGGGCTGTTGTCGCAACCGGCCAGGGAGACCACCATCCCGCTCGCGACCCACCACGCAGCGCCGCACCAACGACCAAAAACACCGCGCATGCGGATCTCCAGGACTACGGTGGCGAAGCCCGGCCCAGGATGACCGCGCCGGCTCGCCAACAAAAACAAAACCGCCTCCGACGACCGCGGGTTGTGCCCTGGGTCGCGCGAGGCGTTTGTGACAATTTTAAAGGGGCCCCAATGGGCACCCCCTAGGGGTTTTCAGCTCTTGTTGCGCTGCAGCAAGCAAGGCCCGGGCCAGCTCTCCGGGACACCGAGGACAACCTGACTAGACAGGTCAGGACAAGCTGCGCCGCGAGGAGGCCCGCTCAATGGTCGTGGTCGTGCCCGGCGTGGTCGTGGTCGTGGCCGTCGCCCTCGTGGTGATGGTGCGCATGGCCTTCCTGCCAGCCGAGGAACGCGTCGCGCCCCTGCACGGCGAGGTGGCCCTTGACGCCGAACGGCACCGTCACCTTGGTCGGCACGTGGCCGAACGGGAAGCCCGTGAGGATGGGCACGTCGACCAGCGAACGCAGGTGCGCGACGACCGACTTCAGGTTGAAGCCGCGATCCAGGGGCGACTTCTTCCAGTCGCTGAACTCGCCCAGCAGGATCGCCTTCTGCGACGCCAGCACCCCAGCCTGGTGCAGCTGCAGCAGCATGCGCTCGACGCGGTACGGATGCTCGCCCACGTCCTCCAGCATCAGCACCCCGCCCTTGACCTTCGGCCAGTGCGCCGTGCCCAGCAGCGAACACAGCATCGCGAGGTTGCCGCCCCACATCAGGCCGCGCACGTCCAGGCCGTCGAAGCCGGCCTCGGAGCGGAAGCCGACGGCCTCCAGCGCGCCGGACATGGCCTCGACGAAGCAGTCGGGCGTGACCTCGTCGAGCTCGTCGCGGCCGAAGTCGTCGCAGGCGAGCGGGCCCCACCACGTGGGCGCCTTCGCGTGCGCGAGCAGGCCCATCTGCAGCGCGGTGAGGTCGCTGTAGCCGACCCAGCGCGTGCCCGCTTCCACGCTGCTGGCCAGGAGCTTCCAGTCGAGGCGGTCCAGCAGCCGCGTGAGGCCGTAGCCGCCGCGCGCGGCGAGCGCGACCCCCGGGCGCGCGCGCGCGACGCGGTGGATCGCCTCCAGGCGGACGTCATCGTCGCCGCCGAAGCGCTGGTGCTTGGCGAGCGCGGCTTCGTCGATGGCGACATGAAAGCCGAGCGTCGCCAGGCGCCGGGCGGCCAGGCGCAGCGGCGCGGCCTTGGCCAGCACGCCGGCGGGGGTGTAGATGATCAGCGACGTCATGCGGGCGCTCCTCGAGCGTCGGGCGACAAGGGGGAATCGGGATCGATCTCGACGGCGGTGCCGACCGGGATCGGATCGTCGACGGTGACTTCGGCGACGGGGATGGCGGCGTCGCCGGACGGCTCGCGGCGCGCGGCCTGGCGCGCCTTGTGCGCGGCGCGGCGCTCCGCGAAGAAGTCGCGCAGCAGCGCGCCGCACTCCGCCTCCATGCAGCCCCCGACGACCTCGGTGTGGTGGTTGAGCTGCGGCAGCGCGAACAGGTCGACGACCGAGCCGGCCGCGCCGGTCTTCGGGTCGCGCGCACCGAACACGATGCGCTTGAAGCGCGCGTGCATCAGCGCCATCGCGCACATCGCGCACGGCTCCAGCGTGACCACCAGCGTGCATTCGGGCAGGCGGTAGTTGTCGAGGAGCTGCGCGGCGTGGCGCAGCGCGACGAGCTCGGCGTGCGCCGTGGGATCGGTGGTGGTGATGGGCCGGTTGTAGCCCGTGGCGACCACCTGCGGCAGGCCGTCGGCGTCGTCGCGCAGGATCACGGCGCCCACGGGCACCTCGCCCACCAGCCACGCGTTCTGCGCCTGGTCGAGGGCCTGGCGCATCGCGCGTTCCTCGGCGGGCGTGAACGGCGCGGCTGGCGCCGGAGGGGTGTCGGCTTCCAAGGCGGTCAACGCGCCTGGTCGGCGGCGCTCGCCGCCTCGTCGGCCGTGTGCTGGGCGCCGGCCTTCATGGCCTTGTCCAGCTCGCGTTGGTACTGCGACATCACCTGCTGCGGCGAACCGTTCAACGGCATCGATGCGACCCCCGAAGCCGCCGCGGTCGTCGGCATGAAGCGCTTGTTCGCCTGCAACTGGCTGCGCACCGACACGGCGATGATGGCCAGAACGATCAGCAGCGATCCGAGCGTCAGGAAGGCTCTCATGGCGGGTGGGTCGGGTGGAAAGGGCGAAGCACGCATTATCGTCGCTGGCCGCGCGACGGCGCCCGCGCCAGGGCGCCGCCGCGACGGGCGGCCGC
>JBJMWE010000282.1:0-5668 GCA_045810285.1 Vitreoscilla sp. | reverse complement strand
CTCTCGTCGATCATGCGACGCTGGTTGACGACGTCGGCCAGGCCGTAGGCCATCCAGGCGTCGGCGGGCGCGCCGTCGCGGCCTGCGCGGCCCGTTTCCTGGTAGTAGCCTTCGATGTTCTTGGGCAGGTCCAGGTGGGCGACGAAGCGCACGTCGGGCTTGTCGATGCCCATGCCGAACGCGATGGTGGCGGCCATGACGAGGCCGTCCTCGCGCAGGAACTTGTCCTGGTGGCGGCGACGCACGTCGGCGTCGAGCCCCGCGTGGTAGGGCAGCGCGGGGATGCCTTCGGACGTGAGCCACGCCGCGGTCTCCTCGACCTTCTTGCGGCTCTGGCAGTAGACGATGCCGGCGTCGCCCTCGTGCTCGTCGCGCAGGAAGCGCAGCAGCTGCTTCTTCGCCTCGTCCTTCTCGACGATGGTGTAGCGGATGTTGGGGCGGTCGAAGCTGGAGATGAACTCGCGCGCGTTGGCCAGCGCGAGGCGCCCGCGCATGTCGGCGCGGGTATGGTCGTCGGCGGTGGCGGTGAGCGCCACGCGCGGCACGTTGGGGAAGCGCTCGTGCAGCTGCGCGAGCTGCAGGTAGTCCTCGCGGAAATCGTGGCCCCACTGGCTGACGCAGTGGGCCTCGTCGATGGCCACCAGGCTCAGCAGGCCGCGCTCGTCCAGCGACGTGAGCATCGCCATGAAGCGCGGGTTGGTGACGCGTTCCGGCGCCGCGTACAGCAGCACGAGGCGCCCGCTCATCATCTCCCGCTCGATGCGCTGCGCCTCCTCGCCGGTGAGCGACGAGTTGAGGAAGGCCGCGTGCACGCCGAGCTCCTCCAGCGCCCCGACCTGGTCGTGCATCAGCGCGATCAGCGGGCTGATGACCAGCGTCACGCCCAGCCCCGCGCGGTGGCGCGCGATGGCCGGCACCTGGTAGCACAGGCTCTTGCCGCCGCCGGTGGGCATCAGGACGAGGGCGTCGTCGCCCGCCGTCACTGTCTCGACGATGCGCTGCTGCTCGCCGCGGAACGCGCCGTAGCCGAACACCTGCTGCAGGATGCCGTGGAGATCGGCGTCCTTTGCGCCGCGGCGCCGGCCCGGATCGGCGACGACGCGCACGCCCTCGTCTGGCGCCGCCCCCGCGGGACGCGTGGCGGGCAGGGAATCGAAGTCGTAGTCGTCGTAGTCGAATTCAGACACGGGAAGGAGCCGGTGCGGGCACGCCGCTCGACCGTGCGGGGCACGGGTTGGCGAGGCCGGGAACAAGACCTCCATGGTACCCGGGCCATGTGAAGGCGACCGGCGCAAGGACGCCGATTGCGGGCCGATTGCGCGGCCGGGAGCGCAAGCGCCTTTTTCGGCCCGCGCCCGCCCGTGCCGCGCGGATCGGTCGATTCCAGGGGTGTTCTGGGGGTGGGTGATCCCGTGTCGTCCTCCCACAATCGTGTGCTTCGAACGGGCAAGGCTTCAAGGAGGAACCGTGGCAGATCCCGAGTACACGATCGAGTTTTCCAAGACAGGCGATCAGGCGAAGGTGTCCGACACCTCGCGTGCGGTCATCAAGCGCATCATGGCCGCATCCGGCGTGCTCTCGGTGAAGGTCACCAGCACGGCGCGCGACGCCTACGACCAGGCGCGCGCGATGTACGACAACATCGAGTCCGAGGGCGTCGACGCGCAGAAGGAGCTCTACGCGCAGGCCGGCCAGGACGTGATCGACGTCTATGTCGCGAGCAAGGCGGCCAAGAAGGATCGCAACGCCACCATCAACGACATGAAGGACAAGATCGTCGCCATCGGGCCGGGAAAGGTCTCGCGCCATTGCGCCGATTCGGCCAAGCTCGAGGTGATCGACATCGCCCCCAGTTCCATCGCTGCCGACAAGCGCAAGGACTGGGAGACGGCGCTGGCCGCGGAAGCCGGCGTCAGCCAGTATTTCGTGCCCCCGAAGGATCCTGCCTACCATCTGGAGATTCCCCAGGACAAGAAATGACGCTTGCCGAGTTGAACTTCCAACATCGACCAACCCAGGTGCACCTGGCATGGTCTGCCTGCCCTCGTCCGGCACTCCGGCGCAGTGTCGCGGCAGCCGCGCTGAGCCTCATGGCGCTGTGCTCGGGCAACGCGCGCGCCGACGAGCCGCCCTGCGTGTTCAACGCGCACGTCTTCTCGGCCGCGACATATCGCCACCGGCCCGGGGTGGTCTTCGTGCAGTGGAACGAGCCGCGCGCGTCGGCGGCCATCGTCACGCGGTCCGGCCGCGCCGTCAGCATCCGGCACTGGCGCTGCCAGCACCTGGGCGCCGAGGCGCGCGTGGTGATCGACGGCGGCGCCCCGTCCCTGGAGATCGAGGCGGCGCTGGCTGAACTGGCCGACATCGCGCTGCAGCCGCGGGTCGCGCAACGCGTGCGGCCGCTCATCGCGGCCCACGCGTTCGATCCGGGTCACGCCGACCGGCTCGACTTGCCGCCCGGTGGCGACGAGGAGTTCTACGTCGCCAGCGAGCCCGTCGGCACGGCGCTTCTGTTGACGCTGCGGTACTACCGGGATTGAGGCGCTCCGACGTGGCGGCCGCGCCGCCTGGCGGTTGTCGGCCGACGCGCGCCGGACCGCAGGCCGACGGCGGCGCGCGGTAGTCGGCCCGGCATTGTCGGAGAATGGCCCGCACTGTTTTTGAACCGGAGACGCCATGTCCAGCAAAGCCGAAGAACTCCGCGCCAAGCTCATCCGCAACTTCGACGAGGCGCCGCTCACGCGCGAGGCCCGCGAGCCGCTGTACGACGGCCGGGGCGCCCGCCTGGCGCGCGGCACCGCAGCGCTGAAGCTGGGCGCCAGCATCGACATCCTCGAACCCGGCAAGCGCGGCTGCCCCTATCACCTGCACCACGCGCAGGAAGAGATGTTCATCGTGCTGGAAGGCCACGGCACCCTGCGCGTGGCCGGCGAGATGCTGGCGGTCAAGGCGGGCGACGTCGTCTTCATGCCCGCCGGCCCCGACTACCCGCACCAGATGATCAACACGTCCGATGCGCCGCTGAAGTACCTGTCGGTCTCCACCAAGGAGACGCCCGAGGTCTGCGAATACCCCGATTCGAACAAGGTGCTGGCCTACGGCCCGGCCATCTCGAAGATGAACCGGCTCGACACCGACCTGGACTACTGGGACGGCGAGCCCTGAACGCCTTTTCGGGGGAAAACGAGCCGTCGAGCGCCGGCCGGCCGGCGAGGCGCCCCGGCATAATCGAGGCCCCGGCGCCACGGCGCAATCGCCCGGCGCCGGATCCACCCACAAGCCGCCACCCGGCGGCCGGCCACGGGGGAGCCGTCCCCCACCTTTTCCTGGAGCACGCACATGGCGTCAGTCAACAAAGTCATCCTCATCGGCAACTGCGGGCGCGACCCGGAAGTCCGCTACACGCCCAGCGGCACCGCGATCTGCAACGTCTCGGTCGCCACCTCCAGCCGCCGCAAGGACAAGGCCAGCGGCGAAAGCATCGAGGACACCCAGTGGCACCGCGTCACGTTCTATGACCGCCTGGCCGAGATCGCCGGCGAATACCTGAAGAAGGGCAAGCCCGTCTACATCGAGGGCCGCCTGAAGTACGGCAAGTACACCGACAAGGACGGCATCGAACGCAACACCGTCGACATCGTCGCCGAGCAGATGCAGATGCTGGGCGGCCGCGATGGCGGTGGTGGTGGCGGCGACGAAGGCGGCGGTGGCAGCGGCGGCCGCTACCTGGCCCCGCGCGACGGCGTCGACGGCAACGAGGATCGCAACGCCTCGCGCCCGGCCGCACGCCCCGCCCCCGCCCCGCGCCCGGCGCCCAAGGCGTCGACGGGCTTCGACGACATGGACGACGACATTCCGTTCTGATCGGGATGGAACGGGCCGTCAAAACCGTGGCACGGCGGCGACGGACCCGCGTCGGCACGCGCGATGAGCAGGGAGTTCGTCGTCGCGGCTGCGCTGATCGCCGGTGCGGCCGCATGCCGTCGTTCATTCCGCATGCCGGCAGCTATGGACGCGTCGGCCGCGTCGCGGGTATCGGCATCTGGACGCCCGACATGGTTCAGAAGTTCGCGCTGGAACTCGGCGGTGTGTTGACACACGACTTCAAGGGCGAATGATCTCGTTCAACAGCCCGCGGTACAACATCGACCTGGGATTGCTCAACCACGGACGTGCTCGCCAGCGATCCGCTGGGGGGCTTGGTCTGAGCGTCCAGCAATGCGCGGAACGCGACCGGCTGGTGTTCGAGCGCCTGAAACGGCTCGGCGTGCCGGCCGTCTTCCTGGCCGGGGGCGGCTACGGGCGTGAAAGCGCAGATGCCATGATCGCCGGCATCGCGGCGTGCGCGCAGGTTCAATGCCACTTGTACAAGCAGGCATCGCGGCCCGGGCAAACTTGTCCCGTCGGCAGCGCGGCGCTTTCGCCGTGCCCGAGCGCGAGAAGATCGCGAACGCACGCGTTGACAAGGATGCCCACTTGCCCAAGCTGCACACCCTTGAATGGAGGATTGCCGCGCACCGGTCCGACGGCCTGTCGGGGCGCCGCGAGGGCATGTCCTGGTGCACTGCACTGCGCTGCCCCATTGCTCGTGCGTTGACCCAGGTTCCCTCATCGACAGCGAGGTCCGCCACGATGCGATCTTCCCTTACGACCCTGCGTGCCGCGCTGTGCTGCCTTGGGCTTCTGGCAGCGACTTCCGTCTTCGCGGACGACGACACGTGCCGCGCGCTGGCCGACTCGCGCGCGCTCTCCGCGGCGCTCATCGGCACGCTGTTCGGCGATGCGCAATCGTTCGACCGCACCCAGGCGTCGATGGCTGCGGTCAACCGCGACGTCCGCCCGGGCAGCGACACGACTGCCGGTGATGCAGCGTTCCGGCGCCTCCTGGCCGGCATGAGCGCGCGCGCCGACGTGCTGCAGCAGCAGCGCGATGTCCTGCAGCAGGTTCACGAGCACCTGGGTGCCATCTCGCGCGCCAGCGGCGACTTGCTGGAAGCCAGCGAGACCCTGGGTTCGTTGATGCTGCAGGCCAACGCCAGCCCGGCTCACGTCGCCGCGGTCATGCAGCTCGACATGCTCAGCGTGCGCCTGGGGCGCAGCGCCGACAACTTCATCGGCTGGAACGGCATCGGTCCCGAGGCTATCTTCCTGCTGGGCAAGGACCTGAAGACGTTCGACGTGCTGCTGTCCGGTCTGGCCGACGGCAACGCCGAACTGCGCCTGCGCGCGCAGCGCGACCCCGCGATCGTCAAGCAGCTCGCCAAGGTCCGCCGCGTGCTGGCCGGCATGCGCGAGAACGCCCAGTACTTCATCGACCACCTGAAGGAACTGGTGGCGGCGCGCGAGGCACAGGCCGCGCTGCAGCACGACGCCGACCAGCTGGGACACACGCTGGCGATGTCCTGCGCGGGCAGCGACGCTGGCGTGGCGGGCCCGCTGCTCCTGCCCAGCCAGGCGGCTTCGGCGTCGCCGAAGGAGCGCTGAGAACCCGTTCGACGCGTCGCCCGGGCGCGCCGGGTTCGTTCACAGGTCCCGACCCGTCCAGGCCAGGCGCCCGCCGGCGGGCGCACCCCGGGCCTCGGGCTGTAGGGCGGGTTAGCCGCAGGCGTAACCCGCCGTTCGTTGGCGCGCCGATTCGCCTGGTTCCGTGAAATCCAAAGTCGCTGAT
>JBJMWE010000281.1:0-76198 GCA_045810285.1 Vitreoscilla sp. | reverse complement strand
GGCCGGCCTCGAGCAGGCCGACGACGGCGACGGCGTGCGCCGCCAGCAGCGCGGCGAGCGCGACGCGGCGCCGGCGCCACTGGGCGGCCGGGCTGCCGTATTGAGGGGCCGGCGCGGGCGCGGCTGTCACGAGCGACACGCAAGCCGCGCGCGGCGGCGGTTCGGCGCGCGACGCGAACGCGGCGCCGGCGGCCTGGCAGGACAGGCGTTGAGGTCTCATCGAGGCGATCCGAGGCTGTCAGGACGCTCAGATGATATACGGGATGAGAAGCATTCGCATTAGCATTCCTGATGATCGAAAGGGCTTCGACGGGAATGCGGAGCGCAAACGGCGACGCCGGCCAGGGCCGGCGTCGGAGGCGGGAACGCGCAGCAGGTCAGGCGAAGGCCGGCACGCCCAGGAACATCACGGGGGCTGCCGGGCCGCCGACCGGCGGCCGCCACAGCGCCAGCCCGCCGGCCAGGCTCCATGCCTGCTCGTGCCCGAGGCGGCGCAACGCGTTGGCTGCCTGCGCGCTGCGGTTGCCACTGCGACAGTAGAAGACGACCGGCGTCGTCGTGGGCAACGCCAGCCAGTCCGGCAGGGCCAGCAGCAGCTGCGACAACGCGATCGCCTGGTGGCGCACGTGGGGCGCGACGAGCTCGGGCGCGTGGCCAAGGCGATGTTCGTAGGCTTCGCGCACGTCGACCAGCAACAGCTCCGGCTGGCGTTCCAGCAGCGCCAGCAGCTGCTCGGGCGACAGGTCGTGGCCGACGCCGTCGTCGTCTTCTTCGACGCGCGCGCCGCACGCCAGCGTCTGGTAGTCGGTCAGGCCCAGGCCCTGTTCGAATTCGGCCTTCGCGGCGGCGAAGCCGGACGCGTCCAGGCCGCCGCCCAGCACGCGCGCCAGCAGCGGCTGCGCGCGGCGCTCGGTGGCCAGCGTGCTGGCGAAGCGGTCGTCGTAGTCATGCCCTGGCAGCAGGAGGGTGGTCGAACCGACGACCTGCGCGAGCTTGAGCAGCGACGCGCCGAAGGCGAGCGGGGCGCTCTGCTCGAAGTCGCTGCGTCCGAGTGCGCCGGGCATGACCGTGTCCCCGACGAAGGCCAGGCGCAGTCCGTCCGCGTCGTGCAGCAGGTAGGCGGTGGAATCCGCGGTGTGGCCCGGGATGGGCAGCCGGCTGAGGACGCGATCGCCGAGGCGCAGCTCGTGCGCGTCGGCGGGCCAGCCCAGCGCATCGAGCGGACCGGCGTCGTCCAGCAGCTCGGGCAACGCGGCGCGCAGGTCGGCGGCCGACGAGACGTGGTCGCCGTGGCTGTGGGTGTCCAGCACCGCGGCGAGCGTGTAGCGCTGGCAGCGCAACAGCGCGGACAGGCGCTCGGTGAGTTCGGGCAGCGGGTCGACGACGACGCAGCGGCGGCTCGCGGCGTCCGCCAGCAGGTAGCAGCAGGCGCCGTCGGCGACGAAGCGGGTCAGGCCCTCGGGCGGCAGCGACTGGGGGGCGCTGGGCAGCAGGCAGCTCTCGCGCAGCGACCGCCCGCAGGCGCGGATGCGTTCGCACGCGGCGGCGATGAAGGCGTCGTCGGCGGCCGGGCCGAACGACAGCCGAACGGCCGAGGCCGTCTGCCACGCCGGCAGGCCCATCGCCTGCAGCACGTAGCTGGGCTGGGCCTTGGCGGCGCTGCAGGCCGAGCCGCCGCTGACGCGCACGTCGGCGGCGTCGAACACGTCCAGCAGCAGCTTCGACGACAGGCCCGGCACCGAGAAGTTCAGCGTGGTGGGCAGGCACAGCGGGGGCGGTGCGTTGAAGACGAGCGTCGGGAACGCCTCGGCGAGCGCCTGCGCGAGGCGGTCGCGGAACGCCGCCAGCGTGGCGGCGTCGCGGAACGTGCCGCCGTCCTCGAGCGCGGCGAGGACGGCGCCGAACGCTGCGACGCCGGCCATGTTCTCGGTGCCCGAACGCTGCGCGGCCTCCTGCCCGCCGCCGGCCATCAGCGGCGTGAAGGGCGCGCCCTCGCGCACGTACAGCAGGCCGATGCCCTTGGGCGCGTACAGCTTGTGGCCCGAGAACGGCGCGTAGTCGATGCGCCGTTCGGCTAGCCGCAGCGGCAGCTTGCCGAGCGCCTGCACGCCGTCGACCAGCCACAGCGCGGGGCTGCCGGCGAGCACCTCGGCGAGGCCGTCGAGATCGCTGACGACGCCCGTCTCGTTGTTGGCGGCCATCGTGCAGACGAGTCCCGCGCGCGGGACGCGCTCGCGCAGCCACGCGAGGTCGTGCCGGCCATCGGCGCCCACGGGGATCGCGATCACCTCGAGGCCCAGTTCCAGCAGCGCATTCCAGTGCCGCAGCGATTCGGGCACGGCCTTGTGGTCGGTCGCACCGTACAGCAGCAGGCCGGGCATGGCGTGCCCGCGCGCGCGGAGATCGCGCAGCGCCACCAGGGCCGAGAGCACCGCCGTCTGGATGCCCTCGGTGGCGCCGCTGGTGAACAGCAGCCGGCCGCCAGGCGCCCCGAGCACGCGTCGGGCGCGGGCGCGCACGTCGTCGATCAGCGATCGCGCGCGCAGCCCCGTGCTGTGGATGCTGCTGGGGTTGCCGAAGTCGTCGGCCATCGCGGCCAGCGCCGCCTGGCGCGCCGCGGGCAGCACCGGCGTGGTGGCGTTGCAGTCGAGGTAGATTTCCATGGCGTAGGGGGTTCCGCAGGGCAGGCCCGAAGGGCATGGACAAGCATGGTATCGGCGCCGACGTGAAATTCCATGCTTCCAGAAGCCGTTGTTCTGGAATGAAATGCCATACCGGGCGGGACTTGGTGGGCGCCTTGGAAATCCATTCCTCCGGTCACCCGCGCTGGCCGCACGGGGTGCACGACACCCCGGCGCGGCCAGCCGCATTCCGGTCGCTGTTTCCCGCAATCCGTCCCCCGGCGGCGGCGCCGGGCGAACGCCTGCGTACCATGGCGCCATGTCCGAGAACATCGTCTCCACCGCCAGCCACGAATCCGGCAGCCGCCGATCGCTGTGGATCGGCTACGCGAGCGCCTGCGGCGTCGCCTGGCTGCTGTACGTGCTGGCCGGCGCCGAATTCCAGCGCGGGCTGTGGCAGCTGTGGCAGGCCGTCTACCAGGCGACGCTGGCCCTGTGGCCGCCGATGACCCTGGGCGTGGCCGTCTTCCCCTGGGTGCTGCGCCTGCAGGACGCCGGGCAGGGCGTGGCCGCGCGCGACGTGGCTCTGCACGTGGTGGGCGCGCTGGTGTTCGGGGCGGCATGGCAGGCCTGCGACTACGCCGTCTCCACGCTGTTGTACGGCCACGTCTTCGCCAACGTGAACCTGGAGCAGACGGTGCTCTGGCGCGCGATCTGGGGCGTGATCGCATACGCGGCGATCGCCACCGCCTTCACGGCCTGGCTGCAGGCGCGCCAGGCCCGGGCGGCGCTGCTGGCGGCCGCGCACGCCGAATCGGCCCTGGCACGCGCCGAGCTGGCGGTCATCAGCGGCAAGCTCAATCCGCATTTCCTGTTCAACACCCTCAACTCGCTGATCGCGCTGACGCGCAAGGACGCGCAGGCCGCCGAGGCCGCGCTGATGCGCTTCTCCGGCATGCTGCGCTACGTGCTGGACACCAAGCGCAGCGCGGCCGACCGCGTGCCGCTCGGCGACGAGATCGAGTTCGTGCGCGACTACCTGGCGCTGGAAAGCCTGCGCCTGGGCAAGCGCCTGCGCGTCGAGTGGGAGCTCGACCCCGACACCTTCGCCGACGAGATCCCGCCCCTCAGCCTGCAGCCGCTGGTGGAAAACGCGATCCAGCACGGCATCGCGCCGCGGGTGGACGGCGGCCGCGTGGGCATCCGCAGCGCCCGCAACGTCCTGAACCAGGGCCTGGAGCTGAGCGTCGAGGACGACGGCGCCGGCTGCGAGCCGGCCAGGCTGGACGACCCGTCGCCGGCGCGTTCGGGCATCGGGCTGACGGCGCTGCGCCGCCGCTTCGCGCTCGACTACGAAGGGCGCGCCCGCCTGCAGATCAGGACCCAACCCGGCGCGGGCTTCCGCGTCGATCTCTGGATACCGCAACCATGACCGATACTACCCGAGTCCTCATCGCCGAGGACGAACCCCTGGCCGCCGAGGCGCTGGCCGACTGGGTCGCCCGCATGCCCACGCTGCAACTGGTGGCCAGCTGCGGCGACGGCGCCAGCGCGCTCGCCCAGATCCGCGCGCTGCAGCCCGACCTGGTGCTGATGGACATCCAGATGCCGGTGCTGACCGGCCTGCAGGTGATGCAGGCGCTGGCCGGCGACGCGCACCAGCCGGCCGTCATCTTCACCACGGCCTACGACGAGCACGCACTGACCGCGTTCGAGCTGCACGCCGTCGACTACCTGCTCAAGCCGTTCTCGCACGAGCGCTTCGTCGAGGCCGTCGGGCACGTGCAGCGCGACCGCGGCGCCGTGGCCAACGCCGTCGACGCGCTGCAGGCGCCCGGCGACGCGCCGCTCACGCGCGTGCTGGTCCGCGACCAGGGCCGCATCTTCCCGATCAACGTCGACGCCATCGAGCACCTGCGCTCCGACACCAAGTACACGGCGCTGGCCGTCAAGGGCCGGAGCTACCTCGTGCGCCTGCCCATCGTCACCTTCGAGCAGAAGCTCGACCCGGCCCGCTTCGTCAAGCTGCATCGCAGCTGCATCGTCAACCTCGACTTCGTCGAGTCGCTCACGCCCGACGAGAACTCGCAGCTCGTCGCGCGCATGACCGACGGCACGCTGATCACCGCCAACCGCGACGTTTCCAGGAAGCTCAGGGAGCAATCGATATGAACCGCCATCTCATCCTCGCCGCCTGGCTCGCGCTGTCCCTGGACGCCGTTCCGGCCATCGCGCAGGACGGGCCGCCGGCCGACGCGGCGCAGCAGCGCGCGGACCAGGCCCAGCAGCAGGCCGAACAGGCCCAGCAACGGGTGGACCAGGCCCGTCGCGAGGCCGAGCAGGCGCGGCGCGACGCCGACCAGGCCCGGCGGGCGGCCGACGTCGCGCGCAAGCAGGCGCTGAAGGCCGAGCAGGCGCAGCGCGATGCGCAAAAGCAGGTGGAGCAGGTGCAGCGCGACGCCCAGAAGCAGGTCGAGCAGGCGCAGAGACAGGCCGGCGAGGACGCCCGCGTCCAGGCGCGCGCGCAGGCCGACGAGGCGCGGGCGCAGGCCGAGGACGGGCGTTCGCGCGCCAAGGGCATGGCGATGGCGAAGGGCCGCGGGCCGGGCGTGCCGTCCGGCGAAGGCAAGGTCTACGCGCCGGGGCCGTTCGACAGCCTCACCGTGGACGGGGCCGGCCAGGTCCGCATCGTCCAGGCCGACCGCGACGAGGTGTTCGTCCCCGGCGACGAGAACGCCCAGGACTCGGTCGACGTCGAACTGAAGGGCACGCGGATGCACATCGACCTGCCCGGCGGCTGGAAGTTCTGGAAGGGCGGCAACGGCGCGCTCGTGGAGGTGCGCCTGCGGCACCTGAGCAAGCTGACCCTGTCGGGTTCCAACGACGTCGTCGCGCCGGGGCCGATCAGCGGCGACCAGTTGACGATCAGCATGGCCGGTTCGGGCCTCGCCCGCTTCGACCAGCTGCAGGTGGGCAGGCTGAACTTCGACATCTCCGGGGCGGGCGAGGGCCAGCTGACGGGCAAGGTCGACCAGCTGCACCTGAGCGTCTCGGGCAAGGGCAAGATCGGCGCGGAGCAGCTGCGCACCGGCAGCGCGGACGTGTCGATCAGCGGCGTCGGCAACGCCTCGCTGTGGACGGTGGGCGAGCTGCGGGTGCAGATCTCCGGCGCCGGCCACGTCGACTACTGGGGACAGCCGCGGGTGCAGAAATCGATCTCGGGGTTCGGGTCCGTGGACGCGCGGGGAGAGAAGAATTGAAATCCATTTGAATCAATGGCTTGCGGTTGGTTCCTTGAGTAATTCCTGGGCGGTTTCTTGGTGCGGATCAACGGCTTATTGGCGATTATTAAAGTCGATTCTCTCTGTTGATTCAAGGGGTTGGAGGTCGAAGTTCAAGTGACAGGCGAACAGGCAATCGATCTCCATGTCCTGGCTTGGCCCTTGCATGGGGGCCGGTTCGCCCGCGCACAATGCGCCCGATGCTCCCAAGGGATCCCACTTGAACCATTCGACATGCTTCCGCCGCGCGATCGCCTGCGCGACCGCCATGCTTCTCGCCGCCGCCGCGCCGCACGCGCCGGCGGCAACCGCCAGGCCGGCACCGCCGCGCGCGGTCAAGGTGATGGTGATCACGCTGTTCGGACCCGAGGCCGCACCCTGGCTCGACAAGCTGCCGATCCGGCATTCGGTGCGCGTGCCGGGGTTGTCGGCGCAGTATCCCGAGGTCAGGTGCACGGACAGCGGCGTCTGCGTGATGACCACCGGCATGGGCCACGCCAATGCAGCGGCGTCGACGATGGCGCTGGCGCTGAGCCGGCAGTTCGACCTGACGCGGGCGTACTTCGTGGTGACGGGCATCGCGGGCATCGACCCGAACCAGGGCACGCTCGGCAGCGCCGCCTGGGCGCGCTGGCTGGTCGACTTCGGGCTGCAACAGGAATTCGATGCCCGCGAGGCGCCCCCCGCGTGGGCGGGCGGCTACGTGGGCATCGGGGCAGCCGACCCGGACACCAAGCCGAAGCTCGAATACGGCTCCGAAGTCTTCCGGCTGGACGAAGCGCTGCTGCAGCGCGCGTTGGCGCTCTCGCGCGGCGCGACGCTGTCCGACAACGCCACCGCGGCGTCCTACCGCAAGCAGTACCCGCAGGCGGCCGCCCAGGCGGCGCCGGGCGTCCTGCAGTGCGACACGCTGGCCGGTGACACCTGGTGGCATGGCGATCGCCTGGGCGAGCGCGCCAGCCGGTGGACGCGCCTGCTGACCGACGGCCAGGGGACGTACTGCACCACGCAGCAGGAGGACAACGCCACCTTCGAGGCGCTGCGCCGCGGCGCGGCCGCCGGGCGCCTGGACCTCGAACGCGTGGCGGTGCTGCGCACGGGCGCCAACTTCGACCGCCCGCACCCGGGACAGACGGCGCAGGAGTCGCTCGGCGCGCAGTCCGGCGGCTTCGCGATCGCCACGGCCAACCTGTACCTGGCGGCCTGGCCGCTGGTGTCGGACATCGTGGCCCGCTGGCCGCAGTGGCGCGAGGGCGTGCCGGCCAGGTGAGGGGAGCGGCCCGCGTGGGCGGCGCGCGGCGCGTGAGGCGGCGTGCGCACCGCGCTGGCGCATGGCGCGAGCGCGAGCGCGACTGTGGCGCAAGACCTCCAGGGCGCTTTCGTGCGCGACGCACTGCAAGAGGGCGCATCGCTGGTGCGTGGCGCGCATGGCCCCGCGCGGATCCCGCATCGTCGGCCCGTGATCCATCGCTCCTCGAAAGCGCGTCCTGGCGACTTGCGAGGCCTGCGGGCGCCTGACGGCCCGCCCCGCGTCCAGGTGGCGCCGTCGCGTGGCCTTCCTCTTGCTTCAGGGTGCGCGCACAAAACATTTCGGAACCCATTCGATGACCACTCGCACCACGATCCGTCCGGCCACGCGACCCATGACGCCGCACAAGCCGCTTTCCCTGTTCATCGCGCTGGCGTTCTCCGGCGTGGCCCACGGCCAGTCCGCCGCGCCGGCGGAAGCCGCCTCCACCCCGGAGGCCGGCAAGCTGCAGTCGATCACCGTCACCGCGCAGCGCATCGCCGAGGATGTCAGGCAGGTGCCGATCTCGGTCAGCACCGTGGGCGCCGAGGAGCTCGACGTCCTCGGTTCGTCGGGCGACGACATCCGCGCGTTATCGGGCCGGGCGCCCAGCCTCAACATCGAATCGTCGTTTGGCCGCGCCTTCCCGCGCTTCTACATCCGCGGCTATGGCAACACCGATTTCCACCTCAACGCCTCGCAGCCCGTCTCGCTGATCTACGACGACGTCGTGCAGGAGAACCCGATACTCAAGGGCTTCCCGATCTTCGACACCGACCAGGTCGAAGTGCTGGCCGGCCCGCAGGGCACGCTGTTCGGACGCAACACGCCCGCGGGCGTCGTCAAGGTCGATTCGGTGACGCCGGGCCGTACCGCGGGCGGCTATGTCAGCGCGAGCTACGGAACGTTCCATACCGCCAACCTCGAGGGGGCGTACGGCATGCCGCTGGGGCCGGACTGGTCGATCCGCGCGTCCGCCAAGATCCAGCACCGCGGCGACTGGGTGAGCAACACGGCGCCGACGCAGCAGACGGGCAAGCTCGAGGGCTACGACGACGACGCGTTGCGCCTGCAACTGCTCTACAAGCCCTCGGCCACGCTCAGCGCGCTGTTCAACGTGCATGGCCGCGACCTGCACGGCACTGCGCGCCTGTTCCGCGCCAACATCATCAAGCCCGGCACCAACGACCTGGTCGACGGCTTCGACCCCTACCAGGTGTCGTTCGACGGCCAGAACCGCCAGTCGCTGAACTCCGACGGCGCCAGCGCCAAGCTGCGCTGGGCGCTCGGCGACTACGTGCTCCACTCGATCACCGGCTGGGAACACGTGCACGCGTTCAGCCGCGGCGACGTCGACGGCGGCTACGGCGCCGCCTATGCCCCGCCGATGGGGCCGGGCACCATCCCGTTCGCCTCCGAGACCTCCGACGCGCTCAAGGGCCACTCGCAGCTGAGCCAGGAGTTCCGGGTCGAGCACGCCGACTCGAGCCCGCTGTCGTGGCAGGCGGGCCTGTACCTGTACCGCGAGAAATACGAGATCCAGAGCCTGTCCTACGACACGCTGTTCGGCGCGCCGCCCACCGAGGTCGATGCGACCCAGGTCAACAACGCGTGGGCGGTGTTCGCCTCGGCCGGCTACCAGCTCACGTCCGACTTCAAGCTTCGCGGCGGCGTGCGCTACACGCAGGATCGCAAGACGCTGGAGACCATTCCCATCAGCGACACCGGCGTCAACGCCGCCAAGGGCCTGGGCGCGGGCACCAGCGACTCCAAGACCAGTTGGGACCTGAGCGGCACGTATTCGGTCACGAAGGAGGTCAATGTCTACGCGCGCGTCGCCACGGGCTTTCGCGCATCCAGCATCTTCCCGGCCTCGGACTTCAACGTGCTGACCTCGGCCAAGCCGGAGACGACGACCTCCTACGAGTTCGGCACCAAGGCCGACCTGTTCGACAAGCGGGCCCGCATCTCGGCCGACGTCTTCCACTACGACGTGAAGAACCAGCAGCTCAGCGCCGTCGGCGGCGACGGCAACGGCACCCAGCTGCTCAATGCGAAGAAGGTGACGGGGCAGGGCGTCGAGCTGAGCCTGGACGCCTACCTGCTGCCGACGCTGCTGGTGAGCGTCAACGGCAGCTACAACTTCACCAAGATCAAGGATCCGTCGCTGTTCGTGGCTACCTGCGCGAGCTGCACGGTCACCGATGCGCAAGGCCCGACGGCAGGCACCGCGCTGATCAACGGCAACCCGCTGCCGCAGGCGCCGAAGGTCGTGCTCAACCTGAACGCGCGCTACGGCATTCCGGTGGGCAACGGCGAATACTTCGTCTACACCGACTGGTCGTACCGCAGCAAGGTCAACTTCTTCCTGTACGAGTCCAAGGAGTTCACCGGCAAGGCGATGACCATCGGCGGCCTGCGCGCGGGCTACGACTGGGCCGACGGCAAGTACGAGGTGGCCGCGTTCGTGCGCAACATCACCAACCAGATCCGGGTGACGGGCGGCATCGACTTCAACAACCTCACCGGCTTCATCAACGACCCGCGCACCTTCGGCGTGCAGTTCAAGGCGTCGTTCTAAGATCGCCGACGTCCGAGGCCGCACGGGTGGACCTGCCCGTCGCGGCCGCTTTCCAATCCGGGAGATCGACGTGAAGAAACTGTTCGTCGCCGCCATGCTGGCCGCGGGGCTGTCGTCCGCCCTGGCGGCGCGGCCTGCCGTCAAGGCGGCGTGCCTGTCCGAGTGCACGCCGCGCATCGGCATCGTGTCGGCCTTCGGCCAGGAGGCGGCCCTGCTCGTCGGCCAGGCGCGCTCGGCACGCACCTGGGTCATCAACGGCAACCGCTTCACCACGGGGGTGCTGCGCGGCGAGCCGGTGGTGATCGTGCTGAGCGGGGTGAGCATGGTCAACTCGGCCATGGTCACGCAGCTGATGGTCGACCACTTCAAGGTGAGCCGGCTGGTGATGTCGGGCATCGCGGGCGGGGTCGACCCGTCGCACCACGTGGGCGACGTGATGATTCCCGACCGCTGGGCGATGCCGCTGGAAGTGTTCTGGAACCGCGACAACGTGCTGCCCGCGACCTGCGGCAAGGAGGCCGACGTGTCCTGCCTGGGCCTGAAGCTGGCCACCGTCGACGGCCGGCCCGTCCCGCCGTTCTACCTCGCGACGCCCGCGGCGCCGATGCCCAGCGGGCTGTTCATGCGCGAGAACTTCGTCATGACCGCGGCCAACGCGCCCGCCGGCGAGTTCCGCTTCGACTACCCGGTGGACACGGCGATGCTGGCCGTGGCGCGCGCGATCCGCCCCGAGCTGGCGCGCTGCGGCCCGAAGGCCGTGAAGTCGCCGGGCGCCGAGCCCGACGCCGCGCTGTGCGTGCGGACGACGCCGCAGGTGGTGGTCGGCGGGCGCGGCGTCTCGGGCTCGGCCTTCCTCGCCAACCCGCAGTACCGCGCCTACCTGTTCGAGCAGCTGCAGGCACAGGTCTTCGAGATGGAGACCGCCGCGCTGGCCCACGTCGCCTACGCCAACCGCATTCCCTACATCGCGTTCCGCAGCCTGAGCGACCTGGCCGGCGCGCAGGACTTCGACGCGGATGCGGTGGCGCTGTTCGCCAGCGGCCTGGCGGAGACGAACGAGGCGGCGGTGACGCTCGCCTTCCTGGAGGGCTGGCACCACCGGCACTGAGCGTGCGGCGCATGTAAGGTTTCGCAGGCCTTGCGCGACGAACGAAATCGTGCCTTTTCCCGGACGGAGGGCGCATACCCGGGGGCTGTATGGAAAGTTCTCGATCCGTGTAAGCGAACACGGGTCCGGTCGACCAACGGAGGTCGCGGCCACAGCCGGCCGCGATGCGCGACGCCCTGGCGGCGAGCGCGCCACATCACCTCCAGGAGAGACCATGACCATCCATCGAATCCTGACGGCCACCGCGGCCGCCGTCCTGCTCGCCTGCGCCGCGGGCACCGCATCGGCCGAAGGCGTCGCGCACCGCGCCCTGGTGCTGACGGCGTCGAACGCGACGACCAATGAACTCGTCGTGCTCGACTCGGCGGGCCAGGTCCTGCGCCGCCTGCCGACGCAGGGGCAGGGCGGCGTGTCGGGCAACGCCGGCGGCGTGGCCGCCAGCCGCGACCGCGTCGCCGTCGTCAACTTCGGCTCGTCCAACGTGTCGGTGTTCGAGCGCGACGAGGGCGGCCGGCTGTTCCGCCTCGAACGGGTGCTGCCGACGGTGGGCAGCCCGGTCAGCGTCGCCTTCGGCCACGACCACCTCTACGTGCTGACGACCACCGGCGTGGAATCGCATCGCGCGGGACCGTGGGGCGTCGCCTCGGCCGCCGACGGTCGCGCAGCGCTGCTGCACGCCGACGGCAGCGCGGCGCAGGTGGGCGTGCTGTCCGGCGAGCTGGTGCTCAGCGAGAAGAGCAACGCCATCGAGACGGTGCGGCTGTCGGGCGACGGCGCGGTCACGGGCGCGGCCGTCCTGGTGGCCGCCCTCCCGGCCAACGTCGATGCGCCGTTCGGCCTGGCCACGCGCGGCGACGATGCGTACGTGTCGATCGCCCACGCCGACGAGATCAGCCTGGTGCGTCACGATACGGTGCTGACGGTCACCCCCTCGGTGACGCAGCACGCGCCGTGCTGGGTGGCGCTGGACGGCCCGTTCCTGTTCTCGGCCAACTCGCCCAGCAAGAGCGTGTCGCGCTACGCCGTCTACGGGCAGAAGATCGTGCAGGACGCGCCGGTCATCGCGCAGTTCACCGGCGCCCCGACCGACATCGCCGCGCGCGGCGGCCTGGCCGCGGTGGTGGACGCGGCGGGCGGCATGTCGCGCGTGTCGGTCTTCGCGGTCGACGAGGACGGCAACTTCACGCTGCGTGGCGTCGCGGCCGTCGGCACCGCCAACGGCGTCGCGATCGTCGACGGCGACGGCGGGCGCTGAGCGGCGCGATGACCCCGGCGCGCCGGCATGTCGCATGCCGGCGTACCATCGGCGCGCCGCACGGATGGCGTGCGGCGCCCGGCGCGTGATCCGCGCCCGTGAACTTGAGAAGAGGCGTCCCGGCCCTACATGGCAGGGACGTCGTCGCAGGAGCAAATGACATGTCCGAGTACAGGAAGACCCCCGAGGCGCTGGCCCAGCTGACGCCCATCCAACGCCACGTGACGCAGGAAAGCGGCACGGAACGCCCCGGCACCGGGGAACTGCTGCACAACAAGGCGGCGGGGATCTACGTCGACATCGTGTCCGGCGAGCCGCTGTTCGCGTCCTCGGACAAGTACGAGTCGGGCTGCGGCTGGCCCAGTTTCACCAAGCCGATCACGCAGGGCTTCGTGGACGAGTTCCGCGACGTCACGCACGGCATGATCCGCACCGAGGTGCGTTCGCACCATGGCGACAGCCACCTGGGCCACGTGTTCCCGGACGGGCCGCGCGACCGCGGCGGCCTGCGCTACTGCATCAACTCCGCCTCGTTGCGCTTCGTGCCGCGCGAGCGCATGGAGGCCGAAGGTTACGGGCAATACCTGGATCAAGTGGAGGACGTGCAATGACGACGGAACGTGCAGTGCTGGCGGGGGGCTGTTTCTGGGGCATGCAGGAGCTGATCCGCCACAAGCCCGGCGTGCTGGAGACCCGCGTCGGCTACACCGGCGGCGACGTCGAGAACGCCACCTACCGGCGCCACGGCACCCACGCCGAGGGCATCGAGATCGTGTTCGACCCGGCGGTCATCAGCTATCGCGACCTGCTCGAGTTCTTCTTCCAGATCCATGATCCGAGCACGAAGAACCGCCAGGGCAACGACGTCGGCATGAGCTACCGCTCGGCGATCTACTACACCACGCCCGAGCAGAAGGCGGTAGCCGAGGACACGATCAAGGACGTCGACGCGTCCGGCCTGTGGCCGGGCCGGGTCGTGACCGAGCTCGAGCCGGCCGGTGCGTTCTGGGAGGCCGAGGCCGAGCACCAGGACTACCTGCAGCTGTTCCCCAACGGCTACACCTGCCACTTCGCGCGGCCGGGCTGGAAGCTGCCGCGGCGCAACGGCTGAACGCCGCGTCGCTCAGCGCGCTGACGGACTGTTGACCAGGCCGTTGCTGGCGGCCCATTCGGCGACGTCGTCGCGCCGGATGGCCGCCGCCATCAGCGCCGGAAAGGCGTCGGGCGTGCAGGCGAAGGACGGCATGCCGAGCGCTGCGAGCTTGGCCGCCAGGGCGTGGTCGTAGGCGGGGCGGCCCTCGTCGCTGAGGGCCAGCAGCGCGATGCACTGCACGCCGCTCTCCACCAGCACCGCGGCGCGCCGCAGCAGGTTCGCCTCGACGCCGCCTTCGTAGAGATCGGAGATCAGGACGAAGATGGTGTTGCGCGGCTCGCGGATCAGCGACTGGCAGTAGCCCACCGCGCCGTCGATGTCCGTGCCGCCGCCCAGCTGCACGCCGAACAGCAGTTCCACCGGGTCGTCGAGCTGCTCGGACATGTCCACGACGGCGGTATCGAACACCACCAGCTTCGTCGACACCGCCGGCAACGACGCCATCACCGCGCCGAAGATGCTGGAATAGACGACCGAGTTGGCCATCGAGCCGCTCTGGTCGATGCACAGGATGATCTCGCGCTGCGGCTTGCGGGCCTTGCGGCCGTAGCCGTGCAGCGTCTCGGGCACGATGGTGCGGTACTCGGGCTGCCAGTGCTTCAGGTTGGCGCGGATCGTGCGGTTCCAGTCGATTTCCGCATGGCGGGGGCGGCGGTTGCGCTGGCTGCGGTCCAGCGCGCCGGCGATGGCCGAGCGCATGGGCTCCTCCAGCCGCTTCATGAGGTCGTCGACCACCTGCCGGACGACCAGCCGCGCGGTGTCCTTCGTGCCGGCCGGGATCACGCGCGACAGCGCGATCAGGCTGGCGACGAGGTGCACGTCGGGCTGCGCGCTGCGCAGCATCTCGGGCTCCAGCAGCAGCTCGCGCAGGTTCAGGCGCTGCAGGGCGTCGTGCTGCATCACCTGCACGACCGAGCTCGGGAAGTACTTGCGGATGTCGCCCAGCCAGCGGGCCACGCTGGGCTGCGGGCCGCCGCGGCCGCCACGCCGCCCGCCCACGCCCAGCCCGCCGGCCTGCCCCTGCACGTCGTAGAGCGCGGTCAGCGCCTGGTCCATCTCGACGGCGGGGCCGGCCAGCGCACCGCACGCCGCCTCGGCCTCGCTGCCGATCACCAGGCGCCAGCGTGCCAGCCGTTCGCCTTCCGTGTTGTTGCTCATGGCATGTCTCCGTCGGCGGCGGCGTCGGGCAGGCCCAGCAGGGTGCGCAGCAGCGGCAGGGGCAGGGCGGCGCACCCGGCGTCCCAGGCCGCGAGGACGTCGCTGTCGTCGCCCGCGCTCGCGGTGCCGGCCTGCGCGGCGCCGGGCTTGCGGCGTGCCTTCTGCGACAGGTCGCGAAGATCGGTGGCGGCGAACGCCGAGAAGGTGCGCCGCACCAGCGGCAACACCCGGATGAAGTGCTCGTCGACCAGGCCCGACAGCCAGTCGTCGACCAGCGCCCAGACCGTGGCGTCGTGCAGCAGCACCACCGCGTTGCGATTCAGGAAGCCCTCCAGCCAGGCGGCCGCGTGCGCGGGTTCGGCGCCGGCGGACAGGTTCAGCGACATGGCCGTGGCGGCGCGGTCGCCGCCCCAGTCGCCGGCGTCCAGCAGCAGCCGGGTAGCCAGGCCCTTGAGCAGGTCGTGCGCGCCGGCCTGCTCGGCGACCTGGCCCAGCGCGCGGCGCCAGGCCCGCGTGGTCTCGTCGCCGTCGCGCAGCGCGATCGCGCCCTGGGCGGCCAGGACGAGTTCGCGCAGCGATTCGGCGGCGCTGTCGTCCAGGCTGGCACAGGCCACGGGGAGGCCGATCGCGGCGCGCAACGCCAGGCCGTCCAGCACGTGCGCGACGAGCGCGGCGTCGGTCTGGCGCACGTTGCCGTAGCGAAAGACGTTGGCCAGCGGCGGCAGGGTGGCGAGCAGCTGCGCGGCGTCGCCGGTCAGCGCGGCGCGATCCTCCAGCGCGCGGGTGGCGGCGGCCACGGCCTGGTCCAGATCGGCCAGCAAAGCCTGGTCGACCAGCGTCGACAGCGCGGCCAGGCTGTCGGCTTCGCCGCAGCGCGCCTGGGCGCGTGCCGTGGCCGCCTGTTCGACCGTCTGGCCCCACAGGCTGGCCTCGATCAGGCGCAGCGCGAATTCGGGCTGCCATTGCAGCGTCCAGATCTCGTGGAAGGTGCCGCGCGTGGAGCGGCCCACCTTGGCGAGGGTGCCCCACGGCACGTCCAGCAGCGCGAGCCGATGCAGCAGGTGGCTGCGTGCGAGGTCGTTGTCGCTCCGCAGGTCCAGGTCGAGCGTCTTCTGGAGCGCCTCGGGCTTCAGGCGCAGGCGCTTCTGCAGCGCGTCGACGTCGCGCTGCAGCGGCACGGTGGGCACCGCGAGCGGCACGGCGCCGAGCCGGTCGCCGACGACCAGCGCGTCGCGGATGAACTGCAGCGCGGTGTCGTCGCCGAGGGTCAGCACGGTGCGGCTGGCCTCGTCGAGCTCGGGCAGGCCGGGCGCCGGACGGTCGCGCAGTGCGGCGAGGGTGTCGGCCAGGCGCGTCGCCTCGATCAGGTGGGCGGACGAGCAGTCGAGTTCGCGCTCGCGCATCAGGCGGGCGACGCGCGCGAGCCAGCCGACGGCGCGCAGCTGCGGCCGCTCGTGCGTGCGCCACAGGTGCTCGTACCAGCCCGGCGAGGCGATGCCCGCGCCGTAGCCGCTGGCGCGGGTGAGGTGGCGGTACGTCCACGGCACCCAGGTGGACTGCACCTTGACCTTGGGCAGGCCCTTGAGCAGGGCCGCGTCGGCCTTGGCCGAGACCTGTGCACCGAGTGCCGGCAGGTGCCAGGCGCCGCAGACGACCGCGATGCGCGCGAACCCCTCCTTGCGGGCCGCGCGCAGGCACTGGCGCATGTGGGCCTCGCGCAGCGCGTCGCGACGCGCCGTCTCGGGCGACAGCGGCTCGTCGCCCAGCTCGGCGCGCAGCGACGTCATCGCCGTGCCGATCGCCTCGAACAGCTCGGCCCCGTCGGCGCGCTCCTCCACCATGTGGTTCCACCACGATTCGCCGTCGCCGTAGCCGGCCGCGCGCGCGAGCCAGGTGAGCGGGTCGCGGCGTTCCAGGGGATCGTCGGCGTCTGGTGTGGGCCCCGGCGACGAGGCGCCGGGGGATGGCGGCGCGGCGTCGTCGGACGGGTCTTCGGCGGCAGCGGCGTCGGCGGCGGCCCGCTCGACGGCTTCGCGCGCGTCGCGTGCGGCCTTCTCGAGCGCCAGTTCGTGCACCAGCGGCAGGTCGATGAAGC
The DNA here is from genome assembly GCA_045810285.1 of Vitreoscilla sp. GTDB lineage: Bacteria > Pseudomonadota > Gammaproteobacteria > Burkholderiales > Burkholderiaceae_C > Scleromatobacter. Next base: position 59,658 of record JBJMWE010000281.1, on the reverse strand, counting down.
GCGCCCGTGCGCCGTTGGCGGCGGCCCAGCGCAGCGCCTGCCATTCGGGCGAGAAGACGGCGAACGGGTGGTAGACGGCCAGGCGGGGCTCGTCCGGGCAGTAGCCCAGCAGCGCGACGGGCGGCGCCATCGCGTCGTCCTGCACGAACGCGAGCAGGTCGTCGGCCTCCGGCGGGCCTTCGATCAGCACGCAGTCCGGACGGATCTCGCCGAGCGCGCGCTCCAGGCTGCGCGCGCAACCCGGCCCGTGGTGCCGGATGCCGAACAAGTGCACGGCCGGCGCGTCGCCGCCGGTGGCCGCTTCGGCCGCCGGCGGCGCGCTGGCGTCGTCGAGATCGCTCATGCCAGGTCGCCGGGCATCAGGCCTGCTCGCGGAAGGCGCGGTACAGGTCCTTCCAGTCGTCGCGCTCCTTGACGACGGCTTCGAGGTACTCGTTCCACACCACCTGGTCCTGCACGGGATCCTTGATGACCGCGCCGATCAGGCTCGAGGCCATGTCGTGCGGGCGCAGCACGCCGTCGCCGAAATGGCCGGCCAGCGCCATGCCGCTGTTGATGACGGAGATCGCCTCGGCGGTGGACAGCGCGGACGTGGGCGACTTCAGCTGCGTCTTGCCGTCGGCCGTGCGACCGCTGCGCAGCTCGCGGAAGATCTGCACGATGCGCTTGACCTCCTTGAGCGCCGGCGGCTCGGCCGGCAGCTCGAGCGAGCGGCCCATCTCGGCGACGCGCTTGACGACGATCGCGATCTCGTCGTCCTCGCTGGCGGGGACCGGCAGCACCACGGTGTTGAAGCGGCGCTTGAGCGCGGCCGACAGCTCGTTGACGCCCTTGTCGCGGTTGTTGGCGGTGGCGATGACGCTGAAGCCGCGCACGGCCTGCACCTCGGAGCCGAGCTCGGGGATGGGCAGCGTCTTCTCGGACAGCACGGTGATGAGCGTGTCCTGCACGTCGGCCGGGATGCGCGTGAGTTCCTCGACGCGCGCGATCTTGCCCAGGCGCATCGCGTTCATCATCGGGCTGGGCACCAGCGCCTTCTCCGACGGCCCGTTGGCCAGCAGCTGGGCATAGTTCCAGCCGTAGCGCAGCTGCTCCTCGCCGGTGCCCGCGGTGCCCTGGATCAACAGCGTCGAATCACCGCTGATGGCCGCCGCCAGGTGCTCCGACACCCAGGACTTGGCCGTGCCCGGCACGCCGTACAGCAGCAGCGCACGGTCGGTGGCGAGCGTGGCCACGGCGATCTCCATCAGGCGCGCGTCGCCGATGTACTTGGCGCTGACCTCGAAGCCGTTGTCCAGCGTGCCGCCCATGAGGTAGCGCACCACGGCCCAGGGCGAGAGCGCCCAGTTGCCCGGGCGCGTGCGGTGGTCCTGGCGGCGCAGTTCGGCCAGTTCCTCGGCGAACTGGATCTCGGCGTGCTGTCGGAGCGTGGCGTTGAGGGCGGTGGTCATGGCGAGGTTGCTCAGGGAAGGCAGGAAGCCAGGACGCGGCGCGCCTGGATGATCTGGCGGCCCGCATGGCGGGCGCGGCCGATGGCGGGGGATTCGTTGGGCGATGCGGCCCAGTCGTCGTAGTCGGCGAGGAAGGACAGGGGCAGCGCGCAGCACAGCTCGGGCAGGACGCGGCCGACGCTCTCCTGTTCGGCGATGTTCGCGTTGTGCGTGCCGGGGGCGAGCTCGGTGTTCAGGGCGAGCGTGCGACGCACCCGCTCGACGAGGGGAGCGGCCAGGTTCGCCGAGATGGTCTCGCCCGGGCCGCAGCGCGACGCGACCGTCCAGATCGTCGACGACAGCGCGGCCTCCGACGACGCCAGCTGGCGCACGACCCAGCGCTCGCGCACCGCGGTGGAGACCAGGTCCAGCGCCATTTCGCGATCGCCGTGCAGCGAGCCGCCGCCGTAGCCTGCCGCGCCCGAGGCGTCGTCCAGCAGCAGTTCGGCCCACGCGGCGTCGGGTGCGCGGCGCAGGACGTCGCGCCAGCCGCGCCACAGCGCCTCGCCCCACTCGGTGGCCCGCGCCCAGTCGGACAGGGCGCGCGCGTCCAGGCCGGTGTGCTGCGTCCACCAGGCGAGCGGCACCTGGCGCACCAGCTGGTACAGCCACCATGCGCGCTGGCCCATCGCGCCCTTGGGCGCGTCCGGGTCGATCTGGTCCGCCTTCCAGTCGGCGGCGGCCTGCGCGGGCGGTTCGATCGTCCAGCGCCGGCCGGCGAGCAGGCCGCCGCGCGACATGAGCGCCGCGACGCGCTGGGTGGCCCGCCGCGGGTGGTCGGCATCGGGCAGGCGCAGCAGCAGCTCCAGTGCGACGGCGCGCACCTCCTGGCCCCGATCGTTGCGCAGCTGCTCGAGCAGCGCTTGGTCTTCCAGCGACAGCCCGGTGCCAAAGCCGCGCGCGAGCTCGGCGCGTTCCTTGGCGGGCAGCTCGGGCAGCGCCGCCGCCAGGCGTGCGCGTGCGGCGCCCGGATCGCGTGCGCGCTCGGCCGCGAGGAAGGCCTTGCGCTGTTCGAGCGTGCCTTCGTCCCAATGGCGAGGGTCGGCCTCGTCGACGCTCGCGACGCCGGCGGCGAATTGCCAGTCCGCGCGCTGGCGCGCGAGCCACACGCCGCGCTCGCCCAGCAGGGGCTGGATCAGCGGACGCAGCGCCAGCGACGAGCGCGCCAGCTCGAGCGCCTGCGGCAGCAGGGCATGGGGCAGGCGCAGGCCCGCCTGCGCGAGGCGCAGGAAGAACGCCTGCTTGAGGCGGTCGGGGCCTTCGCGCAGTGTCCAGGCGAGCGCGGCCAGCAACGCCGGATCGGCGGCGGCGGGCAGGGTGTCGGGCGCGGCCGCGTCGGCGTGGCCTGGCGCGCGCGCCACCGGGCGCGCGCCCGCAAGCCCGCAGACCGCGAGGATGCCGGCCGCGCGCAGGACGTCGGAGGCGGCGCGGTCGCCGTCGTTGCGCTCGACCGTGGCCAACGCGGCGATCGCGGCGCCGACGGGGCCGGGCCAGGCGGGCAGCGGCGCCGGATGGCGGTCGGTGCCGACCATGGCCACCGGCAGCAGCGGCGCCCACGCGGAGGCGTCGCGCATCACGCCACCTCCTTGAACCAGGCGGGGCGGCCGGCGTCCGTCCAGGCCGTCAACGGCCGCACGGCGACGCCGTCCCATTCCGCGGCCAGGCTGACGGGCGCGCCGCCGGTGCAGGCCAGCAGGCGCCAGAGGTCGCCCTCGGACGCCCGCAGCGGCCACGCCGAATCGCCGCGGCGCAGCCAGGCCGCGTCGCCCGCCGACTCGACGACGGCGTCGCGCAGGAGCAGCGGATGCAGCGTCAACCACGGATTGGCCGCGACACGCTCGGCCACCTGGCGCCATGGCGCATCGGCGGACGACAGGGCGGCGTCGATTGCGAGGCCGCTGGCGTCGCCCGCCGCGCCGCGTTCGACCACGAGCGCGCGCAACGGCGCCGCGCTCGGGAAGAAGGCCAGCGTCGCCTGGACGGCGGCGCCGGCGGTCCAGGCCTGCTCGAAGCCGCGGCCCGCGAACGCGTGGTCCAGCAGCCAGCCCGTGCGGCCGCTGGCGGCGCCGCGCAGCCACACGCGGCGCTCGGTCAGCTTGTTCGCGCGCTCCTCGGTGGTGACGCCCAGTACCAGCCAGAGATCGGCCGTGCGCTCGCCCGTGGCGGCGACCGCGCCCTGGTCATGCGGCCAGCCCGCCAGCGTGCGCAGGTCGGCCTGGCGTTCGGGCGACAGCGACTCGCGGCGGGCGATCGCGTCGCATGCCAGTTGCAGCAGCCCCAGCCCGTGCAGGCTGCGCTCGGGCCAGTGCTCGCCCTGGCGCACGCCCGCCATCGTGTCCTGCAGGCGAGCGCCGAGGCCGGGCGCCTGGGCGTCGACCATGCGCGCCGCCATCGTGGCCCAGGTCTTGAGCGTGTTGGCGTCGAGCGCGCCCAGGCCGCGCGCGAGCTGGTCGGCCAGGAAGCGTTGCAGGTCGGCGGCGGCGCCCTCGATGCGCTTCCAGCGCTGCGCCTCGCTGCGGGCCGCGGCCTGCGGGTCGACGGGCGCCGCCGCCTTCTCGGCCAGCTGCGTCTCCTTCTTCTGCGCGCGGTCGGTGCGGGACGCGAGCCATTCGGCGACCCAGGCCGGCGGCTCGCCGCCCGTGAAGCGCCCGCCGTGCTCGGCGCGCAGCAGCAGCAAAGCCAGGCCATGCTTGCAGGGGAACTTGCGGCTGGGGCACGAGCAGCGGAAGGCCGGCCCCGACAGGTCGACCTGCGTCTGGTAGGGCTTGGAGCCGCTGCCCTGGCATTCGCCCCAGGCGGCGGCCTCGTTGGCGCCCAGCAGCGGCCACTTCGACGGCGAGACGAGCCCGCGCGCCGCCTTGGCGGACGCGTCGTCCGGCGCGAGCGCGGTCACTTCCTCCACGGTCAGCGTCATGCCGGCCTGCCTCCCCGATGTCGTTGTGCACGCAGTCTACGGGACGATGGTGACGGTCGCGCAGCGCCAAAGGCGGGATTTCCACCAAGTCAGCGCGGCTCGGCGCCCCTGCGGCCGTCGTAGTGGCGCTCGTCGAAGCGCTGGCGCAGCTGCGCCAACGCCGCGTCGTCGAGCAGCCGGTGCGCGGTGGGCAGCAGCTCGCGATCCTCGTGGCTGAAGTTTTCCGTGCAGCGCGCCACCAGCGCCTCGACGGCCGATGCCGCCAGCGTGGCGGGCTCGCCGCGCGACAGCGCCACGACCGCCGGCCGCACCGCGCGCCAGGCGTCCTCGATCGCGCGGTGCGCGAGCATCGCGGCCTCCGCCATCTCGCGCAGGCACACCGGATCGGAGCCCGCCATGGACTCGACGAGCGCCGGATGGAGGTCGTCCTCCTCGTCGCGGTGGTGCACCGTGACCGTCAGGTCGAAGTAGCGCAGCACGCCTTGCGCCGTGTTGCGGACGGCGGCCGGCGGCGCGGCGTGGCCGGTGGCGAGCCAGCGCAGGACGTCGAACTGGCGCTCGCCCAGGCGGTGCCAAGTCGACAGGCGGTCGAGCGGCGAGCCGCCGCGGGAAGAGCCGGGTCGCACGGACATGACGCGGCCTGCCGATGTCAGGATCCGGCGACCTCGCCCTCGGCGGGCAGGCGCGCGTCGGCCGGGCGGCGGCCGGCGAACAGCGTGATCATCGGCGTCGTCATCGCGGTGGTGGCCAGCGCCATCAGCAGCAGCATCGTGAACATCTCGTGGCCGATGAGGCCCGCGTCCAGGCCGATCTTCATCACGACCAGCTCCATCAGCCCGCGGGCGTTCATGAGCGCGCCGGTGGCCAGGCTGTCGCGCCAGCCCAGGCCGCTCGCGCGGGCGCCCAGCCCGGCGCCCGCGACCTTGCCGACGGCCGCTGCCAGGATCACCAGCGCCAGGGCGCCGAGACCGGTGGGGGAGAACGCGCCCGCGGTGGTGGACAGGCCGGCCAGCACGAAGAACAGCGGCATCAGCACGACCATCGCGATCGGCTCGACCCGCCGCAGCAGCGATTCCAGCAGCCGGTCGTCGCGCGGCAGGCCGGCGCCGAACAGGAACGCGCCGAACACCGCGTGCAGGTGCATCCACTCGGTGAGCAGGGCGCACACCAGCAGGCCTATCATCAGCGCGGCCAGCACGGTGGCGGACGGCTCGCCGTCGGCCGCGTGGATGCGCAGCAGCCAGGCGAACGCCGGCTTGAGCACGAGGAAGACGAACGCCAGCAGCGCGACCACGCCCAGGCTGGTGGCCGCCGCGCCCTCGAAGCCGTGGCCGTTGCCCACGAGCGCGACGACGAAGGCCAGGACGATCCAGGCGATGGCGTCGACGACCGCCGCCGCGGCGAGCGAGAGCTGGCCGTACGACGTCTGCGCGAGGCCGCGATCCTTCAGGATGCGCGCCATCACCGGGAACGCGGTGATCGAGAGCGCGGCCGCCATGAACAGCGAGAACGGCCAGTAGCCGACGCCCGCCGGCGCGTGCCCGGGCCAGAGCAGCGGCGTGATGGCCAGGCCCAGCAGCATCGGCAGCACGACGCTGGCCACCCCCACCGTGGATGCGGCCTGGATGCGCGCGCGCACGCCCTGCGGCCAGCGCAGCTCCAGGCCGATCACGAACATGAACAGCACCAGGCCGAACGTGGACAGCGCCGACAGCCCGGACAACGACTTGGGCGAGAACAGCGCGGCGCTGAGTTCGGGCGCCACCGCGCCCAGCACGATCGGTCCCAGCAGGACGCCGGCCGCCATCTCCCCGACGACGCCCGGCTGCCCGAGGCGGTTGGCGACCCAGCCGCAGATCCGCGCCGACACGAGGACGACGATCAGTTGGAGGAGCAGCAGGGTGGTCGGGGACACGGCGGAGCGGGAATCAGGTGGGAGACGGGGAGACGGGCCGTTCGATGCCGGCGCGGAACAGGGCGGCGACCATGTCGGACTGCGTGAGCATGCCGACCAGCCGCTTGTGGTCGTCGACGACGGGCAGGTGGTGGCGCCCGCCGTCGGAGAACGCATGCATGAGGTCGACCAGGTCCTGCGCGGGCGATGCCGTGAGCACGTCGCGCGTCATGATATCGCCGACCAGCCAGGAAGCGTGCCCGGCCTTGGCCGCCACCTCATGGCCCACGAAGAAGTCGTGCAGGGTGACGATGCCCAGCAGGCGCGACTGGGCGTCCACCACCGGCAGCGCCTTGACGGCGTGGTGGATCATGCGCTGCCAGGCCTCCTGCGCGGGCGTCGACGGCGTCACGCTGATGATGTCGTGCGACATGATCTCGCCGCAGCGCAGGCTGCCGAAGCGGCGCCGCCAGGCCCGGTGCTCGGCCTCGACGAACAGCTCCTGCAGGTCGTCCTCGCTGACGTCGAGCAGCTCGCCGCGCGCCTCGATGGCGGCGTGCAGGTCCTGCAGCGTCAGGCCCAGGCGCGCGCTCGGCGGCACGTCGCGCGTGAGGTGCGTGGGCGCGGGGGCGGGAGCGCGGTGCGGGTAGCGCCGGCGCGCGGACACGTTGAACGCGAGCGCGGCCATCAGCAGCAGCAGCGAGTCGATCGCCACCGGCCACAGCACGAACGCGTAGCCCAGCGCGCGCACGGCCGGGCCGCCCAGCACGGCGGTGAGCGCCACCGCGCCGCTGGGCGGATGCAGGCAGCGCAGCGAGAACATCGCCGCGATGGCCAGCGAGCCGGCCAGCGCGCTGGCGAGCGCGAGGTCCGGCACCCATTTCGCGCAGCTGACGCCGATCAGGGCTGCGACCAGGTTTCCGCCGATGATGGACCAGGGCTGGGCCAGCGGGCTGGACGGCACCGCGAACAGCAGCACGGCCGAGGCGCCCATCGGCGCGATGAACCACGGGTTCAGGCCGGCCAGCATGTGCTGGCTGAACCAGGCGGCGCAGCCCAGGCCCAGCAATGCGCCGAGCGCGCCGAGGGCGATCTCGCGGCGCGAGACGGTGACCGGGGCGGGCACGAAGGCGGCGAACCACTGGGCGACGTTGCGGTCGCCCATCTCAGGGCGCCTTGTCGTCATCGGCGTCCGGCGGCTGCGACACTTCGGTCAGCGCGCGGAAGCGGGCACGGGCCAGGCCCAGCGGCGGCTCGAAGAAGCGTTCGGTCTGCCCCTCCTCCTCGCCGATCGCGAGCGACGGCTTGATCAGGTCGCTGCGCGTGACGATGCCGATCAGGCGGCGCGACTGCGCATCGGTGACCACCGGCAGCCGCTCCAGGCCGTGCACGGCCAGGCGGTTGGCGATGATGCGGCAGTTCTCGTCGGGCAGGGCCATGGCGGGCACGTTGGCGCCGAACAGGTCGGCCACGCGCCCGACGCCCGGGCGGCCCAGGCCGGCCGTCAGCGTCTCGCGGTCGATCATGCCGATGAAGCGGCCGCCGACCAGCACCGGGAACGCGCGGTGGCGCTGCGTGGGACCGAAGTGGCGCTCGAGCGCGCCGGCGACGCTGGCTTCGCCATCCAGCGTCTCGACCTCGCGCGTCATGACCTCGGACACGATGTGGCGTTCCAGCGGATCGATGCCGTACTCGCGGTAGATGTGGTGGCCGCGGCGCGAGATCTTCTCGGTCAGGATCGAGCGCGGCATCGTCGCCACCGTGAAGCCGTAGGCCACGGCGGACGAGACCAGGAGCGGCAGCAGGGCGTCGACGTCGTGCGTGAGCTCCAGCGCGAACATCACCGCCATGATGGGCGCGCGCATCATGCCGCCGAGCGTGGCGGCCATGAACACGAGCGGCCACAGCGCCGCCTGGCCGCCCGGCAGCCACGGGCCGACCAGCACGCCGAGCGCGGCGCCCATCATCAGCAGCGGCGCGAGCACGCCGCCCGAGGTGCCCGAGCCGAGCGCCACGACCCACATGGCGGCCTTGCACACGATCAGCGCGAGGACGACGTCCACGGCCAGGCGGTCGGCGAGCAGGTCGCCGATGACGTCGTAGCCCACGCCGAGCGCGCGCGGCTCCAGCCAGCCGCCGATGCCCACCGCCAAGCCGCCGAGCGCGGGCCACCACATCCAGTGGATGGGCAGGCGGGTGAACAGGTCCTCGACCTTGTACAGGCTGGTCGACACCGTCCACGACAGCGCGCCCGCGGCCAGGCCGGCAATGACGCAGGAGGCGAGCGTCTTCAGGTCGGGCGTGACCGTGTGCAGCGGGAAGAGGGCGCCGGCGTCCAGCAGCAGCGGGCGCACGGCCGCGGCCACGCAGCACGCGACGGCCACCGGCAGCAGGCTGCGCGGGCGCAGCTCGAACAGCAGCAGCTCGACGGCCAGCATCACGGCCGCGATGGGCGTGCCGAACACGGCGGTCATGCCGGCCACGGCGCCTGCCACCAGCAGCGTCTTGCGCTCGGCGGCCGTGATGTGGAAGAACTGGCCGATCAGCGAGCCGAGCGCGCCGCCGGTCATGATGATCGGGCCTTCGGCGCCGAACGGGCCGCCCGACCCGATCGCGATGCCCGAGGAGATCGGCTTGAGCACCGCCACCTTCGGCGACATCCGGCTCTTGTTGAACAGGATGGCCTCGATCGCCTCCGGGATGCCGTGGCCGCGGATCTTCTCCGAGCCGTAGCGCGCCATCAGGCCGATGATCAGCCCGCCGACCGCGGGCACCGCGATCACCGCCAGGCCCAGCGTGTTGGTGGCCGGCGAGACGAGCTTGTCCGACAGCGTCTGGAAGAAGAACAGGTTCGTGAAGACGCGGATCAGGTGCAGCAGCGCCCAGGCCGCCAGCGCGCTGCCGCCGCCGATGACGGCGGCGATGGCCGCGATGGCGGGCAGGCGGTGGGCGGACGCGAAGTCGCGCCGCTCGCCCTGGGCGCGCTGCGGGTCGCGCAGGCCGGCGGTGTCGGTTGGATCCATGCGCGGCTCAGCGGTTGATGTGGGGCACGGAGAACACGCTGCCCAGCGATTGCAGCTCGGTGCGATGCAGGCGGGCCAGGTGCGCCAGCACGCGTTCGCCGGCGGGCAGCAGGTGGATCTCGACCTGGCGGCGGTCGACATCGCTCTGGCGGCGTTCCACGAGGAAGTTCTCCTCGCAGCGCGAGACCAGCGCGACGACGCCGTGCGGCTTGGCCTGCAGCCGGTCGGCGAGCTCCCCCACCGTGGCGAAGTCGCGGCCCGGATAGCCCTTGACATGCAGCAGCAGCAGGTACTGCAGCGGCGTGATGCCCTCGGCCTGGACGACGTCCTCCGAAAAGCGCTCGAAGCGGCGGATCTGGTAGCGGAATTCGGACAGCGCCTCGAAGTCGGTCTTGGTGAGCGGCGGCATGGGCCTCGGGGGAAGGGCAAAGCCGGTAATTATGTCACAACGTGATGTATCTGCCCGGCCGCTCGAGCGTGCCGACGCGGGCGGCAAGAAGGGGTCTTTGCCGAGTCGCGGCCAGGTTCATCGCCGATCTGCGGGGAGGCTGCCGGCAACGTGGCTGGCGGGGCGGGGGCATCGCCTCACGGACAGGCTCATCCCTTGACCTGTCATCCTGCGCGCAGTCGCAGGATGACGGGGCAGAGAATCGACGTTCCGGGCAGCGTCCCACACCAGGTCTGGACGGACGCGCTCCCCGCACTTCGGCGATGAACCAAAAAAAAGCCTGGCGCGAAGGCCAGGCCCGAGGCCTCGTCGACCAGTCGCTGGAATCGGCGAGGGTTGGGATCTGCAACTTGATCAGGCTGCGATCTGGGACGGACTGTAGGAGCGCCCAGGCTCATGGAATGAGCCAGCGACCGCGGCCTTCGCCGCCTGGTCAGCGATCGTTCAATCCCAGCCCGTCGAGGATCAGCGGAATGGCCTTCTCGACCCGCGCTTCCCGCGTCGCCGCCTGCTTGGCGCCGGTGAAATGCAGGTGGTACTGGCGCTGGCGGCCCGGCGTCAGCGCGAGGAAGGCCTCGCGCAGCGCCGAGTTGCGGTCCAGCTTGTCCTGGAATTCCTTCGGATAGACCAGGTCGGTGCTCTTTTTGAACTCGACCTTCGCGCCGGACTTCTCGAGCTCGACGGCCTGCTTGACGTAGCGCTTGATGGTCGCCTTGAGCCTGGTGATGTCGGCCGCCGACGTGAAGCGCATCTGCCGCGCCGACTGCGAGTTCTCCCCCGGCTGCACCAGCAGTCCCTTCGGGTCTTCCAGCAGCGCGCCTTTCATGAACAGCAGCGTGCAGGTTTCCTTCAGCGGCATGATCAGCACGATGTTGGCGCCGTCCGCGGTGTAGGTCGGCTTGCCCCATTTCAGTTCCTCGCCGAGATCGCACTCGAGCAGGATCTCGCGCAGCCTGGCGATCTCGGCCTGCCAGGGCCTGGCCTTCGCGAACCACGGGTCGACGGACGGATTGGGCACGCTCATCTGGAATCTCCCTGCGGGGTGGTCTCGGGTGGCCGTGACTCTACCCCGGGCGCGCCGCGTTCAGATCGCGGGCACGCCTTCCACCAGGGTCGCCAGCGTGCGCAGGTCCGCAGCGACGAGCCCGCAGTCGCGCTCGAAGTCCGCATCCGTGGCGTCGGGCATCCGCAGCACGACGAACGCCAGCAGGCTGCCGTCGCCGGTGGGCGTGACGCGGAAGGCGTTGTGCACCGTGGGGCCGCCGGGCAACGTGACGTCGTGGTCCATCACGCGGAACGGGTTGTGCGGCGTCATCTCGATCCGGATGCGCCCCTGGGGCGTCTCGCTGAACCACTGGTCGCCATCCCGGACGAGCTGCGTCGTCAGCCCGGCGGCCCACTGGGGCAGGTTCTCGATGCGATGGGCGAAGTCGTAGACCGTGTCGGCATCGGCCGCGACGGGGTGCGAGACGAGGCGGGCGGCGTGGTTCATGGCGGCTTCCTTCAGCTGGCGGTCGAGCCACTCCCGTGCGGTGCGCCGCTCTGTTCCCCGATGTCGCGCAAGAAGCGCTCGACCCTGTTCAGACGCGACGCGCTGCCGGCGTGCAGGGCACGACGAAGCGAGGGGGCCGGGCTGGCCATTTCTGCACGTGAGCGCTTGGAGCATGCCGGCAAGGACAAGTTCCAGGACGCCCCGTGCACTGCACTAGTTCGCGCACCTGTTGACTTGCACGAGCCGCAAGGGCAGCTTCGAGGTGCTCGCCCAGACGCCTTGGCGCCGTCCCAGGTGCTCGTACAGGCCCTGGGCGTAGTGGACCTGGTAGCTCGGGATCTTCGGCAGTTCCTGGAACTGGAAGTTGCCCGGGCCCACCAGCGTCACCGCGCCGGCGGTGGCGTCGTAGCGGCCGAGCTGGAAGATCGGCTCGCGCAGCCCGTCGTCGGCCGCGCAATAGCCGTCGGTCAGCATGACCAGCGCGCCGTCCTCCACGGCCAGCGCCTGGTTGACGATGGACATGCCGCACGAGGTGACCAGCTGCAGGTTGAGCGGCTGCATGTTGGGGCCCAGCGTGGCGCGCAGCTGGTTCACGGCGTTGCGCACGACCTGGCGGCTGTGGTCGAGGCAGACCTCGAGGCCCAGCATCATGCGGTTCCAGTAGATGAGGTTGTCGAGCTCCTGGTCGGGATTGAGCGTGAAGCTGTAGACAGTCGTCGGGTCGATGTTGGCGTGCCAGTCCTGCGGCGGCCCGTCGATGTGCGAGATGTAGTGCTTTTCCATCAGGACGTAGGGAACGGACGCGTCCGGGGCCGAACGCTGGCCGCGCAGCATGATGGCCGTGTTGAGCAGATTCAGCCGATCGGCGTACTCCGGCAGCACCGAGCAGACGGTTCCGGCCACGATCACCCAGTCCTTGAACAGCGGCGTGGTCTGGATCGCGTCGTAGAGGGCCTCCGCGAGCTGGTAGCGGACGTCTTCGGGGTAGGAACCGAAGCTGGTGTTGCGCGTGAACTGGCCCGACACGGCCTCGGCATCGGAGGCCTTGCGAAAGTAGAACTCGGGCGCGATGAACACCTTCAGCGTCTGGCTGTCGCTCATGCCGTCGGCGTCCTTGTACGTGGTCGCCGTCCAGTACAGGACGTTGACCAGGCGCTGTGCCCGTGCCTGGAGATCCTCGTCGTCCAGCGCGATGAGCGGCGCGCCGCCCTGGGGCTGGGCATCGCCCGGCGGCACCGGGTAGAAGGTCGGCACCATGTAGCTGAAGGGCAGCAGCGACTGGTAGTTGTTGTCGTTCGATCCGAGCAGGTATTGCGTGATGTCCATGATGGATGTCTCTCCAGAGGGCGGGAGTGGTGCGGGCGAAGTCATCGGTCGCCCGTGTCGGGCGGGGCGTGGGGGCGATGGGAGGTTCGATGGCGCGTGCGGTCCTCCTCTGTTCATGCGACCTGCTTGACCAGCCAATAGACCTGCTTGATCGTCTGCAGCGCCACGAGCTGGTTCTCCGCGCTGACGTCGGGCCGCGGCAGGCCCTGGGTCACGCTGACGCCCGGCACGATGACGATGGGGACGCCGTTGGTATCGGCGGAAAGCGGACAGGGCTGGGGCACGTCGGCGAAGAGGGCCCGGATGGCCGCGATCACGATGCCCAGCACGACGATGACCAGCACCGCGATCACCGCGACGAGCAGCTTGATCGGCGGGAGCGGGATCTTCCTGATCTGCTCCGCGATGAAGGTGATGGCGATCAGGAAGTCGATGGTCAGCGGTGAATTCAGCACACGCACCATCTGCGTCTGCACCAGCAGCCCGGGTTGCTGTGCGAACTCGATCGCATAGCGGCGCTTGCGCACGACGACGGGCATCGACAGATGGCGCGCCGCCAGGGTGTTGGCCTCGGCCTGGTAGTCGACGCGGGTCATGTCGGCGGACAGCGCCTGCGGCGGCGACAGGCTCAGCCATGCCATCACCGGCTCGGGCAGCTCGACATCCGCCACGCCGGCCTGGACGACGAAGAAGTCGCCTTCGGGCCGGGGCGGCGCGCTCGGGCTCTGCGCGTAGGCCAGCGGAAAGGCCGCGACCAGCAGGCGCTCGGGAAGGGGGCGCCAGTCAAGGCGCGGGCGCGACAAGGCCAGCCCTCGCGTTGGCCGCAGCCGCGGCTGCCAGCGTCGTTTCGAAGGCCACCAGGCCGGCCGTGATCGCGGCGGCGCTGATTGGGAGCGACGTGAAGATCAGCGGCGCTTCGTTGTTCGTGAGGATCTGCTCCATCAACGCGTACGAAGCCTGGGCGCTTTGCAGCGCGACGGCGTTCAGCGCCGACACGGCCGCCAGCGGAACGTCGACGATCGCACCACTGGCCGCCACGTCATTGCTCCGGGAACGGGAACGGGGACGGCCCGGCCACCGCATCCACGTCCGGCGTCGTCGTGGGCGCGGGCGCGGGCGCAGGTGCGGGAGCCGGAGCGGGCGGTGGCCCGAGGTCGTAGATCTGGCGGATGCGATCGAGCACCTTGTTGTTCTCCTCGGTGATGACGCGCATCTGCTCGTCGGCGTCGCCTTCGACGCCCAGCAGGGCGATGTTGATGGCCACCTTGGTCATCGATTCGGCGATCTGCTCGGCCATCAGGCCCAGTTGCGCAATCGATTCGGTCTGCTTCATGACGCGCTTCCTTCCTGATGGACGACCTGGTCCGGGTCGCCCGATTCCGCCATGCGAGTGACCATGGCCGAGTTGACGAATTCGACGCAGCGGGCGAAGGACGCCGGCCCGAACAGGGGCTCGCCACGCCCGCTTGCCGCGCCGGCGCCGAGCACCAGCATCACCAGCTTGACCCTGCTGGGGATGACGACGTGGTCGGCGCCTTGCAGCGACGCGTCGAATCCACATCGCATGCGGTCGTCCATCTGGGCCATGAGCCTGCGGTTGTGCGTCACCATCGACGCTTGCTGGCCGATGAACTGGTCGATGCTCTCCTCGTCGGTCATGACCGGCTCGGGAGTGGCCGTGGCGACGGGCCACGCGCGGCGAAGGCGTCGATCGCGGACTTCAGGTCGATGAGGCTTTGGGCCGCCGCGTTGCCGGAGCTCACGTCGACGGCGGCGCGCGCCGTCCTGGAGCCGATGTTCTGGACGCGATCGACCGCATCGGCCAGGATCGAGTGGCGCAGGCGGTTCAACGCGTCCTGGTGGGCGACTTGCACCTTGGCGGCCAGGTCGTTGTTGACGATCTGGTTGCCGTAGGAGAGGTTGGACAAGGCCGACGGCTGCTCCGCCGATACGAGCGCGCTCAGGGCGACGACGGACATCACGGCGCTGTCGTCGCCCTGGGTGCGGTTGTCCGTGATGCTGATGTCGACTTCTTGCATGTCCATCCTCGGAATTGGAAAGATGGAGTCGCGCGCGGCGGCCCCATCCGGGTCTGGGCTTCGCTACCGAGCCAACTGCGTCACCTTGATGGTGACGCGGTGGTTGTCGACGTTGATCTGGATGTCTTCCTTCGCGAAGCGGCCGTTCACGACGATCGTCATGTTGGCCGGGACCACCAGATGGCCGTGCTCGTCCAGGCGCAAGCCCAGCTCGATCAAGGCTCTCAGCCTCTTCCATCCGCCGTGGTGCGGCTTGCCACCCTGGCCACGCGGGCCCGCGAACGCTTCGACCGACGCCTCGAGGTCGGCGATCGCCTGGGCGACCTCGTCGTTGGTCAGCACATCCACCGCCGCCCTGGCTGCCAGGGGCCCCAGGTCGCTGATGGTGTTGACTCCCTTGGCCACCAGGGGGATCGCGAGTTCGCCCACCGCGCGCTGGTTGGCAACGGCGTTCTGCTGCCCCAGGTTGTTGGTGGAGACCACGTTCGAATAGGCGAGGTTGGACAGCATCGCGGGCTGTTCGGAAATCGCCTTGAGATTTCCGATGGCGACTGCAGTCGTCACTTGTTCGTCAAGCATGTTCTGTCCTTCGCATTAAGGCCGCCGGGATCGGACGGATCAGCGACCGGTGAAGGCCTGCAGCGTGGCCTTCATGTCGGCGATGGTCTGCGCGAGCTCGTCGTTGGTCAGGACGTCCACCGCGGCGCGGGCTTCCATCGGGCTGAGGTTGCTGACCGTGTTCGAGGCCTTGGCCACGATCGAGATGCCCAGCTCGTTCATGGCCTGCTGGTTGGCCACGGCGTTCTGCTGCGACAGGTTGGTATTGGCCACCGTGTTCGAGTAGGCGAGGTTGGACAGCATCGCGGGCTGTTCCGAGATCGCCTTCAGGTTTCCGATCGCGACTGCGGTAACGACTTCTTCGGGAAGAGATGCCATGGTTTGCTCCTTGGGTTGGTGATATGCATCGACGACGGTTTGCCTACCGTCACCCCGGCGACGGGGAGGTTGCTTTCATCGCACTCCGGCGGAATGCGAACGAAACTCCTGGGGGCGCCTCGAGGACCCGTCGAGGCAGGACGGCGCGCTACATGCCGCCGCGGTGCTGCGTCGAGGTGCGCGCCAGCTCGTGGCGGATCTCCTCGAGTTCCTTCGTCATCTGGTCGAAGGTCGTCTGGTGCGGGCAAGCGGCCGTCTTGTCGATCATCGACGCGTACTTCGCCGCGGCAGCCATCTGGATCTGGTTCATCGCCTGCTGCTGGCTCAGCGCGATCTGCTGCTGCATGTTCTGGTTGAAGATCTGTTGTGCCAACGCGAGATTGGCCAGCACGGCCGGCTGTTCGCCGATCGACTTCGCGTTGGATATCGCGATGGCCTGAATGATCTCGGCCGGAAGTGCATCAGCCATCGTCTTGCTCCACTGGGTTGTCTTTTGTCGAGACGCAGAGCCATCGTAGGCGGGGCCTTCATCGTCGGTAAGTATCGTTACGGTAACGTCGGATGCGCTGTTACGGTAACAATCGCGGCGGGCGCGTCGGCGGTGAAAGGAAGCCGGGCGCGCGGTCCTCCTGGTCGCGTGTCCGCGTCAGGCGTCCAGGTGGCGTTTCAAGGCGCTGCAGATCGAAGACGCGAGTTCTTCCTGTTGGCTGATGTCGAAGTGGACGC
Organism: Vitreoscilla sp.; assembly: GCA_045810285.1. Classification (GTDB taxonomy): domain Bacteria; phylum Pseudomonadota; class Gammaproteobacteria; order Burkholderiales; family Burkholderiaceae_C; genus Scleromatobacter. The sequence goes on along the minus strand of JBJMWE010000281.1, from coordinate 43,370 downwards.
CGCGATCGAAGTGCCGCGCCCACGCGACGCGCCCCAGCGCCGGCTCGACGAGTCGCATCGACGTGCGGATGCGTTCGCTGTCGATGCGGATGCTGCCTTCGATCCGGTGGCGCGCGTGAAGGGGCCGTGCGTCGTCGACGCTGCGGCGCGCGCCCATGGAGGGCGTCGACGGCAGCATCACCACGTCGCTGAAGGCCTGGAACAACTGCGCCAGGAGTTCCTCCTGAAGGCCGCACGCGAACGCCTCGCCGGTGGCGCTGCCCGCGATGCAGCGGATGGACTGGAAGGCCAGGCTGCCGTGCCGAGCGCCTGGGGGCGGCTCGCCGGTCACGTGGCGGATGACGGGCATGTAGCTGCCCAGAGGGATGCGTATCTCCACTCCGTGGCCCCCGGCGCGCGCGGCGTAGTACGCGTCCAGGCGCTGTCGCAGGCGGCCGACCTGGACGCGCACCGTCGGATCGTCGCCGGGGCTGTAGGTCGCCGGATCCCGATCGAACACCTCGAGCCCGATGGCGTACTCGATCGTGTTGCGCACGCCGCCGGAAACCGCCTGGTCCACCAGGAAGCGCAGCAGGCGGCTCATCCGGCGCGCCTTGGCGAACGTCGGGCTCGCCAGGATCTCCTCACACGCCGAGAGGATGTCGTCCTCGGCGATCTCTTTTCCCTGGGCCACTATCGGGTTCCCGTCACGTTGACAGATCGATGAGTTCAGCCAACGCGTGGGAGGTCCGGCTGGTCTGACGGAGTGACCCTCCGTTTGATTGAGCCGTTGGATTAGATACGGTGGCCCGTATAGGTTGAAAACGAAATCCGGGTCTTCAACGCGACAGTACCCCCCACGATTCGTGCGGCTCGTGCCTTGCGGCGCTGCTGGGGGCGCTGCCGGGCGCCCCAATTGCGCAAGCCTGGTACGGCGTGGGGTATTCGAGGCTGACCGAGTTCATCCGGGAGTGGCGAGCGCGCCGCGACGGCGAGGCGTTCCACGCGGACGCGGGATTGGGATGCCCGGCGGCCGTGCCCCTTGATCGCAGGTCCGCGACCGCGTCGTCGCCGCGCATTCGCGCCAATCTTGTTACTCACGCTCGCACTGCGCCGCGGCCACCATCGACTCCGACGACGCGCCACCCCGGACGTCGCACCCAACGCACCCATCGGAGTTCATCATGAAGGACATCATCCATCGCATCGGCATCCAGGCGCCCGCCGCCGACGTCTACGCCGCGCTCGCCACCGTGCCCGGCCTCGCGGGCTGGTGGACGCAGGAGACGACCGGCGAATCGAAGGTCGGCGGCGTCGTCAAGTTCGTGTTCCATCTCGAGAACGGCGAGCTGCTTGGCGGCTTCGACATGGACGTGCTGGAGCTGTCGCCCAGCGACAAGGTGCGCTGGCAGGTCAAGGATGGCCCGCCGGAATGGGTCGGCACCCGCATCGAGTTCGCGCTGTCGCGCCAGGACGACTTCACCGTCGTCATGTTCAGCCACCGCGGCTGGCGCGAGGAGGTCGAGTTCATGGCCCACTGCAGCACCAAGTGGGCGACGTTCCTCGTCAGCCTGCGCGACTTCGTCGAGACGGGCGCGGGCCGCCCGGCGCCGAACGACCTGCGCGTCGGCAACTGGCACTGAGGCGCGGCCGCATCCCTGACGCGCCGCGTCAGCGCAAGAGCGCCACGCCGCCGGCGCGGGCGCGGGCGGGTTCGGGCCTGTCCGTGCGGGGCGCATCGACCGCGTCGCAGCGCGCCACCGACTGCCGCCACACCAGCATCGGCTTGAACTCGTGGACCACCGGGTGGGCCATGTCGAAGCATGCGTTGAGCAGGTAGCGGCAGGCATTGGCCGCCATGTGCTCGACCGGGATGCGCACCGTGGTGAGCTGCGGCGAGGTGTAGGTGGCCAGGTCGCTGTCGTCGAAGCCCACCACCGAGACGTCGTCCGGCACGCGCAGCTGCGCCCGCGCGAGGCGGGCGATCGCGGCCACGGCCATCGCGTCGTTCGCGCAGAACAGCGCCGAGAACGCGCCCGGCGCGCGCCGCAGCAGGTCGCGCGTGGCGGCATGCGCGCCCTCGAACGTGAAGTGGCCGACGACGCGCAGTTCGTCCGGCACGCGCCGGCCGTGCAGCGCGAGCTCCGCATGGAAGCCGTGCATGCGCAGCGCGTTGTCGGGGGCGTCGGTGGCGCCGGCCATGCAGGCGATGCGCTGGTGGCCGCGCTCGACCAGCGCCCGGGCCGCCAGGCGTCCGCCCAGCTCGTGGTCGATCGCGAAGCATTGGCGATCGCCCGGCGCGCCGACGCGGTTGACGAACACCAGGTGCGGATGGCGCTGCCGCAGGGCCGCCACGTCGGCCTCGCCGAGGGCCGGCGCCACCACGACGATGCCGGCGCAGCGCCGACCGAGCAGGAACGCGATGCCCTGGAGCGCCTGCTGGCGCTCGTCGCCGGCGCCGGTGCCGCAGGCCGCGATCAGGTGGCCGCCGACGGCGCGCAGCTCGGCCTGCACGGCCTGCATCAGGGGCGCGTGGAAGTTGCCGGTGAAGGAAGGCACGTAGATGCCGATGGCGTCCAGCGCGGGCGCGCGACGCCGGCGCGCGTCGGGTCGCGGCTCGAATCCGAGCGCGTGCGCGGCGGCCGCGACGCGGCGGCGGGTGTCGGCGGCCACGGAGCCGTGCCCGGAGAGGGCGCGCGATGCCGTGCCGAGTCCGACGCCGGCCGCCCGGGCAACGTCCTTGATGGTGGTCACCTGATCGGTCTCCTTGATGCACGAAGCGGCAACGGGGCGCTCGTCCTGCGGCGTGACACCGCACCCCGTATTTCCAATGCCGTTTCCAATGTTTGTCATTACCTGAACAGATTGTGAATACGCAGTCCGTTTCTTAATATCCCCTGGACCCGGGACGCCCACCGCGCCAGGGTGACGAACAAGAACCAAAGGAGACAGCTCATGACCATCCATTCGTGGCGGGCTCGCCGCGGCGCGCCCTTCCTCGCCTCCGTGCTCGCGCTGGCGCTCTCGGCGTGCGGCGGCGGCGACGAGCCGAAGACCCCGCCCGGGGCGGACGCGGGCGCCCAGGCCGCCGCCACCGCGGCCGCCGCAGCGCCGTCCAGCCCCGCACCGCTGCCGGCGCTCGGCGATTGGCCGCACGTCACCAGCGCCTTCGGCAAGGAGGCCGACGTCGAGGCCCGGGTCGAGGCCACGCTCGCGCAGATGACGCTGGAAGAGAAGGTCGGCCAGATGACGCAGGCCGAGATCCAGTACGTCACGCCCGACGAGATCGTGCAGTACCACATCGGCTCGGTGCTCAACGGCGGCGGCTCATGGCCCGGCGGCGACAAGGCCGCACCCGTGCAGGCCTGGCTGGACAAGGCCGACGCGCTGTGGACGGCCTCGATGCGGGACCGCCTGCACATCCCGTTGCTGTGGGGCACGGATGCCGTGCACGGCCACAACAACGTGAAGGGGGCCACGATGTTCCCGCAGAACATCGGCCTGGGCGCGATGCGCGACCCCGAGCTGATGGGCCGCATCGGCAAGGTGACGGCGCTCGAGGTGGCGCGCACCGGCGTCGACTGGGCCTTCGGCCCGACGCTCGCCGTGGTGCGCGACGACCGCTGGGGCCGCACGTACGAGGGCTATTCCGAGGATCCGTCGGTGCAGCAGTCCTACGCCGGCCGCATGGTCACGGGCCTGCAGGGCAAGCTGCGCAAGGACGCCGCGGTCAACGAGAAGGTGATCGCCACGGCCAAGCACTTCCTGGGCGACGGCGGCACCACCAACGGCACCGACCAGGGCATCACGGTCGCGAGCGAGTCCGACCTGGTCAACATCCACGGCCGCGGCTACTACGCGGCGCTGCAGGCGGGCGTGCAGACGGTGATGGTGTCGTACAGCAGCTGGCTGGACACCGCGCTGGGCCCGGACGGCAAGGCCCTCAAGATGCATGGCAACGGCTACCTGCTGACCGACGTGCTCAAGGGCAAGCTCGGCTTCGACGGCTTCGTCGTGTCCGACTGGAACGGCATCGGGCAGGTCAAGAGGAGCAACAGTTCGGCCACGCGCGACTGCAGCACCAACGATTGCCCGCAGGCCATCAACGCCGGCGTGGACATGATCATGGCGCCCACGCGCGCCGACTGGCTGCCGTTCATCGCCAACACGCTGGCCAGCGTGCGCGCGGGCGAGATCCCGCAGGCGCGCATCGACGACGCGGTGCGCCGCATCCTGCGCGTGAAGTTCCGCTTCGGCCTGCAGGATCGGCCCCGGCCCTCGCTGCGCAACGCGTCGCACGCCATCGGCACGCCGGAAGATCGCGCCGTCGCGCGCGAGGCCGTGCGCAAGTCGCTCGTGCTGCTGAAGAACAACGGCCACGTGCTGCCGCTGGCGCGCGGCGCCAGGGTGCTGGTGGCCGGCAAGAGCGCCGACAGCCTCGCCAACCAGTCGGGCGGCTGGTCCGTCACGTGGCAGGGCGGCAACCCGAACGCCGATTTCGGCGGCGGCAGCACGCTGTGGGGCGCAGTGCACAGGATCGCCCCGAACGCAGTGCTCGACACGAGCCCGAACGGCGCGCTGGCCGACGCGTCGTATGACGTCGCCGTCGTGGCCATCGGCGAGACGCCGTACGCGGAGGGCGCGGGCGATCTCGGCAGCTCCAGGACGCTGGAGCTGGCCAGGCTGCATCCGGAGGATCTTGCGCTGATCGACGCGCTCAAGGCCAAGGGCGTGAAGAAGATCGTCACGGTGCTCTATTCGGGCCGCGTGCTGTACGTCAACAAGGAACTGAACCGCTCCGACGCGTTCGTGGCCGCCTTCCTGCCCGGCACCGAGGGCGACGGCCTGGCCGACGTGCTGTTCCAGAAGGACGGCGGGGGCGTGGCATACGACTTCCAGGGCACGCTGTCGTACTCGTGGCCGAAGAGCCCGTGCCAGACGAGCCAGGATCGCTTCGCGCCGGGCTACGCGCCGCTGTATGCCTGGGGCTACGGCCTGCGCTACACGTCCAGCGACACGCAGGGCGCCCTCGACGAGGCCACGCAGGACTACGGTTGCGGCCAGCAGCCGGGCGGCACGGCGAGCCAGCCGCTGGCGATCTTCGACCGCATCAACCAGGACGACTGGCAGATGCAGGTCGGCGCCCCGTCCAACTGGGACGTGCCGGTGGCGCTGTCGACCAACGCGACCACCACGACGCCGTCGGGCGAGATCTCGGCGACGCCCGTCGACGACCGGAACGGCATCCAGTGGGCTGCGCTGTCGGTGAGCTGGCACGACGCGTACGGCGAGTTCTTCGCGCAGGACAACGCCAACGCGAAGGTGGACCTTTCGGCCTACGGCGGCACGTCCGGCGCGCTCGCGTTCGACATCAAGGTGCTGACGCCGCCCACCCAGGCGGTGAACGTGCGCATGGACTGCAACTATCCCTGCCTGGGCCAGGCCGACGCGACGTCCGCGATCCAGGCGCTGCCGGTGGGCACGTGGAGCACGCTGTCGATCTCGATCGACTGCCTGGCGGAGCGCGGCGCCGACCTCGGTGCCATCAACCGGCCGTTCCTCCTGGGCACGAGCGGGCGCTTCGACGTGCAGATCGCCAACATCCGCTGGGAACCGCATCGCGCGGGCACCATCGCGTGTGCGTCGCCGCGGGTGCCGCTGACCGGTGACGTGGACGTCTACGTCGACGGCGTGGCCAACACGACGCTGTTCGATCCGCCGCGGGTCTGGCAGTCCGGCGGCCGCGGCACGGTCACGCTCGATCCGGCCTTCGTCGCCGAGGACGGCAAGCGCGTGCTGGACGTGCGCATGGCCAACCAGGCGGAGACGGGCGGCAACGCGGGCTTCGCCATCGACGCCAAGGCCGGAACGAAGCTGGACGCCTCGTCCATCGCCGCCACCGGCGGCGTGGAGTACGACGTGCGCATCCTGGACTACGGCGGCATGGCACAGGCCTTCTGGACGAAGCTCGTGTGCAACAGCGCGCCGGATACCTGCCGCACGGGCGACCTGATGGACCTCATCGGCCGCCCGCCGCTGAACACGTGGCTGCACGTGAAGCTGCCGTACAGCGCCCCGAGCTACGCGGCCAACGGGTTCGACGCCAGCCGCCTGACCTCGGGCGTCGAGGTGCTGCCCGCCTGGGGCGACCAGGCCGGGAGCATCCACTTCCAGCTGCGCAACATCCGCGTGAAGAAGACGCTGAACTGAAGACGGAGGACTTGCCATGAACAAGACACTGCACCTGATCGCCGCGGCCGCCCTGGCCGCGGCCACCGGCCTCGCGATCGCCGGCCCCGTGGCCGTCACCGGCGACAACCACGCCTTCGGCCGGGCCTTCGCGGTCGATGCGTCGGCGTTCGACCGCAACGCGGACGCGGACATCGACGACGCGACGACCGTCCCGCACGCCTCGCTGGTGGCGAGCGCCGCGGGGCCGTTCGACTACTACCGCATCGACGTCGGCAGCAGCGGGGCGCTCACGCTGGACATCGACTACAGCGACGGCTTCGACCACGCGGGCCTGGGCCTGGACCTGCAGCTGGCCGTCTGGACGCTGGGCGGCACCCTGCTGGCCACCGACGACGACGACCCGCGCGATTGGGGCTTCCCCGGCCCGTCCGCGGACGACGGCAGCGCCAGCATCCTCGATCCGTGGCTGCACCTGGACGGCCTGGGCGCCGGCACCTACGTCGTCGGCGTCGCGTACGCCGGCGCGCAGGCCGGTTCGAGCGGCTGGCTGGCGGGCGGCGCGATCCCGGCCGGCGGCATGTACGTGCTGCAGGCGTCCACCGACGCGAGCGTCTCGGCCGTCCCCGAGCCGGGCACCGCGATGCTGTGGCTGGCGGGCCTGCTGGGCGTGGCCGCGGCCGCGAGGCGGCGACGCGCCTGAGGCTGAGGCGGCGACGCGCCTGAGGCGGCGCAGGCGGACGAGCGAAGGGTGTCATCCTGCGCGAAGTCGCAGGATCCACCCGTGCCGACGAGCCAAGAGTGTCATCCTGCGCGAAGTCGCAGGATCCACGCGTGCCGAGGCGCCTACCCGTGCGCGGCCTCCGCGACTGCGCTGCGCGCCGCGCAGGACGACGGCGCGAAGGCAGGGCGGCCCGTCGACCGACCCTGCCGGCGTGCCGCGCAGGCGGCCAAACCGCCGCGATCATTCCCGAAACGCAAACACTGCATTGCGCGATCGACCGCTTGTGGACCGCGGAGCGCGCCAACAGATGCCGGCACCGACGGGCGACATCCATCGCCCGCGGCGCCCAGCCGGCACCGCTCACGGCGCTCCTGGACGAGTCCAACCCCGAACACGCAGGTCCCTCATGCAAGTCCACAAGATCCTTGTCGCCACCGTCCTCGCTGCCAGCGCCTTCGGCGCGATGTCGCAGGAGCTCGATCCGGGCGAGACGCCGCAGGCGAAGACGCTGGCCACGCCGCGCCTGCCGTTCGCGCCGTCGGCGAGCCAACGCCTGGCACCCGTGATCGCCGCGGTCCGCGACGCGCAGCCGGCCATCCAGGCCCGGGCCGACGCCGTCGCGGCCCCCGATACCTCCTGGGCCGCGCACCATTTCACGACGGCGTACGCGAAGCACTGGCTGCACGGCGACCGGCGGGCGAGCCGCCCGGTGTTGATCGGCGAAGCGAACTGAGCGCCCCCCGTTCGGTCGCCGGCGTCCTCGGCCCTGCGCGGACGCGCCGGTCACGGCGCCGTCCCTGTCGAACGTCGCGTGCAGCGTGAGTACCTGGACGGCAACGGGCTGCCGTCGTGCGGCCGCGAGAGTCCGCCTTTCGGTCAGGGAAGCAGGCTCGCCGGCACGTCGGGTCGTTCGAGAACGATGAAATGCCCTGCGTCCGCCACCTGCGTGAACCTGGCCGCGGGAAGCAGGACCTGGTTGGCCTGCCGGTCCGACGCCCGCGACCAGTCCTTCTCGCCATAGACGAGGTGGACCGGTGCCTTGACTTCGGCATACCGGGAACGGGCGGCGATGTAGCTGGGGAGGCTGGCGTAGACGGCGCGGGCGACGTTCGGATAGCCGGGACGCCGACCTACTTCAAGCAGTTCGGTCAGGTAGTCTTCGCGCAGGGCCGCCTTGTCGCCGAGTCCGCCGCGAAGCACCGCGCGCATGATCGGCCTGGGTTCGACGCCCGCCAGCACCGGGCCGATGCCCGGCGCGAGGACGCCGGTGATGATGAAGCGCGCCAGGAAACCGGATCGCCTGATGCCGCCGGCGTAGTCGTACGGATTGATCGCCATGACGCTTCGAACGCGATCGGGCATGTCGGCGGCCGTCGTCAGGGCGAGCACGGCGCCCATCGACTCGCCGACCAGTGTCGCGTCGCGCAGGTCGAGGCGCGTCATGAGCCTTTTCACGGCGGCGCGCATGGCCGGCTCTTCGCGGGAGGCGCCCGGCACGATCTGCGAGTGGCCCATGCCGGGCAGGTCGAGCGCGTAGACCGTGTACCGGTCCTGGATGCGTGGAATGAGGTGCCGGAAGTGTTCGGCCTGGGTACGCACGGTGTGCAGCAGCACCAATGGAGCGCCCGATCCTCCGGCAAGGTAGCGCAGTCGGCCCTCGCCCGAGGTGCCTGGCACGGCGGGCTCGAGGAAGTGGCTGTCGAAGCCGGGGATCCTGATGCTGGATTCGCGATCGGATGAGGACATGGTCGTGGTCTCCGACGCGTCCACGCGTCAAGGGAAAGTGAATTGAACGAAAGGTGTCGCGAGTCGAGAGCGGCGAAGCGTTCGGCCCCGTGCGAGGGGCGGCTACCTGACTGCCACCGTGTCGGACTCGTCGGGCTGCCATCCACCGCCGAGCGCCTTGAACGTGGCCACCGCCGCAAGGGCGGATTCGGCTTGCGCCTGCGCGCGGGCGTCGGAGGCGCGCAGCAGGTTCTCGTCGGCCTGCAGCACCTCGATCAGGCTCACGACGCCCTTTTGATAGGCCGCAAGCGAAGCCCCGCGCGCGCGACCGAGCGAGTCGACGCCCTGGGCGAGCACGCGCGCCCGCTCTTCGCGCTTGACCAGGGCCGAGAAGGCGTCCTCCACGTCCTCGGTCGCGCGCAGCGCGGCAAGCCGATAGGCGGCCAGCATCTCGGCCTTCTGGCCCTTGGCCTGGTCGATCTGCGCGTTGATGCGGCCGAAGTCGAACAGGCGCCAGCGCAGGCCCAGCACGCTGGCGGCCTGGTCTGCACCGCGGCTGAACAAGTCGCCGCCGGAGGCCGATGTCGCGCTGCCGATCAAGCCGCTCAGCGAGAATTTCGGGTAGTACTCCGCGACGGCGACGCCGATGCGCGCATTCGACGCGGCCAGCCGGCGCTCGGCGACGATCAGGTCGGGTCGACGGCGCAGGAGTTCGGCGGGCGAGCCGGTGTCGGCGATCCGCGGCGCGGACGGGATGGCGCCGGGACCTGCCAGCTCCGCCCGATGGGTGCCAGGCACCGACCCCAGCATGACGTCGAGCGCATTCATGGCGGATTCGAGGCCGGTCTCGAGTGCCGGCACCGCGGCTCGGACCTGGGCGAGTGCCCCTTCGGCCTGGCTGACCTGGAGTTCGGCGGCCAATCCCTTGCTTTGGAGCAGTCGCACCTTCGACAGCAGGTCTTCCTGCGTCTGGACCTGGCGGCGGGCGATGTCGAGCCGCGCCTGCAGGCCGCGGATGCCGATGTAGATGTCGGCGGTCTGGGCCGCCACGGCCAGGCGCGCCGCGGCGGCTCCGGCTTGCGAGGCCTGGTAGTCGGCGATGGCTGCTTCGCGTGAGCGACGCAGGCCGCCGAAGAGGTCGATCTCCCAGCTCGCCGCGACGTCGGCCTCGTAGGCGTGGCCGTGGCGATCGAAGCCGGGCCGCGAATTCAGGACCTGGCCCAATGGTGTTTCGACGGACTGGTACGCGCTGGCCGCCTGGCCGCTCATGCTGCCGGAGGGCAGCAGGGCGGCGTCGGCCGCCCCCAATCCCGCCCGGGCCTGGAGCACGCGGGCCGAGGCCTGCGCCAGGTCGAGGTCCTGCTCGAGCGCCAGCTCGACGAACTGCGCGAGTTGCGGGTCTCCAAAGCCCTTCCACCATCCGTCCAGGGCCGCCTTGGTCGCTGCGCTTCGCTGGTCGAGGGCGGCCTGGCCCTGGAATCGGGTCGGGAAGGACGCGTCGGGGCGGACGTAGTCGGGCCCGGCCGCACAGCCGGCCAGGAGGGCGGCCAGGGCGAGCGGGGCGAGAGCGTGTTGTGGCGACATGTCGGGATCCAGCGGCGGGTGGCAGTGGTGACCATAATACCAAATAGTCACAAGTTGTCCAGTCCCTGCGTCTCCTGTAAGCTCAGGTCATGACCACGAGCTCCTCTTCGACCGCGCCCGCGCGCGGGCCCGCCGACCATGAAGTCCGCAGCCAGATCGTGGCGGCGGCCACCGAGCATTTCAGCCGCTACGGCTATGAGAAGACGGCCGTCTCGGACCTGGCCAAGGCCATCGGTTTTTCCAAGGCCTACATCTACAAGTTCTTCGAGTCCAAGCAGGCCATCGGCGAAATGATCTGCGCCAACTGTCTCCAGGAGATCCTGGCGGAAGTGCGCGGCGCCGTCGCCCAGGCGGACCAGCCGCCGGAGAAGCTGCGGCGGATGTTCAGGTCGATCACCGAGGCGAGCCTGCGCCTGTTCTCGCGGGACCGGAAGCTCTACGAGATCGCGGCATCGGCGGCGACGGAGCAATGGCAGGCCGTTCGCGCCTATGACGAGCAGGTGCGGGAACTGATCGCCGACATCCTGCGCGAGGGCCGCCAGGGCGGCGATTTCGAACGCAAGACGCCGCTCGACGAGACGGCCCTGGCCGTGTACCTGGTCATGCGTCCCTTCATGAATCCGCTGCTGTTGCAGTACAGCTTCGACTACACCTCGGAGGCGCCGGCACATCTCTCGGGCCTGGTGCTGCGCAGCTTGTCGCCCTGAGAAATCGCGCTGTGACTATTGACTAAAATAGTCACTAGTCTCAAAATGAAGTCCTGTTCACTTCGTCGATGGGACTTCCATGCTCCGGCGCCATCTCGCTTCTTCCGTCATCGCCTGCGGATTGCTCGCCCTGGCCGCCTGCGGCGACGGTCGCCATGCCGATCCCCGCACCGAGGCACCGCTGGTGCGGACAGCGCTCGTGCAGGCCGCGACGTCCTCGACGAGGTCGTTCAGCGGCGTCATCGCGGCGCGCGTGCAGAGCGACCTGGGCTTCCGCGTGCCGGGCAAGGTGCTGGAGCGGCGGGTGGACGCGGGGCAGGCCGTCAGGCGTGGCCAGGCGCTCATGCGCATCGATCCCACCGACCTGAAGCTGGCCGCCAGCGCGCAGCTGCAGGCCGTGGCCGCCGCCCGTGCGCGCGCACAGCAGGCCACGCAGGACGAAGCGCGCTACCGCGACCTGCAGGGCACCGGCGCCATCTCGGCGTCCGCCTATGACCAGGTCAAGGCCGCGGCAGAGGCGGCCAAGGCGCAATTGAGCGCGGCCGAGGCGCAAGCCGACGTGGCCCGCAACGCGAGCCGCTACGCCGAACTGCTGGCGGACGACGACGGCGTGGTCATGGAAACGCTGGCCGAACCGGGGCAGGTCGTCACTGCGGGGCAGGCCGTGGTGCGCCTGGCGCATGCCGGCCGCCGCGAGGCGGTCGTCCAGTTGCCCGAGACGCTGCGTCCGGCGGTCGGCTCGCGCGCCCAGGCGACGCTGTTCGGCGGCGATGGCGTGGGTGTCGCGGCCCGGCTTCGACTGCTCTCGGACGTCGCCGATCGGCTCACCCGCACGTTCGAGGCGCGCTACGTCCTGGACGGCGAGCTGGCCGATGCGCCGCTGGGCAGCACGGTCACCGTCCGCATCCCCGACGCGCCGAGCGCTTCCCGAGCTGGCCTGCGAGTGCCCGTCGGCGCGCTGTTCGACGCCGGCAAGGGGCCCGGCGTCTGGGTCGTCAGCGGCGAACCGGCCAAGGTGTCGTGGCGGCCGGTCGCGGTCCAGCAACTGGATGACGACGGCGCGCGCGTGACCGGCGCGCTCCAGCAGGGCGATCGGATCGTCGCGCTCGGCGCGCACCTGCTGCGCGAAGGCGCGTCGGTCCGGACCGCCGGCCAGGCCGTCGCCGCCGCGAATGCGGGAGCACGCCCGTGAGCGAGGGCCGCTTCAACCTGTCGGCGCTCGCCGTGCGCGAGCGCGCGATCACGCTCTTCCTGATCTGCCTCATCTCGGCGGCCGGCCTGGTCGCGTTCCTCAAGCTGGGCCGCGCCGAGGATCCGGCCTTCACGGTCAAGGTGATGAACGTCGTCACCGTCTGGCCCGGTGCCACGGCGCAGCAGATGCAGGACCAGGTCGCCGAGAAGCTCGAGAAGCGCCTGCAGGAACTGCGCTGGTACGACCGCACCGAGACCTACACCCGGCCCGGCCTGGCGTTCACCACCCTGACGCTGCTCGACAGCACGCCGCCGTCGCAGGTGCAGGAGGAGTTCTACCAGGCGCGCAAGAAGGTCGGCGACGAAGCGGGCAACCTTCCGCAGGGCGTGATCGGGCCGATGATCAACGACGAGTACGCGGACGTCACCTTCGCGCTGTTCGCGCTCAAGGCCCGGGGGGAGCCGCAGCGCGTGCTGGTGCGCGACGCCGAGGCGCTGCGCCAGCGGCTGCTGCACGTGGCCGGCGTCAAGAAGGTCAACATCATCGGCGAGCAGCCCGAGCGCCTCTACGTCGAGTTCTCGCATGACCGCCTGGCGACGCTGGGCATCAGCCCGCAGGACGTCTTCGCCGCGCTCCATGGCCAGAACGCGCTGACGCCGGCCGGATCCATCGAAACCAAGGGCCCGGACGTGTTCATCCGCCTGGATGGCGCGTTCGACGAACTGCAGAAGATCCGCGACACCCCGGTGCAGGCGCAGGGTCGCACGTTGAAGCTCTCGGATGTCGCCACCGTCAGGCGCGGCTACGAGGAGCCGTCGACCTTCATGATCCGCAACGGGGGCGAGCCGGCCCTGCTGCTGGGCGTCGTGATGCGCGATGGCTGGAACGGGCTCGATCTGGGCAAGGCGCTCGACCGCGAAGTCGGCGCGATCAACGCCGGACAGCCCTTGGGCATGAGCCTCGCCAAGGTGACCGACCAGGCCGTCAACATCGGGTCGGCGGTCGACGAGTTCATGGTCAAGTTCTTCGTCGCGCTGCTCGTCGTCATGCTGGTGAGTTTCCTGAGCATGGGCTGGCGGGTCGGCATGGTGGTGGCGGCGGCCGTGCCATTGACGCTCGCGGTCGTCTTCGTCGTGATGCTCGCGACGGGCAAGAACTTCGACCGCATCACGCTGGGCTCGCTGATCCTCGCGCTGGGCCTGCTGGTGGACGACGCCATCATCGCCATCGAGATGATGGTGGTGAAGATGGAGGAGGGCTACAGCCGCATCGCCGCCTCCGCGTACGCCTGGACCCATACCGCGGCCCCCATGCTCTCGGGCACGCTCGTCACTGCCGTCGGCTTCATGCCCAACGGCTTTGCTCGATCCACTGCAGGCGAGTACACCAGCAACATGTTCTGGATCGTGGGCATCGCGCTGGTCGCGTCGTGGGTGGTCGCGGTCTTCTTCACGCCTTACCTGGGCGTCAAGCTGCTGCCCGACTTCAAGAAGGTCGAAGGCGGTCACGATGCGATCTACGACACGCCGCGCTACAACCGGTTTCGCGGCCTGCTCAGGCGCGTCATCGCGCGCAAGTGGCTGGTGGCCGGTGCCGTCGTCGGCCTCTTCGTCGCCGCGATCGTCGGCATGGGCGTGGTCAAGAAGCAGTTCTTCCCGATCTCCGACCGACCCGAAGTGCTGGTCGAGGTCCAGATGCCCCATGGCACCTCGATCAACCAGACGAGCGCTGCCGCCGCGAAGGTGGAGGCCTGGCTGGCCAGGCAGAAGGAAGCCAGGATCGTCACGGCCTACATCGGCCAGGGCGCGCCGCGCTTCTATTTCTCGATGGGACCGGAGCTTCCCGATCCGTCATTCGCCAAGATCGTGGTGCGCACGGACGACCAGGAAGAGCGCGAGGCGCTGAAGGGCAGGCTGCGCCAGGCCATTGCCGACGGCCTGGCGCCGGAGGCTCGCCTGCGCGTCACCCAACTCGTGTTCGGCCCTTACTCGCCGTTCCCGGTGGCCTACCGGGTGGCCGGCCCCGACCCGGACAAGCTGCGCGACATCGCGGCCGAGGTGCAGAAGGTGATGGACGCCAGCCCGATGATGCGCACGGTCAACTCCGACTGGGGCACGCGCACGCCGACGCTGCATTTCACCTTGCAGCAAGACCGCCTTCAGGCCGTCGGCCTGAGCTCCAGCGCGGTGGCGCAGCAACTGCAATTCCTGCTCAGCGGGGTGCCGGTCACCACCGTGCGCGAGGACATCCGCACCGTGCAGGTGGTGGCGCGCTCGGCCGGCAATGTGCGGCTCGACCCGGCCAGGATCACCGACTTCACGCTCGCCGGCGCCAACGGGCAACGCATCCCGCTCGCGCAGGTGGGCCAGGTCGACGTGCGCATGGAGGATCCGGTCATCCACCGGCGCGACAGGGTGCCGACGATCACGGTGCGAGGCGACATCGCCGATGGCTTGCAGCCGCCGGACGTGTCGGTCGCCATCACCCGCCAGCTCCAGCCCATCATGGACAAGCTGCCCGCCGGCTACCGCATCGACCAGGCGGGCTCCATCGAGGAGTCCGGCAAGGCGACGGTCGCCATGCTGCCGATCTTCCCGATCATGCTGGCCGCCACGCTGCTGATCATCATCCTGCAGGTGCGTTCCATCTCTGCGATGGTGATGGTCTTCCTGACCAGCCCGCTCGGCCTGATCGGCGTGGTGCCGACCTTGCTGCTGTTCCAGAAGCCTTTCGGCATCAACGCGCTCGTGGGCTTGATCGCGTTGTCGGGCATCGTGATGCGCAACACGCTGATATTGATCGGCCAGATCCGCCACAACGAAGAGGCGGGACTGGATCCCTTCAGCGCGGTCGTCGAGGCCACCGTACAGCGTGCACGACCCGTGATCCTGACGGCGTTGGCCGCGATCCTGGCCTTCATCCCGCTGACCCATTCGGTCTTCTGGGGAACGCTTGCGTACACGCTGATCGGCGGCACGTTCGCCGGAACGATCCTCACCCTGGTGTTCCTGCCCGCCATGTACTCGATCTGGTTCCGGATCCGGCTCCGCACGGACCACCGGTCGATGCCGGATCAAGGCGCGGCCACGGCGCCCGCGTGACGGCGCGTCGAATCGTCGTGCGCGCAAGGGCGGGGCCGCAATACACTGCTGCCGAAGCTCAGGGGAGAACGACCTTGCAGGACTTCCAGGCGCGCCGCCGCGGCGCCGCAACCTTCGCGGGCGATTGGGCGTCCTGCGCCTCGCCCGCACGCCGGCGCACGCTCGGTGCGCTGGCCGCCACCGGCCTCGCGTTGCTGGGCGGTTGCGCGGCGCGTGGATTCGAGGAACCCGTGGCCGACGATCCGCGTGCAAGCGCACAGGTGCTCGCGACGCGACTGCACCTTTGCCGGCTCGCGTTCGTCGTCGTGCGCGGGCGACAAGTCCAGCGCATCGAGGCGGTGTCCGGCTGCGGCGAAGCGGCCATGCCGGGCGACGTGTTCCAGGCCGCGTCGCTCGGCAAGCCGGTGTTCGCGTGGGCCGTGCTGCAACTGGCCGCGCAGGGCGCCCTCGACCTCGACGCCCCGGTGCTGCGGTACCTGCCGGGCGGCTACGAGCACTCGTCGAACCCGTTCGTGCGCCGTGCCGGGCATCTCGACCGCGTCGACGATGCGCGCCTGGCCCGCGTCACCGCGCGCATGCTGCTGCAGCACACGTCCGGCCTGCCGAACCTGCCGCGCGCGCCGCTCGTCTTCGAGGCGGAGCCTGGAGTGGCGTGGCGCTACTCGGGCGAGGGCTACACCTTGCTGCAGCGGGCGGTCGAGGCCCTGGCCGGTGCGCCGCTGGACCGCGTCATGGCCGGAGACGTGTTCGGCCCGCTGGGCATGGCCAGCAGCGGCTATCCGCCCGATCTCCATCCCGTGGCCGGCCACCACCAGGACGGCCGCCCGCTGCCGCCGCCGCGCTTCGACGCGCCGGTGGCCGGGACGACGCTGCTGACGACTGCCGGCGACTATGGACGCTTCCTCGCTGCGCTGTTGAACGACGAGCACACATTGCGCAGCATCCGGTCCGCGCCCGTGCCTGTCCCGGATGCGCCGGGCCTCGCCTGGGGCCTGGGCTGGGGCATGGCGAACGCCGGCCCGCAGCCGCTGCTCTGGCACTGGGGCAGCAACCCCGGCTTCCGTTCCTTCGTCATGGCCGCGCCGGACACCGGCGACGCGATCGCGCTCTTCACCGATAGCGACGGCGGCATGCCTGCGGCGCACGACCTGGTGCGCACCGTGCTGCCGACGCCGCGCGAGGTGTTCGGGTTCCGAATGCTGCGCGGCTAGTGTGCTGTCCGGGAAGTTCGCGCGCAGGCGAGACGCGCTGAAACGAGTCGGAGCTAGAGCAAGCGGTGGGTGGCCCATGACATCAGCACCCGTTCGCGCAGCGCCAGGGACATGCGTCATGCGGGAACGGGGCGCGGGGATTCATTTCCTGCACAACGCGCTGATGGCGTTGGGGCCCGTGGCGGTGATCAAGCCCAGCCGATAGGGCACTTCAATGTAGTCGTACTTCTTGTTCTTTTCCAAAGCGGCGCCCTGGTACAGGAATTTCAGCGGCTGGCAGGGGTCGATGCTCAGCGTCTGGTCGAAGCCGTCGCGGATCATCTCGCCATGGGACACGCCTTCGGACCAGGTCCTGCCGTTGAACTTGACGTTTTCCGGGCCAGCGAACATGTTCATCCTGGCGCCGGGAATGGGTTGCCACTTGCCGTCCAGGCGGTCGGCTGTCCAGGCCCGGAAATACCTGCCGTCGGGCCCCATCGCCTCGATCAACGTCAAGAACTGGTTGGTGCCGGTGATCTTGTAGGTGTTGCTCGCCTCGAACATGTCCTCGCGCTTGTCGTTCATGACGACGACAGGCTCGGAGAAGCCATGAGGGAAATTCTCGATCGACGTTTCACCACGGAAAAAGCTGCCGTTGTCGTTGGTGAAGAACAGATGGCACTTCTTGTCGTCGCAGATGTTCCAGAAATCCAGCCAGGACGCGTTGCCCTTGGCGTCCTTGACGCTCTCCGGGATGGTCGGGTAGAAGGGCTGCGGCGGCGTCCATGACCGGGGGTCGGCCAGGTTCCTGGTCGTGGAATACAACGGGTCGCCGCCCTGGTAGATCAGGTACCAGAGCTTTTGCGGCGCGAAATAGAAGACCTGCGGCGCGGCGCGGTAACCCGGCCCGATGGGGGACTGGTCGAGCATGAACAGGGGCGCATTCGGCGCTTCGTCCCAGTTCGCGAAGCTCGTATAGGCGATACCCCAGCCGGTCGCCGCCGCCGTGGTCATGAAGACGTGGTATCGGTTGTCGTGGTAGACGATGCTGGGGTCCTTGACGCCGTGGATCTGCGGGGCATCGACCGGAGGCCGGATCAGGGGCTCGCTGGATTTCCATTCGAAAGGCTTTGCGCGAGCCGCGGGTTCCGTCGCGTGGGCGAGCGTGCTCAATGCCAGGCACGACGCCAGCCAGAGGGCACTGAACCTGCAGAGGGAAGATTTGTAGTTGGGCATGAAATCACTCATGGTTGCTGTCTGCGGACGTATGCGGGCCTGCATCTCGGCGCCCGGTCCGCGGCGCAGGGCGCCCGCGGGCGTGGAGGGTCGCGGGCTTCACTTGCGCTCGAAGCGCCAGTGATCGAACTCAAAGATCGTCGGCTCGCCACGGCCCCTGAAGATGAGGTAGAGGTCGTGTACGCCCGTGGCGCCCGAGACCGGCGCGCTTTGCTGCTGCCACTGATCCGGGCGGCCGGTTCGGGCCACCGTGAGGGTGCCCAGATGCGGTCCATCGACGCTGTCGAGCCGCAATTCGATCTTGCCGCCATCCGTCTCGCTGGCCAGGCTGGCCACGAAGCGGGCCGCGCCCTTGCTGCCAAAGTCGACGCCGTTGACCTTGATGTAGTCGAGATCGGTGATGTGCGTGACGTACACCCCGACCTTGTCATCGCGCGCGGTCTTGATGCCTGGCGCCCAGTCGAACTGGCGATCACGATCCCGCTTCAGGCGGGACGTCCAGGCCATGGTCTCGGCCTCCACCCGCTCGTACGGAGACAAGGGTTTGAGCGGAGGGACGCCGACGTTGTCCCACCACGGGAGCATGTTGATGCTGCCGTCCGCGTTGTAGTCGAACCGGGTCACCGTGACGGAGCGGCGCTCGCGATGGATGGGCGTGTCGGCAAAGTTCAGCCGGTAGTTGAACCCGAACAGATAGGACGCCCCCATGTAGTCGACGATGCCCGGGTGGTTGCCGGTCGAGTTGGCGTTGTGGTCCATGATGTCGCCCTTGTAGACCCACGGGCCGGTCGGCTTGTCGCTCATGGCGTAGCCGATGCCTTCGGGGCAGCAGGCCGATGCGTAGGCCATGTAGTACTTGCCCTGGCGCTTGTAGAACCAGGGGCCTTCCTGGTAGTTGCGCGGCTTGCCCTCGGCCTGCTGGATCTCGCCGCTGTAGGAGATCATGTCCCGGTTCAGCTTCACGTAGTACAGGTTCGGGTTGCCCCAGTACATGTAAGCCTGCCCGTCGTCGTCGACGAAGACCGTGGGGTCGAAGTAGCCGATGGCCTTGTCGATCAGCGGCTTGCCCAGGGCGTCCTTGAACGGCCCCTCGGGCCGGTCGGCGACGGCGACGGCAATCACGCTCTTGGGCCAGCCCTGCACGCTCACCGATGCGTAAAGGTAGAACTTGCCATCGCGCTCGACCACCTGGGAAGCCCAGGCATCGTTGTCCTGCAGCGCCCAGGGAAAGGTCGCCAGCGATGCCACGACCCCCTTGTCGGTCCAGTTCGACATGTCAGTCGACGTGTAGAGCCGCCAGTTGCGCATCTTGAACTCGCGGGCGTCGTCCTCGTCCTGTCCGGTATAGAGGTAGACAACCCCCTTGTGTACCAGTGGTGCCGGATCGGCAGTGAAGCTGGTCTGGATGATGGGGTTCTCGGCCCGGCTCGGCTGCGGCCAGACGCAGGCCAGCACAAGCGCCAGGAGCGAAAGCATGCGCGCGATCATGGGAGACCTCGATTCGGGACGTTGCGGGGCGACGAAACGGCCATGCGTCGCTGCGCCAATGACGGCTGCAACTGGCCGATGCAGCCGATGCCGGCCGTCACGGCGCGCGAACGCAGGAAGCTCGAGTTCACCGGGAGGCCGGTACTCATGCACCTTGGCATCGTCATTGCGGCAAAGCGAGGCATCGCCATGGCGTGAAGGCATCTACTCCTCCAAGGCGACCACCATCACGGCCTTGGCAGGCACCTTGATCGACAGCTTGCCGCCCGCGGCACGTGCGCTGAACGCGGCCGGCTTGACGGCCTGCGGGTTCTGGAACGTGTTGTGCGCGTCCAGCGCGGCCGAGGTCAGCACCTTGCCGGCCGCACCCTTCACCTTCGCACCGGTGACGCCGATGGCGACATCGACCGCCTTGGACGGATCGGTGTTGACCAGCGCCAGGTACACCTTGCCGTCCTTGGCGCGGGCCGCCGAAGCGCTCACGCCCGGAATGGTCACTGCGCCCAAGGTGTAGCGGGTGTTGTCCTTGATCGCCAGCGGCAGCGACCTGGCATCCTGAAACGGCACATACATCTGGAACGCGTAGTAGGTCGGCGTCACGACCATCTTCTCCTTGTCGGTCAGGATCATCGCCTGCAGGACGTTGACCATCTGGGCGATGGTGGTCAGCGTGACCCGCTCGGCGTGCTCATGGAAGATGTTGAAGTTGAGGGCCGCCACGAGCGCGTCGCGCAGGGAGTTCTGCTGGAACAGCGCGCTCCTGGCGCCTGCATCGTCATACCAGGTGCCCCACTCGTCGACCATCAGTCCGATCTCCTTGCCGGGATCGTTCTTGTCCAGCACGGCCACGTGATCCTTGATGAGCTGGTCCATCTTCAAGGTGTTGGCCAGGGTCGAGATCCACTCGCCTTCGTTGAATCCGAGGTCCTTGCCCTTGATCTCCCAGTTGCCGGTCGGAACGGTGTACTGGTGGACGCTGATGCCGGCGGTGCGGCCCTTCAGTTCCTTGCTCAGGGTTTGGGTCCACGTGGTGTCGAAGCCGCTGCCGCCGCTGGCGATCATCTTCGGCCTGGACTTCTCGGGCACCCTCAGGAAATGCTCGTAGTTGCTGTACAGGTTCGCGTAGTAGTCGGGCTTCATGTTGCCGCCGCAGCCCCACAACTCGTTGCCGATACCGAAGAAGGCGACCTTGAACGGCTTTTCGTGCCCGTTCCGGGCGCGCAGCCTGGCCAGGGGCGAGCCGCCGTCCGAAGTCATGTACTCGACCCAATCGGACATCTCCTGCACGCTGCCAGTACCGACGTTGCCGTTGACGTAGGCGTCGGCGCCAATCATGTCCATCAGGTCGAAGAACTCGTGGGTGCCGACGGCGTTGATCTCTTCGACGTTGCTCCCGTTGACGTTGCTCGGGCGCTTGTCCTGCGGGCCGATGCCGTCGCGCCAGTGGTAGCTGTCGGCGAAGCAACCGCCCGGCCAGCGCACCAGAGGCACATGCAATTCCTTGAGCGCGCCGACGACGTCATTGCGCCAGCCCCTGGTGTTGGGGATGTTCGAATTCGCGCCGACCCACATGCCTTCGTAGACGCCGGTACCGAGGTGTTCGGAAAACTGGCCGTACACGTACTTGCTGATCACCGGGCCGGGTTTGCCGGCGTCGATGTCGATGCTGACCTGATTGGCAGCAAGAGCCGGCGCCGCGATCATGCCGAGGACAGCGAGGCAGTGTTCGATGATGTTCATACAGGGGTTCGTCTTGTTCATGAGGGGCGAAAGGGAGGCCGGGCGGTGTCAGCGCCGGTCTTTACCTGCCTTGCCCGATCCGGTAGTAGTCGAAGTCCACACGGCCGCCGGCGGTCTTGGTCGAATAGAAGAAGAGGGCGTAGCGGTAGCCCATGAAGTGCGGGACCGTGTAGGAAAGGCGCGAGGGCCGGCCGATCGGAGTCCAGGACTTGCCGTCGAGGCTGTAGGAGAAGCGGGCGACCTCGGGGGCCGGCTGGAATTCGCATTCGACCTTCAGATGGACGGTCTTGCCGGAGAGGGGAAGGGAGGCGATCTCCTCTGGCTTGTCGGAATCGGCGCTCACCATGACAAGCGATCGGGCTCCGCCGCTCATCTTCACGCCAACGAAACCATAGCGTCTCTGGAAGGCGGCCAGTCCCGCCCAGTCGCCGTCTTTCATGCCGCTCACATCGATGCGGGTGGTGGCGGAACTCGCAGGGCCGAACGTGCGCTGGGTGAGCGTATTCGGGGCCTCGAGCAAGGTGGGGACGACCCGGCTGGTGACGAGGCTCAGGTAGCCCGGGCGCTTCGTGAGCGACCAGTCGCCAGGCACGGGGTTGTGGTTCCACTGCCAGGCGAGGGGCAGGTCGGGGGCGCCGGGCAGGCGTTCGAATTCGTCGGAAGCGACGATGCCGGAGACGCCGGACAGGCCCTGTGCGCCGGCGGGGATGTCGAGCGTCATGGGTACCTTGCCGTCCAGGCCGAGCACGGGCCAGCCGTCCTTCCAGGTCACGGGCACGAGGTAGGGAATGCGACCGACGGCGCCGTTGTCCTTGAAAAGATACGCATACCATTTCCCTTCCGGGGTGTCGATGAGGCCACCCTGGGCGATGCCGCGATCGTCGAGCGCGATGCGACTCTCGTAGGGACCGTCGATGGCATCGGCGCGGCTGACGACGACGGTGCGCGCCCAGCGGCTCCCGGGCGAGGCGATGTTGAAGAGGTAAAAGCGGCCGTCGACCTTGAAGATCTGCGAGCCCTCGCCCTTGAGTCCGCCCTGGTCGCCGCCGAAGACGGCGTTGACGTTGTCGACGAGGACCTTGTTCACGCCGCCGGGCTTGATGCCGGAGAGATCGGACTGCAGTTCGACGAGGGAGATGCGACCGCTCCCATAAACCATGTAGACGCGGCCGTCGTCATCGAAGAACAGGCTGTGGTCACCCAGCGAGGGCTCGAAGCTCTTCTCCTTCCACGGGCCGTGCTCGGGATCGCGCGTGGTGTACACGTGCGTGCGTCCCGTGTTGGCCGAGAAAGTCGAGGCATGGAACACCCCGTCGTGGAAACGCAGGCTGCTGGCCCAGGAGCCAAGGCCGTAGGCATCCTTGCCGTTCTCGAGCCGGAGGGCGTCGTTGTCCGCGAGGGTTTCATAGGCATAGGAGGCCATGCGCCAATTGACCAGGTCCGTCGACTTCATGATCGGGAGGCCCGGGCTCATGTGCATCGTCGTGCTGCTCATGTAGTAGGTCTTGCCCACACGGATGATCGCGATGTCCGGGACGTCGGCCCAGACAAGAGGATTGTGAGCAGCATCCGCCGATGCCGCCTGTGCCGCGGGAACGGCCTGGGACGCGACGGAGAGGACGAGACCGATCAGGAGGGAGAAGATTGGGCGCTTCATGAGACAGGCGGTGGAGCGCCCCTATGGTTTCGCTGGGCCGGTCAGGAGCAGCATCAACACGCTGTGCGGCGCCAGACGCGCTTGCATTGCGGTGCTGGTGTCGCCCGTCTTCTTGTTCCACAGGTCGGACCAGCGGTAGACGACCTGCTTGAAATCCACCGACCGCCTGCTCAGGTCATCGGTCAGGCCTTGCGCCTTCCAGTCATGGCGAACATCGACAGCCTGGTTGGAGCGGTTCAGGAACATCAGTGCCCATTGGTCGCCGTCGAGCGGCTTGGCATAGATCTCCAGCGGACCGTCGACCATGACGCGCAGCGCCTGCACACCCAGCTTGTCCTGGTTCACCGCGATCACGCCGGGATTGGTCAGGATGCGGCGGGTCGACTCGGACATGGAACGCAGGTCAGTGCCCAGGATGAGGGGCGAGGCCATCATGGCCCAGATCGACAGATGGGCGCGGTCTTCATCCTCGCTCATGCCGTTGCCCACTTCGAGCATGTCCATGTCATTCCAGTGACCGGGTCCTGCGAACTTGCGCAGGCCTGCCTGCTTGTCGAGGATGCGCAGCACGCCCAGACCCGTCGAGAAACCGGGACTGAATTCGCAGTCGAAACAGTTGTAGATATCGGCCGTGGTGCGCCACGAATGGGCGACCTGGCCACCCCATTCCCACGGTTTGTTGATGCCCCATTCGCATGCGCTGAACAGCATCGGACGGCCCGACTTGGCGATCGCGTCGCGCATCGTGCTGTAGGCCGCTTCGGCGTTCAGGCTCTGGGCGTCGCACCAGTCGTACTTCACGTAGTCAATGCCCCAGCGCGCATAGGTGAGCGCATCCTGGTATTCGTGGCCGCGGCTGCCGGGACGGCCGTCGCAGGTGGTCCCGCCGGCGTCCGAGTAGATGCCAAGTTTGAGTCCCTTGCCATGCACATAGTCCGCCAGCGCCTTCATGCCAGAGGGGAAGTGCTTGGGGTCGGGTTGGATGTTGCCGTCGGCGTCGCGCTGGCCCTGCCAGCAATCGTCAATGTTGACGTATTGGTAGCCGGCGTCCTTCAAGCCCTGCTTGACCATGGCATCGGCGGTCTCGCGGATCAGGCGCTCGTCGACATTGCAGGCGAACTTGTTCCAGCTGTTCCAGCCCATTTGCGGGGTGCTGGCCAGGCCTTCGGCCTTTTGAGCCCAGCAATTGCCTGCCGCGCACAAGAACAAGGTCAACGCCGCGGCGGCCATCATTGCCATGCTCGCGAACAGCGACTTGTGTGCACCCTGCATTGATTTCGATTCCTGGCCTTCTCGATCATTCGCAAGAAGGCGGGGATCGCTGCGCGTCATCCGACCCGTCGAAACCTGAGACCGTGAGCGGTACCAGCGGTCTCCAGCCGGTTCAGCATGCCTAGCGCGCATACAGCGCGAACGCGAAGTCCAGGAGGCGGCCCTGCTTGTCCTTGAGCGGCCGATCGTCGAGGCTGGCCGCGCCGTCGGCGTAGACGTCGTCGCGGCTGGCGCGCAGGAAGATCGTCAACGACGACTTCTCGCCCTGCAGCGCCATCACGTACCGGCGGCCGGCCTGCAGCATGACGGGCGGATGGGCGCTGAAGTCGAAGCTCAGCAGGCCGGCCCCTTGCGGCCGGTAGGCGATGGCGAGGCCCTGGCCGGCGCCGAGCAGTTCCGTGCCGGTTTCCGTGTCGCGCAGCGACAGTGTCAACGGGTGCGTGGCGTCCGTGCCGAGGCCGTCGCCGGCGTAGAAGCTGAGCCGGCCGAGCGCGATGTCGGTGCGCGGCACGAAGGTCTGCGCCAGGCGGCTGGCGCCGCTGTCGCGGTTGAAGCCCACGGGATCGGGGGCGTCGTCGAAAGGCCGGGAGACGGAGGCGAGGGCAGGGCGTCCCGGCCAGGCTTCCGGATAGGTCTGGGCGAACTGCTGGACGGCCACGCGGGCATCGGTGCGGCCGGGGTCTGCCGGTGCGGGCGCCTTGCCGGCGGGCGGCCGGGGCCGCGTGCTGATGCCGGCCTCGGACTGCGTGACAGGCCACATGCGGCCGTCGGCATCGTAGTAGAGGTAGTCGATCGCGACGGAGCGCCGGTTGCCGGCGCCGGCCTGGCCGTCGGGCAGGGTCAACCCGCCGTTGTGATAGACCAGGTAGGACTGTCCCTTGAAGTCGTCGATGACGCCCGGGTGGATGGTGTAGCTGTTGGACGTCGGGCCGGTCAGCACGCCCTGGTAGGTCCACGGCCCGCGCGGGCTCGGCGCCGTCGCATAGGACAGATGCTCCCACGCGTTCTGCTGCGCCATGGATGCGTAGGTCATGTAGTACGTGCCCTTGCGCTTGGACAGCCACGGCCCCTCGGTGTAGTTGGGCAGCGCGATCTTCTCGATGGGGCCGTCCAGCTCGGTCATGTCCGGCTTGAGCCGGGCCAGGTAGAGAACCGGGTTGCCCCATGCCAGCCAGGCGCTGCCGTCGTCGTCGACGAAGACCGTGGGGTCGATGTCGTTCCAGCCGTAGGGGCCGGGCGTCGTGGCGTCGGTGACCAGCGCCGTTCCGCGCGCATCCTTGAACGGGCCGAGCGGGTTGTCGGCCACGGCGACGCCGATGGCCTTTCCGGGTCGGGTGTCGTCGTGCTGCACGGTGGCGTAGAGGTAGAAGCGGCCGTTGCGCTTCACCACCTGCGCGGCCCAGGCTTCGCCGACCGCCCACTTGAAGTCGGTGGGTTTCATGATGGCGCCATGGGCGGTCCAGTGGCGCAGGTCCTTGGACGAATAGCACAGCCATTCGTTCATGAGGTACATGTCCGTGTCCTTGGCTTCGTCGTGGCCCACGTAGAGGTAGACCGTGTCGCCCACGACCAGCGGCGCCGGGTCGGCGGTGAAGCGGTCGCGCAACGCCGGATTGGCGCCGGGCGGCCGCTCGGCCGTCGTCGCGGCGCCATGGCCCGGGAAGGAGATCGCCGCGAGGATGGAGAGGACGATGAGTCGCTTGTCGTACTTGTTCATGAGGAATGCCGGGCTTTGATATGGCGCCATATCAACCGAGTGACAGGGCGGCTGATGTGGCGCCACATCAGCCTCGGCGATATTAATTCGATCGTCGAAAGAACTAATTGATGAAAACACCTACGGCCGCATCGGCCGCCGGGGACGACACGCCCTGTCCGCGGCGTTCAGGCGATGGACAGGCGCGTCCGTCGCGGCTCGGACAGCGTCTCGCCAAGGACGACGTCGGTCGGCAGGACGATGTTGAATCTGCCGGCGTGGGGCTCGCCCCGGCGAAGCGCCTCGATGCGCTGTACCAGCACTTCGACGGAACGCCGACCCATCTCGTGGAGCGGTTGGCGCACGGTCGCCATGCGCGCCGAGCGCCACATGGCGGTATGGTCGTAGCCGACGACGGAGACGTCGTCCGGCACGCGCAGTCCGCGCGATCGCAAGCTCTCGATGCAGCCGAAGGCGATGGCATCGTTGCAGCCGAACACGGCCTCCGGCAGCAGCCGGCCGCGGCGGCGCTGGAGCCACGCCTGCATGGCCTCGCGGCCGCCGTCGACGCTGAGCGGCGCACGAACCAGGTGGTCGCGTGCCGGCTTCACGCCCGCTTCGGCGTGCGCCCGCAGGTACCCTTCGACGCGCTGTTCCGCCAATGAAATCCCGGGCGGTCCCGCCACGTGCAGGATGCGGCGGTGTCCGATGGCGAGCAACTGGCGCACCATCGCGCAAGCACCGGCCTCGTTGTCCGATTCGATGTTCACCACGCCGGGCAGCGGGCTGTCGGCATGCACCGACACCAGCGGCGTATGCGGCGGCAACCACGCCGCGCTGCGATCCTGCAGGAGCGGGGCGAGCAGGATCAGGCCATCGACACGGCCGTCGCACAGTGCCGGGATGCGCACTTGCGCCTCGTCCCAGTCGCCCAGCGTGAAGACGGCCGTCGTCTGCCCCGCGGCCGTGGCGCCGCGCATGACGCCGCTGAAGACTTCAAGGAAGTAGAAGTTCGGCTCTTCGCCGATCATGTTGGTGACGAAGCCCACCGTGTCGGTGCGCCGGTTCGCGAGCGCGCGCGCGGTGCCGTTCGGCCGGTATCCCAGCCGCCGCGCCTCGGCCAGTACGCGCTCGCAGGTCTCGGCCGACACGCGGGCCGAGCCCCGGCGGCCACCGCTGAGCGCGGACGAGACGGCCGATTCGGACACGCCTGCAGCACGGGCCACGTCGAGAAGCGTCGGGGCGTCGCTGCGACGCGTCTTCGGCGGTGTCTCGGGTGGTTTCGGCTTCGAAGTGGGCACGGATGTTCCGGGCAGGCGGAAACGCTGCGGAAGGGGGCCGCCTCGCGAAGCGGCGCACTGTAGCATGGCCTTCCCGCCCGCGGATGCCCTGCATGTAGCATGCATTGCGCTCGTTCGAAACGCCTTATCACCAAGTTCATGCCGCTCCTGCCCACCAATGCACCGCTGACCGACGAGCAGTTCGATCGCCTCGAAACCTATCTCGACGAGCACGCGCCGGCCGGCGTGAACATCGAATGGATCGACGGCTACTTCGCCGCATTGATCTGCGGGCCCGACATGGTGCTGCCCAGCGAGTACCTCCCGCACGTGCTCGGTGAAGAACTGGACGGCGTCCAAGCCGGCGACATCATCGAGTTGCTCCTGCAGCACTGGAACACGATCGCCGGTGAATTGCTGCGCACGGTCTCGGAACCGCACGTCTATCTTCCCGTCCTGCTCGAGGATGCGGCTGGTGTCGCTCGCGCGAACGACTGGGCCAAGGGATTCATGCGCGGTGTCCAGATGCGCCCCGACCGTTGGCGCGAGCTGATCGACAGCGAGGAGCGGGGCGGCTCGGCGATTCCGATCATGATGCTGGCGCACGAAGACGATCCCGACCCGTCCATGCGCCCGCCGCCGATGGACGGCGAGAAGCGCGAGGAAGTCATCGCCGCGATGATCGCGGGCGTGACCAGGATCTATCGATACTTCGAGCAGCAGCGACGGTCGTCCGCGCGCCCGTCAGTTGCCGTGTCGCTGCGCCGCGAGGGCCGAAAGGTCGGACGCAACGAGGCCTGTCCTTGTGGCAGCGGACGGAAATACAAGCACTGCTGCGCGAACGGCCGACACTGACGCGAGCCGTCCTTTCAATGTCGATCGGTCAGAGGGCCGTCGTACGGGTATATGGCCGCAACGCAATCCAGCAGCGAAACCCGACATACCATGGCGTCGGCTGATATTCGGTAGGGTTGCACGAAGCCACGCCGCATTTCAGACCGCCGTCACGTGCGCGCGAAACGCGCGGCGGTGACCGCGCAGCAGCGCCACGAGCTCGGGGTCCTGAAGTTCGACCCGTCTTGGTGCGCCGGCGGACTCGGCCGAGGCGACCGGCCACCACGCGAGCATCCACGCGCCGCGTGCCGTGCCTTCGAGCGCGTCCACGGATCGCAGGAGTGATCGATGCTGGAAGGCCGCGGCCATGGCGGCCAGATAGGCTGGATTGCCTGCAAGCGGGCCTTCGAGAATGACGGGCGGCAGCGCGTCGATCGGCAGCGATTCCGGCGGACTGAGGTCCTCGATCAGCAGCATCGTGACGTCCGCGCAGTAGAGCGCGGCCAGTGCGGCCCGCAGGCGAACGGGCACCACGGACACGCCGTCGCCGACGGCTTTCCCGCGCCGCAGGATCTGGCCTCGTCGATCGGGCATCGGCCCGCTGCCCGTCGCGAAGGATGGCAGCGCCATCCAGCCCGCTTCGAGCACGTCGCGCAGCGCGTCGATGGTGGACGCACCGGGATCGCATCCCTCGGTCAGTTGCGCGAACTCGCGGCCGCCCATGAATCGTGCGGTGGGCACCGGCCGGCCGTCGACGGCGACGTTGACGAGCTCATCGCGCTCCGGCGTCAATCGACTGGTGTCGGCGCCCGGCGACATGGCCACGCACCACGTCCCGGTCGATACGACGGTCGCGCCGGGGTATTCGGGAAGATAGCGTGCCAGGCAGGCGTTGCTGTCGTGGACGCCGGCGACGATCTCGACGCCTGCAGGCAGGCCCCAGAGCTCGGCCAGGCCGGGGCGCAGTTCCCCGATCACGTCCCAGGCCGCGCGCATCGGCGCAAAGCGCCTGGCGACGCCGCGTGCCACCGCCCAGTCGCTGAAGCGATTCCGGTCGGGAGACCACAGCCCGGTGTGGCATCCGAGCGAGGACACCTCGGTGCATGCCACGCCGCTCAGCCACCAGGTCCAGTACTGGGCATAGGGCACCCAGTATTCGACGCGGGCGGCGCGCTCGGGCCAGCGGCGAATGGCGTAGTCGATCTGCCGCCCGGCGTTCAGGCCCTGGCCGAGGAGCGGCGTGCCATGATGGCCGAAGTTGGCGAGGGACGCGTCGAACGCCGCCGTGGTGTCGCCGTAGCCGTCCCACTCGTAGTCGATGGGGGGCAGGACCAGCCCGTCGGGCCCCAGCGCGCAGAAGGCCGCGCCGTGCGTCGTCGCCACGATGCGATCGGGCACCACGCCTTGAAGCAGCGGGGGCACCGCCTCGCGCAGCCACGACGCCAGGCGCTCGACGCCAAGGGCCAGGACGCCGAATTCGTCGCTCGCTTCGGAGACGTTGGCGACGGAGCTTGACCTCAGCACGCCGCCGCGTCCGTCGATCAACGCCAGCTTCGCGTTGCTCTTGCCAACGTCCAGGACGAGGGTCGTGCCGGGCGTGCGTCGACGCATGGCGCGATTCGCGGTGGCATCCATCATGGGAGGACGGACGAGTCAGGCGACGCGCACGCGCCGCAGCAGCGCGCCGTAGCGCAACCAGCGGGGCAGCACCATCGACACCACCAGCAGCGCGCCGACGATCATCGACATCACGATGCCCGAGACGTTGAGCATGCCGAGACCGAACGTGAAGCTGCCGAGCAGCACGGAGGCCAGGACGGTGCCGACGATGCTTCCCCGTCCGCCCTCGATGGCGACGCCACCCAGGATGACGATGGTGACGGCGTCGAGCTCCCAGCCCATCGCGAGATTCGGCCGGGTGCTGCCGATGCGGCCCGTGAGCAGCACCGAGGCGAGCGCCGCCATCAGCCCGGCGAACACGAACAGCAGGAAGCGGTAGCGGTCGACCGAGATGCCCGAGAACCGCGCGGCGATCCGGTTGGCGCCGATCGCGAAGATGCGACGACCGTGCACCGTGCGATGCAGCAGCAGCCCCACCGCGATGGCCATCAACACCATCACGGCGAACTCGATGGGCACGATGAGCTTGGGCAGGTCGGCCAGGTCGCCCAGCGTGCCGTTGCCCCAGGTGCTCAGCCGGTCCGGATAGCCGGTGATGGCCTGGTCTCCCAGCAGCACCTGCGCCAGGCCGCGATAGAGCGACAGCGTGCCGATGGTGACCACGATGGACGGCAGCTGCCAGCGCGTGACCAGCCAGCCGTTCAGCGCGCCACAGGCCGCGCCGGTGGCCGCGGCCGCCGCGAGCATCAGGGGCAGGGCCGCACCCGCCTTCATCGCGAAGCCCATGGCCAGCGAGCTGAGGGCCATCGTGGCGGCGATGGACAGGTCGATCTCGCCCGCGACGACCAGCAGCGCCATCGCGAGCGCGATGATGGCCTTCTCGGACATGTTGGTGGTGCTGTCGGCGATCGCGTACGGCGCGAGGAAGCCGTGGATCCCCAGGCCGAACACGACGTAGACGAGGACGATCAGCGCGACGAGCACGCGCTCCCAGGTGTCGACGGCCTTCATGCCGTGGCTCCCTTCGGATGCGGTGCGCTGCCGCGTTCGAGGATCTGGCGCCCGGCCTGGCGCTGCGCCCGCGAGTTCAAGGCCACCGACACCAGGATGACCAAGCCCGCGATCGCCTGCTGCCAGAACGGCGAGACCTGGATGACGGGCAGGGCGCCGTTGACGACGCCGATGAACAGCACGCCCAGCACCGCGCCGCCCACGGTGCCGACGCCGCCCCCGATGCTCACGCCGCCGATCACGCAGGCGGCGATGACGGTGAGCTCGTAGCCCGAGGCCAGCTCGGTGAACGCGATCGAGTAGCGGCCGACCCAGAGCAGCCCGGCCAGCCCGGCCAGCGCGCCCGACAGCGTGTAGGCCATCATCAGGCGCCGGCGAACCGGGACGCCCGCGTAGTTGGCCGCGCTCGCGTTGCCGCCGTAGGCATACAGCTCCCGGCCCTCGCGCCGCCAGCGCAGCAGCCAGGCCATTGCCGCCACGACCGCGGCGGCCACCCACCACGGCGTCGGCAAGCCCAGCAAGGTCTCGCGGGGCAGGCCCTTGATGGCGGGATGGATGTCCTGGTCGGACACCCACGCGCCGTGGCCGGCGACGAAGATCGCGCCGCGGTAGACCGACATCGTGCCGAGCGTGACGACGATGGACGGCAGGAAGAAGCGCGTGATGAGCCAGCCGTTGATCGCGCCGAGGAGGGCGCCGATGCCCGGCGCCAGCGCCAGGAAGACCGCCAGGGGGATGCCCGGCAGCGCCTTGCCGGCAAGCGCGCACAGCATGCCGGTGAGCGCGAGGTTGGCGGCCACCGACAGGTCGACGCCGCGCGTCAGCAGCACCGGCATCTGTCCCATCACGAGGATCAAGAGGATCGCGGAATCGTTGAGGATGTCGGCGCCGTTGCGCCAGGTCAGGAACACCGGCGCGCGCAGGCCGACCGCGAGCGCGATGACGGCGATGATGGCCGCGAGGATGCCCTCGCGCGCCATGCGGCGGGACAGCGGCTTCATGCGGCGAGCTCCGTCAACGGGCCGCTGCCGGTCGCCGCGTCGTGCTGCGCGCCGATGCCTCGTTCCGATGACGACGAGCGGGCCAACCCGGACGCCGCGGCGACGATGTCCTCCGGATCCAGCATTCCATGGGCGAACTCGGCGACCTGGCGGCCGCGCCGCATCACGATGACGCGATGGGCAAGGTGGGTGACCTCCGGCAACTCGGACGAGACGAGGATCACCGCGAGCCCTTGCTCGACCATCTCGGCGATCAGTTCGTACACCGCCTGCTTGGCGCCGACGTCGATGCCCTTGGTGGGCTCGTCGAGGATCACGATGCGCGGGTCCAGCCCCAGCCACTTTCCGATGACGACCTTCTGCTGGTTGCCGCCCGACAGGCCCGACAGCGGCGTGTGCTGCGACTCGGTCTTGATCGAAAGGCGCTTGATCATCCGCTCCGCGAGATCCGATTCGCGCCGCGGCGACAGCCACGCGCCGCGCGAGAGGACCGCGGAGGCCATTCTTCGCGGGCCGGCCAGCGCGGCCAGGCTCATGTTGTGGCGGACCGAGAACGAGAGGATCGCGCCCTGGCGCTGGCGCTCCTCGGGCACGTACGCGAGGCCGGCGGCGATGGCGTCGGCCGGATCCCGCAGCGCGAGGCGGCGGCCTTCGACCGTGACCTCGCCGCTCGCCTGCGGGTTCAGTCCCATCAGGGCCAGCATGGCCTCGCTGCGGCCCGCCCCGACGAGTCCGTAGAAGCCGAGGATCTCGCCGCGGCGCAGCGCGAAGTGGAGGTCGTGGAATTCGGTCGGATGGCTCAGCGAGCGCACCTGCAGCACGGTCTCGCCGGGCACGCTGCGGATGGATGGATAGATCTTGTCGATGGCGCGGCCCGCCATCAGGCGCACCAGGCCGGCCTCGTCGGCATCGGCCATCCGCCCGCTGCCCACCGACGCGCCGTCGCGCAGCACGACGTAGCGATCGCATACCGCGAACAGCTCGTCGAACTTGTGCGTGATGAACAGCACCGCGACGCCGCGCGCCTTCAGGCCGCGCACGAGGCCGTAGAAATCGCGGATCTCGGCTTGCGACAGGGCGGCGGTCGGCTCGTCGAGGATCACGACGCGCGCCTGCTGCGACAGCGCACGCGCGATCTCCACGAGATGGCGCTGCGCCAGGCTGAGATCGCGCACCAGCGTGGTGGCCGCGAACCCGGCGCCGACGTCGTCGAGCGCCTGCTGTGCGCGGCGGTTCATGCGCGTCCAGTCGATGAAGCGAAGCCCGGGCAGGCCGCGCATCGGCTGGCGTCCGATGAAGATGTTCTCGGCCGCGCTCAGCTCGTCGAACATCACCGTCTCCTGGTGGACGGCCACGATGCCCGCGTCCTGGGCCTGCTGGGCGCTCTCGAAGCGACGCGCCTGGCCGCCGAGCAGCACCTCGCCCTCGGTGGGCGGATGCACGCCGGTCAGGATCTTCACGAGCGTCGACTTGCCCGCGCCGTTCTCGCCGACGAGTGCCAGCACCTGGCCCGCGACGAGCTCGAGATCGATCCCGCGCAGGGCATGCGTCGCGCCGAAGCGCTTGTGCAGGCCCCGGACGGTCAGCACGGGCGTGGCCGCAGGCGGCGATTCGGGCAAGGAAGGCAAGGAACTCATGAGCGTGATCCTGCCTGTCGCCCCGAGCGGCGACAGGCGGCCTCGGGTTGACGACGTCAGAAGAACTTCGCGAACTTGTCGACGTTGGTCGCGTCGTAGTTGAACGGTTCGGCCATCGCCGCCTCGTTGTCCTTGTCCAGGGTCACCTTGCCGACGCGACCCAGGGAGATCTGCTCGCCCGGCGCTCCCTTGGCCGAGCCCTTGATGAAGGCCTCGGCGGCATAGATCGACGAGTAGCCGAGGTCGATCGGGTTCCAGATCGCGAACGACTTGACCGCGCCGCTGTGCACGTGTCCTGCCATCTCCGACGGCAGGCCCAGGCCCGTGACATAGATCTGGCCGACCTTGTGCTCGTCCTGCACGGCCTTGGCCGCGGCCGCCACGCCCACGGTCGTCGGCGCGACGATGACTTTCAGGTTGGGATAGCTCTTGAACAGGCCCTGCGCCTCGCGGTAGCTCTTGTCGGTCTGGTCGTCGCCGTAGACGACGGCGTCGAGCTTCACGCCTGCGTGCCCGGGCTGCGCCAGCACGGTCTTCATCGTGGCGATCCAGGCGTTCTGGTTGGTCGCCTGCGCGGTGGCCGACAGCACGGCGATCTCGGCGTTCTTGCCGCCCGCGTCCTCGGCCATGGTCACCAGCTTCTGGCCGATCAGGGCGGTCGACGAGGGGGCCAGGTGCATCTGGCGGCCGTCCTTGCGCACCGCGGAATCGAAGGACACGACCTTGATGCCGCGCGCCATCGCCTTCTTGAGCACCGGCACCAGCGCGTCGGGGTCGTTGGCCGAGATCACGATGGCCTTGACGTCCTGGGCGATGAGCGTGTTGATGATCTCGATCTGTCCCTCGGCGGTGGCCTTGGCCGGACCGGTGTAGATGATCTCGACGTCCTTGAGCTCCTTGGCGGCATCCATCGCGCCCTGGTGCGCGGCGTCGAAGAAGCCGTTGCCCAGCGACTTGACGACCAGGGCGATCTTGTCGGCTGCCAAGGCCGGTTGGGCCAGCACCACCGCCAGGACGGCGGCGAGCAGCGCGGAAGTGCGATGTGTCATTGGTTTGTCTCCTGTCTTCTGATTGAAGTTCGACGCCGACGAGGGGCCGGCCGTTCTGCCTCGAGGCGGTACTCTTGCCGGCGCCTCGTCCCGGCCGTGTGAACCTTCTCGCCCTAGACGATGCCGCCGCCTCCGCCCGCGACGGCGGGGCGCTCCTGGGCCGCCTGGCGTCGATAGCCGCTCGCGCGATACGTGCCGACGGGGTCGATCGCGCCGCCGGCATCGAGCCGCATGCGCTGCAGCAGGGCAGTGACGTCGGTCTGGAATGCGGTCTTCAACAACTGGCTGGCAGTCAGCGCGTCGTTGGCGTCCTGCGCGGCGTCGAGCGCCGCGCGGTCGACCAGCAAGGCCTGCGCATAGCTGCGTTGCACCTGCGCCGCGCTGGTCATGAGGCTCTCGATGGGATCGGTGACGTTGTGGCTCTGGTCGAGCATGTACGCGGGCGCGAAGCCCGCGACGCGTTCGTGCGCTGCGGCGACCAGTTCGTTGAAGACCAGGAACAGCCGGTACGGTGCCACGCTGCCCGCATCCAGGTCGTCGTCGCCGTACTTGCTGTCGTTGAAGTGGAAACCCGCAAGCTTGCCGGCTGCGGCGAGCCGCGCCACGATCAGCTCGATGTTGACGTTGGGCGCGTGGTGGCCGAGGTCGACCAGGCACTGCGCCTTCGCGCCGAGCGCGCTGGCCGCGAGGAAGCTCGAACCCCAGTCCTGGATCACCGTGCTGTAGAACGCGGGCTCGCAGATCTTGTGCTCGAGGAACATGCGCCAGTCCGCCGGCAGCGCGGCGTAGATCTGGCGCGTGCTGTCCAGGTAGCGGTCGAATGCGCGCCGGAAGTGCTGCTGGCCGGGGAAGTTGCTGCCGTCGCCCACCCACACCGTCAGCGCCTTCGAGCCGATCTGGCGGCCGATCTCGATGCACTCGATGTTGTGGGCGACCGCCTGCGCGCGCGTGGCCGCGTCGGTGTGCGTCAGGCTGCCGAACTTGTAGCTGTGGGCCTGGCCCTTCTGGTCGGAGAAGGTGTTGGAGTTGATCGCGTCGAACGCGAGGCCCTGGTTCGCCGCGGCCTGCTTCAGTTCGGTCCAGTCGCTGCACTTGTCCCAGGGGATGTGCAGCGACACGGTGGGTGTCGCGCGCGCCAGCTGCTGGATCACGCCGCAGTCCTGCAGCTTGTCGAACACGTTGCGCGGCTCGCCCGGGCCGGGGAAGCGCGCGAAGCGCGTGCCACCCGTGCCGACGCCCCAGCTCGGGATGGCGACGCCGAACGCCGCCACCTGGGTCCGCACCGTCTCGATGTCGACGTTGCGGCGAGCGAGCTGCTCGCCCAGGTGTTCGTAGTCGTCGCGAACGTGGCGCAACAGGCCGTCGTTGTGGGCGTCGATGATGCTGCGGTGGATCTGGGCCATGGCCGGCTCCTGTGGGTCAGCGCGTGAAGGCGGCGAGATTGCCGGCATCCACGTTGATGATGTTGCCCGTGCTCTTCGCGCTCAGGTGGTCGGCGGCGAAGAAATAGGCGGCCTCGGCGATGTCCTCGGGAAGGACACTGCGCTTGAGCATCGAGCGGTCGCGATAGAACGCCTCGAGGTCCTGCTCGGCCACCTTGTTGGCCGCGGCGCGCTCCTCGCTCCACTTGCCCGTCCAGATCTTGGAGCCGCGGATCACGGCGTCCGGGTTCACGACGTTGGAGCGGATGCCCAGCGGCGCCCCTTCCAGCGCGAAGCTGCGGCTCAGCTGGATCTCGGCCGCCTTGGCTGCGCAGTAGGCCGTGGCCTGGTTGCTGGCCACCATGCCGTTCTTGCTGGCGATGACGACGATCGCCCCGCCCGTGCCCTGGGCCTTCATCTGCCGGAAGGCTTCGCGCCCGACCAGGAAGTAGCCCTTGGCGAGGATGTCCTGGTTGCGGTTCCAGAGCTCCAGCGTCGTGTCCTCGAGTGGCGCGGCCGACGCGATGCCGGCGTTGCTCACGAGGATGTCGATGCCGCCGAATTCGAGCGCCGCGCGCGCGAACGAGGCGATGACGCTGGCCTCGTCGGTGACGTCGACGCGCACGCCGCGAACGTGATCCTTGCCATGTGCCTTCGCCAGATCCGCGCTGACCGATTGCAGCGCCTCGTCGTCGATGTCGGCCAGCACCACGCAGCCGCCATCGGCCAGGATGCGGCGCGCGATGGCCTGCCCGATGCCGCCGGCGCCGCCGGTCACGAGCGCGACCTTGCCGACCATGGGCTTGGGCTTGGACATGCGCTGGAGCTTGGCCTCCTCGAGCAGCCAGTATTCGATGTCGAACGCCTCCTGCTCGGGCAATCCGACGTACTGGTCGACGGCATTGGACTCGCGCATCACGTTGATGGCGTTGACGTAGAACTCGCCGGCGATGCGCGCCGTCGCCTTGTCCCTGGCCACCGTGATCATGCCGATGCGCGGCAGCAGCAGCACCACCGGGTTGGGGTCGCGCAGCGGGGGACTGGTCGGGCGCCTGCAGCGTTCGTAGTACGCCGCGTAATCGGCCCGATACGTCGCGATGAGCTCGCCCAGCGCGGCGCGCAGTTCGCCGCCGGCCAGCGTGTAGACCGATTCGGGAACGATGAGCGGGCGGATCTTGGTGCGCAGGAAGTGGTCGGGACACGAGGTGCCGAGCGCCGCCAGCGGTTCCAGGTCATGGGAGTCGACGAAGGCCATGACCTCGTCGGAGGTGTTCACGTGCAGCAGCTTCGGCGAGCCCTCGGCGGACAGCCCGCGCAGGACCGGCAGCACGCGGGCCAGCGTCGCGTCCCGGTCGGCCGCGGGCAGGGCCTCGAGCCGGGCGCCGCCGAACACCTGCACCTTGCGTGCGCCGCGCTCCGTCGCCAGCCAGCGCTGCGCGCGGTCTATCAGGTCGACGGTGTTCTCGTAGCAGCTCCGGGCCGTGTCGCCCCAGCTGAACAGGCCGTGGCCGCCCAGCACGATGCCGCGCAGCCCGGGATGCGCCGCATCGTGGGCCGCCAGCTGCTGGCCGAGCTCATAGCCGGGCCGCAGCCAAGGCATCCAGCCGACGCTGCCTTCGAACACCTTCTGCGTGATCGCCTGCGAGTTCGCCATCGCGGCGATCGCGATCACCGCATCGGGATGCATGTGGTCGACGTGCTTGTAGGGCAGGGACGAGTGCAGCGGCGTGTCGATCGATGCGGCGCGGCTGTTGAGGTTGAAGGTGCAGTGGGGCAGGTAGGCCACCATCTCGTCCTCGTGTTCGCGGCCGCGGTACAAGGTCTTGAGCGCGCGCAGCTTGTCCATGTAGAGCGTGGAGAAGCCGTCGAGCTTCATCGACCCGAGGTCGCCGCCGGAACCCTTGACCCACAGCACCTCGACCTGCGCGCCCGTCAGCGGATCGACCTGCATGATCTTGGCCGACGTGTTGCCGCCACCGTAGTTCGTGATGCGCAGGTCGGACCCCAGCAGGTTCGAGCGATAGAGCAACTGCCGGGGCTCGTCGAGGCTGTCGGCGCGGGTGTCGTCCCAGCGAGGGAAGGGGGGCGGAGTGGTCATGGTCGTCGTCTCGTCGGCTATGCGCGTGGAATGCTGGCGGGCAGGGTAGGTCCAGGCCTTCTTGAGCGCAATTGATGAAAGCTGATCCAATTCATAAGTAAACTGATATGACTCCGTGCCACTGCCCGACGGGCGCCCCGTTGGCCCGCGATTTCGCGAGGCGGATGCGCGGATCACCATCGACAAGGACTCGCCAGCCTCGGGAAACCCCCGACCCACCACCTGCCTGCGATGAAGTCCCTCAACCTGAAAACGCTGCGGATCTTCGAGATGGTCGCCACCTGCGGCAGCTTCTCGCGCGCCGCGGAACAGCTCGAGATGACCCAGCCGGCCGTCTCGATGCACATCCGCCAGCTCGAGGAGGAGGTCGGCACGGCGCTGTTCGACCGGCAGCATCGCCAGCGCATGACCGACGCCGGACGCGAGCTGCTGCAGCACGCCCGCATCATCGGGGCGCAGGTGCGCGCCGCCGAGGCGTCGCTGATGGCGTACGGCGGCGATTCGCAGGCGTGGGGCGCTCGCGGGCAACGCGGCCTGCTGCACATCGGCGTCGTCTCCACGGCGCACTACTTCGCGCCGCGGCTGCTGCATGCGTTCAACCAGCTTCATCCCGAGGTCCGCCTGAAGCTGACCGTCGCGAAGCGACCGGCGGTGCTGGCGATGCTGCAGGAGCACCAGCTCGACATCGCGATCTCGGGCTACCCCCCGTCGGAAGGCGACCTGGAGGCGACGACGTTCGCGCGCAATCCGCATTGCATCGTCGCGCATCCCGACCACCCGTTGGCAAGCCGCACGCGCCTGCGCTGGGCCGACCTGCGCGAGGAGAACTTCATCTTCCGCGAGCAGGGCTCGGCCACGCGGCAGTTCCTCGAACAGCTGCTGCAGTCACAGGCGATCCAGGTGCGCTCGGTGATGGAGCTGGCCGGCAACGAGACGATCAAGCAGGCCGTGATGTGCGGCATGGGCATCAGCTTCCTGTCGGCGCACACGTTCCAGGTCGAACTGCAGGCCGGCCTGATGACGGTGCTGGACGTGCTCGACCTGCCCAAGCACGTCGATTGGTGCTTCGTGCAGCGGCGCGACACCGTATTGAGTGGTGTGAACGCGGCGTTCAGGGAGTTCGTGATCGCCAATGGGGCGGATTGGGCGCGGTGCAGGTTCGCTCGGGGGGCGAGGGCGCTGCCGTCGGATGCAGGCGGGCAGCTCACCTGACTTGGATGCTCCAAGGCAGTCAGTCCCGCGCTGCGCAAGGTGCTTCAGCTGATCCGCCATGCGTAAGCGTAAGGCTGTGGGAAGCGGGTGATACGGGTCGCGCGAATCGTCACTTTGGCGTCCCCCGGCGGCATGTTGGTCCAGATCACCTGCTCGACATTGTTCACGCGGTCGAATCCCTTGCCGGTGCCCATGTTGCCGTGTCGCTCGCTCCCATCGGCCGCTTTGACGATCAAGTCGAGATCGTTCTGCAGAAGTGCGCCGGCGGGGTCGGACCAGACCAGCGTGATCTTGAACGTCGCGCCGAGACCCGTCGTGCCGACGCCCAGAGCCGCTCCGGCGGGGCCCGCAGGGGTGACGCCGTGGTGGCCCGGGGAATGGCTCGGAATCTTGACGGTGAAAGTGTCCTTGGCGCCCTGTTTCAGCGGGCCGCCGCTGCCAAATCCGGCATCCGGGTTGGGACCTGGAAGGATCACCGACCCGAGCAGGTTGACTCTCCCGAAGCCCGAATTGTTGTTCGGGGAAGGACCCGCCTCGCTTGGGCTGTACTGCCCGGGCAACGGCACCGCCCCGTTGATCAGCAGTGCCTTGACCAGCGCGGCAGGGGGCGACGGCATCCCGTTCTTCATGAGCGTCTCGCGCAGCACCGCTGCGCAGCCTGCGACGAGCGGAGTTGCCATGCTGGTGCCGGAGTCGAAGAAGTAGTTGGGGTCGCTCGATGTGCCAAAGGTGGTTTTTGCTGCCGGCGCTTTGCGCGAATGTGTCGACAAGATGCTGGTGCCGGGGGCGACGACATCGGGCTTGAAGCGCCCTTCCCGCGTCGGTCCGCGGCTGCTGAAGGCGGCCATGCCATCAGCATTGTTGGCCATCGGGTCATCATGGATCGGCGCCTTCGGGAAGTCGCCCGGCCTGAGGCTTCCGTATGTCGGGAAAGCCGGATGCACCTCCGGTCGGACGCTTTCGCTTGCCCCGACAGTGATGCAGTTCTTGGCGGCGGACTCGGAACCGATCTGTGCCGGGTCGACGGCACCATCGCCGTTGCGGTCGCTGCCCTCGTTGCCGGCTGCGAAACAGATGACGCAATCAGGGTGGTTCCAGACGAAGTCGTCGATCTCGCGCGCGCTCTGGTCGTACGGCAAGCTCGGAGTGACGGCGCCCCACGAGTTCGTGTGGATGCGCGCGCCATCATTGCCGTAGGGAGGCGCAAACAGGTCGGTCAGATCCGCCGGGATACCGCTGAGCGTGCCGGTTGGTCCGATCAGCGACTGGACCACGAGCCGGGCGCGGGGGGCCGTTCCCTGGATCGATCCGCCCATCAAGGGTGAAGCGCCGTTGCCGAGCACCGATCCGCAGACGTGCGTGCCATGGCCGTTCGGGTCGTCGGTCTTGATCGGGCGTCCAAGAGCGTACAGCTTGGCAACACGGCCTGCGAACGCCGGATGCGGGCTCGCGGTCGATCCGGTGTCGAACCCGGTATCCGCGACCGCGACGACTTGGCCGTCGCCCTGATAGGTCTTTCCGGTCACGACGACATTGGCATTCAATATCGGCCGCGCGACGTTGTTGCGGAGCTTGACTTGCGGTACCTCCTGAATGACCTGCACTGCGTCGATCGCCGCAAGATCATCGAGATATTTTTCCTGAACCGTGAGCCTGACCTTGGTGCGACCCATCGGCAGCGTGTCCTTGTCGACTCGCGCGGCGGAGGCAACCGCGGATTTGACTGCGTCCGAGTTCGGGTCGACGCCCTCGTGGAAGACGACGTCCACGGTGCGCGGGGCCTGCGAGTGCGCCGCCGCCGTTGCGGTCGTCGGCAGGATGAGGGCCGCCGTGGCGACCCCCGCCGGTCTCAGGTTGGGCGCGACCTTGAAGCCCTGCAGATAGACGTTCGCCCAGGTCACGAACGGCAGGCCACGGATACCGGCGAGGTCGGTTCCCGTGTAACTGCACAGGTACGTGTTCTCGGATGCATATTCGTGGACGACGACACCGAGCTTCGTCAGGTCGTCGGTCTGGTCGGGCGAGGAGGCGCGGCGGTCTGGATGAGGATGTAGTCGGACCCGGACGCATCAGCCGACTCGAGTCCGGCGAGTTTCAAGGCTGGGGCGTGCGCGATCGGATCAAGTGAAACGCCGTTGATCGTGATGCGTGTCATGGGGCTTCTCCTTCTGCGCGGTGGTGGGCAGCGTCGAGCTGACGTGAGTGTGCAGGTGTATGGGAAAGCTCGGCTGCCGCCATCCTTCTGATTGATGAGAAGCGAGCCTTGCCGCATGCCTCGAACGCCGTGTGCTCCCCATCCCAAGAGATGTCCGCAGATCGATCGGACTCCTCAGAGAGTGCCGGCGCCTCGAATCCGTGCGGCTCGAAGACCTGGCGCTCCCGGTCGCCGATGGCTGCGCCTTGGGGGATCTTGTTCGTGGCGAAAGCGGCGCGGCCTCCAGGCCGCGTCGTGCTCAAGCATCCGGGCTTGGCGATGACTCGCGACGAGAAGGCCGGCGCATCGTCAGCCGCTCCCGTCCATCGCCGAATGGCGTCACCGGCGCGCGTGCTCGCGCAAGGCCCGATAGAAGTCCCAGTCGCCGCCCAGCACCGCGGCGGCGGCCGCCTCGTTCCAGGCCGACCAGTACGGGCCGGACAGCGGTTGCGGACGGCTGGTGTTGCTGCCATGGACGATGGCGGTGAACACGGAGAGCTCCTTCATGTCCAGCACGTTGCCCTGCGGCGGCGCCCACACGAAGGCCGTGTCCTCGCCGAGGTCGATGGCGCCGAAGCGCTTGCGCTGCCACAGCGCCTTTCGATAGCACAGCGTGGCGCCGTACAGCCAGCGGCGCCGGCTTGACGGGTATCGGTACATCGAGAAGCGGTCGGACGCCACGTCGTAGAAGCGCACGGCGCTCGTGCCGGTGATATCGGCGTTGGCGCGCAGCAGCGCGTCGACCTGGACGCTGATGCGACGGCCGTCCATCCAGTCGTCGTCGTCCCAGTGCATGATGATCTCGCCCGCGCTGGCCTCGATCGCCACGTTGCGCTTGCTGCCGAGCCGCATGCGTTCCTGCAGGCCGACGTAGCGGATGGCCGGATGATCCGGCACGAGGTCGGCGATCCGGTCCTGGCCGTCGTCGACGATGACGAGTTCGCGGCGCGCGTAGTCCTGGCGCAGGAAGTAGGCGATGGCCTGGTGGACGAAGCCGCGCCGGTCGCACGTGGGCATGATGCAGCTCACCAGCGGCGCGTCGATCGACGGCAGGCCTTCGGGGCGTGCCGCCGCCGGGCTTGCCGGCAGGCCGGGCGCCGGCGCGGGCGCCGCAGCGGGCGACATGCCGGCATAGAAGTCACGATCGGGTGCCAGCGAGCCCGGTTCGTCGCACGGCAGCCATCCGGCGGGATCGACGTGCTTGCCGGCCTGGAACGCCCAGGCATTGCCGCCATGGCGCAGGTACAGGAACAGATCGGCAATGTCGATCGACTGCAAGCGCGCGCCGCGGCCCACGGCGGCCTTCAGGAAGGCGGCGTCCTCGGCCAGCGACGCGTCGGGATAGCGCGCCATGCGCTCGTGGACGCCGCGCCTGAACGCGAGCGTGCCGCCGTGGACGTCCAGCACGAACAGGCGCTGGTGCAATGCCGGCGTGCAGCGCCAGAACTTCCAGCGCTCCAGGTCGAAGAAGCATGTGCCGCCCAGGGCCGTGATGTCGGCGGTGCCCGCGAGGATGGGCGCCACCTGCGCGCTGATGCGGCCCGGCGCATACCAGTCGTCGTCGTCCCACTGCACCACGATCTGCCCGGTCGCGAGCGCACAGGCCTGGTTGCGCTTGCTGCCGATGCTGAGGCGGGTGCGCACGTGGACGTAGCGCAGTCGCGGTTCGCAGGGCAGCTCGGGCGTGAGGTCGGTCGCGCCGTCG
The DNA here is from genome assembly GCA_045810285.1 of Vitreoscilla sp. Taxonomy (GTDB): domain Bacteria; phylum Pseudomonadota; class Gammaproteobacteria; order Burkholderiales; family Burkholderiaceae_C; genus Scleromatobacter. Next base: position 828 of record JBJMWE010000281.1, on the reverse strand, counting down.
TCGATGATCACGAGCTCGCGCTCGGGATAGTCCTGGCGCTGGAAATAGGCGATGGACTGCAGCACCCATTTCAGGCGGTTGCGCGTCGGCATGATGCAGCTGACGCGCGGCAAGGAGGCGGGTGACGGTGTCGCGGGAACCTCGATCGGCGGGGCGACGGCATCGGCGCCAGGCAGCCATCGCAGGGCGATCTGCTGCGCGGGCGCGAAATGCACGCATGCGTCGCCGCGGCAGTGCGGGGCGTGGAGCTGCCGCTCACCGCTCAGGCGCAGGCCGCAGAACTTGTCCTGGTAGAGCCGGCGGCTGGCGTCGAACGCACGGTCCTCGTCGCGCTGGCGCACCGCTGCGGGAGGGCGCCGATGGACGAACGCACCCTTGGCCCAGACGGCGCGAAAGCCCGCGCGCGACGCGCGGACCGAGTAGTCCATCTCCCAGCACGGCCCGGTGCCGTAACGCTCGTCGGCGCCGCCGATCGCGTCCACGACGCGGCGCTGCACCGCATAGCAGAAGTCGGCCAGGCAATGCAGCGGGGCGGTCGACTGCCAGGCCGAGCCGAAGCGGCTGGACGCCAGGGCCGCGACCCGCGCGAGCTCGGCCTCGCGCGCCTGCGGGAAGGCGGCCTGCATGTTCCACGAGCGGTTGGTCGACGGGCCGGCGAGCCCGTTGCACGGATCGGCGTCGAGCGCGTCGAGCAGGCGTTGCAGCCAGCCCGGCCCCGTCAGCGCGCCAGCCTCGAGAAAGACCAGGACGTCGGCGCCGCCGCCGGCCTGCAGCAGGCGGTTGAAGCTCGCCGCGCCGCCGGCGGAGACGGCCTCGCAGCGCGGCAGT
>JBJMWE010000280.1:0-2144 GCA_045810285.1 Vitreoscilla sp. | reverse complement strand
CCGGACGGCTGCTTGCGCCAGGCGGCCCGTTCATCCCCCTCCCGGGGGAGGCCGTCCCGCGCCGCCTCCATACTTCTGGCGGTATGCTCCGGAAACATCCCCGTGACGATGGTTCCGGAGAAACGATGCAGGACGGCCCGCGCGCACCGACACCCGACCCCTCCGCGGCCCCCGCGCCGCGCGGGGAGGCGCGCGCCCAGCCCGACAGCGCCGGCGAACTGCGCTATCGCCAGCTGTTCGAGTCCAGCCCGCTGCCGCTGTGGATCTACGACCTGGAGACGCTGCGCTTCCTGGACGTCAACGAGGTGGCCTGCGCCCGCTACGGCTGGTCGCGCGACGAGTTCCTGGCCATGTCCATCCTGGACATCCGGCCGCCGGAGGACGCGCGCGCCGTCATGGACTCCGTGCGCGACACGCCGCCCAGCGTCTTCAGCTCGGGCGTCTGGCGCCACCGCATCAAGAGCGGCGAGGTCATCCTCGTGGAGATCACGTCGCACGAGATGACGTTCATGGGGCGGCATACGCGCTTCGTGTGCCCCATCGACGTCACGCAGCGCGTGCGCAACGAGGAGCGCCTCGCGCGGCACGCCGAGGAGCTCGAGGAGCGCGTGCGCCAGCGCACCGCCGAACTGCTGGTGTCCAACCGCGAACTCGCGCAGGCCACCGCGCAGGCACAGCAGGCGTCGATCGCCAAGAGCCGCTTCCTGTCGACCGTCAGCCACGAGCTGCGCACGCCGTTGAACGCGATCCTCGGCTTCGCGCAGTTGCTCACGCTGGACCCGTCGCGCGCGCTGAGCGCCAAACAGCAATCGACCTACGGCGGGCACATCGCCGATGCCGGCCGGCACCTGCTCGATCTCATCAACGAACTGCTGGACCTGGCGGCCATCGAGGCCGGCAAGACGGCGATGACCATCGAGCCGCTGGCGCTCGGCGCCGTGCTCGGCGACTGCCTGTCGCTGATCCTGCCGATCGCGGCACCGCGCGGGATCGTGCTGCGCGGCGCCGCCGGGGATTCGCCCGGCGTGCTGGGCGATCGCACGCGGCTCAAGCAGGTGCTCATCAACCTGCTCTCGAATGCCGTGAAGTACAGCCCCGAGCACAGCTTCGTCGACATCGCCTGCCAGCAGCTGGGCGACACGGTGCGGCTGTCGGTGGTCGACCACGGCCCCGGCATGACGCCCGAGCAGGTGGCCGCGCTGTACCAGCCGTTCAACCGGCTGGGCCGCGAGTCGGGCACCACGCAGGGCAGCGGCATCGGCCTGGTAGTCACCAAGGGGCTCATCGAGCTGATGGGCGGGCGCATCGGCGTGGACAGCATCCCGGGCCTGGGCAGCACCTTCTGGATCGAGCTGCCGGCGGCCGGCGAGCTGCCGGCGCGCTTGCCGGCGCACATCGAGGCGGCCGCGCGACCGGCCTCGGCATCAGTCGAGGCGGACGCGCCGGCGGTGACGGTGCTGTGCGTCGACGACGACCTGCCGAGCCTGCGCCTGGTCGAGGACCTGCTCGCGTCACGCCCCGGCACGCGGGTGCTGACGGCGACCAACGGCCGCATCGGCGTCGAACTCGCGCGGCGCCACCTGCCCACCGTCATCGTCATGGACAACAACATGCCGGAGATGACGGGCCGCGAGGCGCGCGCGCTGCTGCGCGCCGACCCGGCGACCGCGCGCATCCCGGTCATCGCGCTCAGCGCGAACGCGCCGGGCAGCGCCGATGCCGCCGCTGCCGGCGAAGGCGTGTTCCGGTCCATCCCGAAGCCCTTCGAGGTCGGCCCCGTGCTGGACGCCATCGACGCCGCGATCGCCGCCAGCAGAGCGGCGTAGCGCGGTCGGGCGGGGTCGGGCGGGGTAGGGCGGGTTAGCCGCAGGCGTAACCCGCCGTTCGTCCTTGCTCTTACCCACAAGTCTCGGCCGCAAGCTGCATTCCAAGAACGATATCGGTCAAGCGCGTCAATCCGCGCCACATGACGAGGTTGCCAGGCGGCGGGTCGTTCTTGCGGGCGAGATAGCCGCCGAGCTTGGCCAACTGGATGGCGTAGTGCGACAGCGTCCGCGGCACGAGCTCTGGAGTGCTCGTCTTGGGCGACAGCCGATCCAGTACCGCGAGTTCGTCTTCGGTGAATGCGTCCCGTGGTGAGCTCT
>JBJMWE010000279.1:0-12557 GCA_045810285.1 Vitreoscilla sp. | reverse complement strand
GAACTGCGTCTGCGTGGCCTGGGCGATGGCCTGCGTCGTCACGCCCAGCGCGCGCGCCTTGGCCTGGTCGACCGCGAGCCGCATCGCCAGCACGTTCTCGTTCCAGTTGTCGTTGACGCCGCGCATGTGCGGGTTCTCGCGCAGCACCGCCTTGGCCTCGTCGGCCCAGCGGCGCACCTGGTCGGCATCCGGGCCGACGACGCGGAACTGCACCGGGTAGGCGACCGGCGGCCCGTTGGGCAGCAGCTTGACGCGCGAGCGGATCTCGGGGAACTCGGTGGCCAGCAGCGCGGGCAGCTTCTTGCGCAGGCTCTCGCGCACCTTGAGATCCTTCGGCTCGACGATGGCCTCGCTCACGTTGCTCTGCGGAAACACCTGGTCCAGCGGCAGGTAGAAGCGCGGCACGCCGCTGCCCACCCAGGTCGTCACCGACTTCACGCCGGTCTCCTCGAGCATGCGGGCCTCGAAGCGCTTGGCGATGTCCTCGCTCTGCTTGATGGTGGCGCCCTCGGGCAGCCACAGGTCGACCATGATCTCGGGCCGGCTCGAATCGGGGAAGAACTGCTGCTGCACCACGCCCATGCCCACCAGGCCCAGCACGAAGATGCCGACGGTGGCGCCGATCGTGAGCCAGCGATGGCCGATGCACCACCCCACCACGCGGCGGAAGCGTTCGTAGAACGGTGAATCGAAGGTCTCGTGGGGCTGCGCGGACAGGCTGCCGTCCGCCTCGTGCGCCTTCATGCGCGTGTGCAGCAGGCGTGCGCCCAGGTAGGGCACGAAGTACACCGAGACGAACCACGAGATCAGCAACGCCGCCGCGGTCACCGCGAAGATCGCGAACGTGTACTCGCCCGTGACGGACTTGGCCAGCCCGATCGGCAGGAAGCCCGCGGCCGTGATCAGCGTGCCGGTGAGCATCGGCATCGACGTCACCTCGTACGCGAACGTGGCGGCGCGCTCCTTCGAGTAGCCCTCCTCCAGCTTGCGCACCATCATCTCGACCGCGATGATCGCGTCGTCCACCAGCAGGCCCAGCGCGATGATCAGCGAGCCGAGCGAGATCTTGTGCAGCCCGACGCCCCAGTAGTACATCGTGACGAAGGTGATCGCGAGCACCAGCGGGATCGTGATGGCCACGACGAGGCCCGGCCAGATGTCGATGCGGATCGGGTTGAAGTGCAGGCCCAGGCTCACGAAGCTGACGCCCAGCACGATCACGATGGCCTCGACCAGCACCCGCACGAATTCGCCCACCGAGCGGCTGACCGCCTCGGGCTGGTCCTGCACCTGCGTGAACTCCATGCCCACGGGCAGCTGCTTGCGGATCTCGCCCACCTGCCTCTGCAGGCCCTTGCCGAGGGCGATGATGTCGCCGCCCTTGGCCATCGACACGCCGATGGCGATCACCTGCTTGCCGTTGGCGCGCACCTTGACGTCCGGCGGATCGGAGTAGCCGCGCTTGACGTCGGCGATGTCGCCCAGGCGGATGCTCGCGGCCTGGCCCGTGGCCGGGTTGACGACGCGGATCGGCAGTGCGCGGATCTCGTCGACCGACTGGAAGGCGCCGGCCACGCGCACCTGCACGTTCTGCGTGCCTGCATCGACCACGCCCGAGCCCTGCACCGCGTTCTGCGCGTTGAGCTGGCTGATGACGCCGGCGACGTCCACGCCCATCTCGGCCGCGCGCTTTTGCGACAGCTCCACCCACACCTTCTGCGACTGCACGCCGAACAGCTGCACCTTGGCGACGTCGTGCACGCGCAGGAGCTGCGAGCGGATGTCCTCGGCGCGCACGCGCAGCTCCTCGTCGCTGAAGCCGTCGGCCGACAGCGCGAAGATCGAGCCGTAGACGTCGCCGAACTCGTCGTTGAAGAACGGGCCGATCACGCCCTGTGGCAGGGTGGCGCGCATGTCGCCGATCTTCTTGCGCGCCTGGTACCAGGTGTTGGCGACCTCGTGCGGCGGCGAGCTGTCGGCCAGCTGCAGGATGGTCAGCGATTCGCCGGGCTTGGTGTAGCTGCGGATCTTGTCGGAGTACGGCACCTCCTGCAGCGTGCGCTCGATCTTGTCGGTCACCTGCTCGGCGACGTCCTTGGCGCTGGCGCCCGGCCAGTAGGCCTGCACCACCATCGCACGGAAGGTGAACGGCGGATCCTCGTCCTGCCCCAGCTGGAAGTAGGCCACCAGGCCCAGCAGCATCAGCACGATCATCAGGTAGCGCGTGAGATCGGGGTGCTGCAGCGCCCAGCGCGAGACGTTGAAGCGTCCGCCCTCGACCGCGCCGGCGGCGGTCGGCATGGTTTGTTGTTCTTTGCTCACGGGCGCCTCAACGCTTGGTCGGTTCGACGTACAGGGTGACCTGCTGGTCCGGGTTCAGCACGTGCGCGCCGGCGGTCACGACGGTGTCGCCGCTCTTGAGGCCGCTGTCGATCACCAGCGTGTCGCCCTCTGAGCGCAGGACGACCACGGGCTGCTCGCGCACCTTCATGGTCGACTTGTCCAGCACCCAGACATGGCTCTTGCCGCCGCTGCCGGCGACGGCCTGCATCGGCAGGCGCAGCTTGCCGTCGGCCGGCGCGAGCTCGACATGCACCGTGGCCGTCTGGCCCAGTTCCACCGAGCCGGCGGGCAGGTCGGCCTTGACCTGGAACGTGCGCGACGCCGGATCGGCGGCCGCGGCCACTTCGCGCACCGTGGCGGGCAGCGCCGTGCTGCCGCCCCACACCGTGACGCTGACGCCGCCGGCCTTGCCCTGCAGCTTGCGGAAGACGGCGAGCTGGTCTTCCGGCACCGCGAAGACGACGTCGCGCGGGCCGTCGTGCGCCAGGCTCACCACCGGCGAGCCCGCGCCCACCACTGCGCCGACGTCGGCGTAGACAGCCGTGATCACGCCGGGCGCATCGGCGGTGAGTGCGGCGTATGCGGCCTGGTTGGACTGCAGGCCGGCCTGGGCGCGGGCCTGGTCGAACTGCGCCTTGGCCGCCTCGAGGCCGCTGTTGCGGCGCTCGAGCTCGGCCGCGCTGATGAAGCCCTGCGTGCGCAGGTCCTGGTAGCGCTTGTAGTCGGCGGCGGTCTGCTCGAAGTTGACCTTGGCGGCTGCCAGGCCGGCGCGCGCGGCGTCCTGGCCGAAGCGCAGGTCGGCCGGATCGACTTCGGCCAGCGCCTGCCCGCCCTTGACGCGATCGCCGAGGTTGACCGGCCGCTGTACGATCTTGCCGCCCACGCGGAACGACAGGCGCGACTCGATGCGCGCATGCACCTCGCCGGCGTAGTCGCGCAGCGTGCCGCCCGACAGCTGTCCGACCGTCATCGTGCGCACGGCGCGCACCGGCTCGGCGGCGGCCGGCTCCTTGCCGCAGGCGACCAGCACCAGGCTGGCTGCCAGGGACAGCACGAGCGGCAACGTGGCGAGGGTGCGCATTGCCGGAGGACGATTCGAGGTGAGGCGGGGGGTGTTCATGGTGGTGCGATCTAATTACTGACCAGTCAGTCAGTAATGTACGAACAGCGCCTCGACTCGTCAATGCACTTCGCGGCACGAAATCAGGGAAAACCGGGAAATCGGTCGATCCAAGGGGTGCCAGGCCACCGGAACAGCCGCGGCGCGGCGCCCGCCCGGGCACAATCCGCCGCCGTGAGCGTCGAACACTACGAGAACTTCCCCGTCGCGTCGTGGCTGTGCCCGCCGGCGCTGCGTCCGGCCGTGCGCGCCATCTACTGGTTCGCGCGCACCGCCGACGACATCGCCGACGAGGGCGACGCCCCCGCCGCCGAGCGCCAGGCGCAGCTGGCCGCCTATCGCGACGATCTCGCCGCCGCCGCCGCCGGCCGGCCCGGCTCGGCCCGCTGGCGCGGGGTGTTCGATCCGCTGTCAGCGGCGCTGCGCGACTACGCGCTGCCGCTGCCGCTGCTGTCCGCCCTGCTCGACGCCTTCGAGCAAGACACCCGGCACGCCGGCTACGCCGACCGCGCCGCGCTGCTGGCCTACTGCAGCCGCTCCGCCAACCCCGTCGGCCGCCTGCTGCTGCACCTGCACGGCCTCGACGACCCGCTGCTCGCGCGGCGCAGCGACGCCGTCTGCTCGGCGCTGCAGCTTGTCAACTTCTGGCAGGACCTGAGCGTCGACCTGCCACGCGGGCGCGACTACGTGCCGCGCAGCGATGCCGCCGCGCACGCGACCACGCCCGCGGCGTGCCTGCGCGCCCCGCACGCGGACGCGTCGCGCGCGCTCGTGCGCGACCTGTGCGCGTGGGCGCGCACGCTGATGCTGGAGGGCGCGCCCATCGCGCCGGCCCTGCCGGGGCGCGTGGGCTGGGAACTTCGATTCGTCGTCCAGGGCGGGCTGAGAATTCTTGCGAAAATCGAGTCCATGAACTTCGCGAGCTTCGCCCGCCGTCCCCGACTCCACGCCGTCGATCACCTGATGATCGGCCTTCGCGCGCTGACGATGCGCCCCTCCCTTCCAGAACAAGCGCGCATCGCATGACGCCCGAGCAGTACGTCCAGGACAAGGCCCAGAAGAGCGGCTCCTCGTTCTACTACGCCTTCATGTTCCTGCCGCCCGCGCGGCGCCATGCGATGACGGCGTTCTACGCGTTCTGCCGCGAGGTCGACGACGTCGCCGACGAGGTGCAGGACCCCGGCGTGGCCGCGACCAAGCTGGACTGGTGGCGCCGCGAGGTCGACGCGTCGTTCGCCGGCAACCCGACGCACCCGGTGATGAAGGCCCTGATGCCGCACGTGCCCCTGTACGGCGTGCGCGTCGACCACCTGCACGCGGTGATCCAGGGCTGCCAGACCGACCTCGAGCAGACGCGCTTCCTCGACTACCCCGGCCTGCAGCGCTACTGCCACCTGGTGGCCGGCATCGTCGGCGAGGTGGCCAGCAACATCATGGGCCGCACGCAGGGCCAGACGGTGAAGTTCGCGCACCAGCTGGGTCTGGCGATGCAACTCACCAACATCATCCGCGACGTCGGCGACGATGCGCGCCGTGGCCGCATCTACCTGCCGATCTCCGAGCTGCAGCAGTTCGACGTGAAGGCCTCCGAGATCCTCAAGCGCGAGGCGCCCTGGGGCTACAGCGAGCGCTTCACCGCGCTGATGCAGTTCCAGGCCGCGCGCGCCGATGCGCTCTACGACGAGGCCCTGGCGCTGCTGCCCGCCGAGGATCGCACCGCGCAACGCCCCGCGCTGATGGTGGCCAACATCTACCGCCGCCTGCTGCGCGAAGTCGAGGCCACGGGCTTCCAGGTGCTGCACCAGCGCATCTCGCTGACCCCGCTGCGCAAGTTGTGGATCGCCTCCAAGACCCAATGGCGGGGCCGCTGAAGGCGGTCATCGCTGCGCGAAGCGGGGCGTGGGCGCCGAAGGCGGTCATCGCTGCGCGAAGCGGGGCGTGGGCGCTGCGCCCTGCCGGGTCATGAGACTGGCCGTCATCGGCGCCGGCTGGGCGGGTCTCGCGGCCGCGGTGCGCGCGACGCAGGCCGGGCACGCGGTCACCGTGTTCGAGGCCGCCGCCATGCCCGGCGGACGCGCCCGGTCCGACGACGCCGGCGACGGTGCCACCGACAACGGCCAGCACATCCTCCTGGGCGGCTACGCACGCACGCTGGACCTGATGCGCACGGTCGGCGTCGACGTCGAGCGTGCGCTGCTGCGCGTGCCCTTGCGCGTGACCTACGCCGATGGCTCCGGCTTCGCGCTCGCTCCCACCGGGCCGCGCCTGCTCGCCGCCGCGCGCGCGTTGCTGGGCGCCCGGGGCTTCGGCATCGGCGACAAGCTGTCCGCCGTCGCGATGTCCCTGGCATGGCAGCGGCGTGGCTTTCGTTGCCCGCCGGCCATGACGGTGGCCGAACTGCTGCGCCGCGTTCCTGCCGATCGGGTCCGCGCGCGGCTGGTCGAGCCCCTGTGCGTCGCCGCCCTGAACACGCCGATGGCCGAGGCCAGCGCGCAGGTCTTCCTCGCGGTGATGCGCGACAGCGTGTTCGGCGCGCGCGGCGCCGCCGACCTGCTGCTGCCGCAGCGTCCGCTCGCGCAGCTGCTGCCGCTGCCCGCCGTCGAATGGCTGCGCGCGCACGGCGCGACCGTGCACCTGCGACGCCGCGTCACCACGCTCGAACGACAGGACGACCACTGGCGCGTCGCTTGCGCCAACAGCGCGGACGACGTGCGCAATGCCCCATCGCCATTCGATCAAGTGATCCTCGCGACGCCCGCGGTCGACGCCGCACGCCTCACCCGATCGCTGGCGCCCGCGTGGTCGGCCGCCGCCGGCGCGCTGGCACACGAGCCCATCGTGACGATCGCGTTGACGGCGCCGCCGCGCCCATGGCCGGCGCCGATGCTGGCGCTGGACGCCGACGAGCTCGACTCGCCTGCGCAGTTCGCGTTCAAGCGGGGCGAGCCGGCCTCCGGCGTCGACCGCGTCACGCTGGTCGTCAGCGCCGCGGGTCGCTGGCTGGAGCGCGGCAGCGATGCGGTCGCGGCGGCGGCCGTCGCGCAATATCGGCGCGTCTTCCACGTCGCCGACGACGAGCCCGTCACGCTGGTCAGCGTGCGCGCCGACAAGCGCGCCACCTTCCGCTGCACGGCAGGCGTCGCTCGACCGGCCAGGGACATCCTGCCGGGCCTGCACGCCGCCGCCGACTGGGTCGCCGGCCCGTACCCGGCCACGCTGGAGGCCGCCGTCCTCGCGGGCGAGGCCGCGGCCCGCGCTTCTGCCGCCCAGAGCCGCCCGTCGTGACTCGTAACGTGGATTCGGGTTTCACCATGCGAGAATAGGCATCCCACAGCCCAGGCCGACCCCATGTCCAAGTCAGAAGGCTCCGGACCCACCATCCAGGTTCTCGCCCGCGCCTACGCGTTGCTCGACGTCCTGGCCGCCCACACCGACCCGGTGCCGCTGAAGGAGCTCAGCGCCCGCACCGGGCTGCATCCATCGACGGCGCACCGCATCCTCAACGACCTCGCGGAGGGCCGCTTCGTCGAGCGGCCGGAGGCCGGCAGCTACCGCCTGGGCATGCGCCTGCTGGAGCTGGGCAACCTCGTGAAGGCGCGCCTGGACGTGCGCGAGGCCGCCATCGGCCCGATGCGCGAACTGCACAAGCTCACGCACCAGCCGGTGAACCTGTCGGTGCGCCAGGGCGACGAGATCGTCTACATCGAGCGCACCTACAGCGAGCGCTCGGGCATGCAGGTCGTGCGCGCCGTGGGCGGCCGCGCGCCGCTGCACCTCACGTCGGTGGGCAAGCTGTTCCTGGCCAACGACGAGCCCCAGCGCGTGCGCGCCTACGCGACGCGCACGGGCCTGACCGGCCACACGCGCAACAGCCTCACCGACCTGCCGATGCTCGAACGCGAGCTCGACAAGATCCGCCGCACCGCGATCTCCCGCGACGACGAGGAACTCGAGCTCGGCGTGCGCTGCATGGCCGCCGGCATCTACGACGACCAGGGCCGCCTGGTGGCCGGCCTGTCGATCTCCGCGCCGGCCGACCGGCTCGAGGAGACGTGGCTGGATCGCGTGAAGGAAACGGCCTCGAAGATCTCGGCGGCGCTGGGGCACAGCGTCGGGATTTGACGTCCATCGCGCTGTCCCCGCGCTGTCATTCTGCGCGGAGCGAAGCGTAGTCGCAGAATCCACGCCGGAGGCGGCGCTTCGGTTCGCGTGGATCCTGCGACTTCGCGCAGGACGACCCGGCAAGGGATCTCGGCGCTGCGTCGACTCGTCGAGCCCGCCAACGTACTGCGCAAATTGAAAGGGCCGGCAGCTTGCGCCACCGGCCCTTTTCCCATCGCTTTGTTGTACTTGCGATCGCGGAGAAACAGTTGTCGGCTCAGCTCGCCGCCTCGGCGGTGCGGGCCACCGCGGGCAGCGCGGCTGGCGAGGCCGGCGCGGCCGTGGCGGTGCGGTTCGTCGTGACCCACTTGCGGATGCGCTCGGCGTCGGCGATGCGCGAATACTTGCCGGTGGAATCGAGCAGCACCATGATCAGCTTGCGGCCGGCCATCTGGGCCTGCATCACGAGGCACTGGCCCGCCTCGTTGATGAAGCCCGTCTTCTGCAGGCCGATGTCCCACGTCGGGTTGGCGACGAGGCGGTCGGTGGTGTGGAACTGCACCTGGCGGCGTCCCAGTTCCACGTCCAGCGACGGCGTGGTGGAATATTCGCGCAGCAGCGGCACCTGGTGGGCGGCGTTGACCAGCACCGCCAGGTCGCGCGCGCTGGACTTGTTCTGGCTCGACAGGCCGGTGGGCTCGACGTAGTGCGTGTCGTTCATGCCCAGTTCCTTGGCCTTGGCGTTCATCGCCGCGACGAAGGCCGGCAGGCCACCCGGGTAGTTGCGGCCCAGCGCGTTGGCGGCGCGGTTCTCGGACGCCATCAGCGCGAGGTGCAGCATCACGCCGCGGCTGAGCTCGGTGCCGGGCTTCAGGCGCGAGCGCGTGTTCTTCTCGGTGTCGATGTCGTCGTTCGTGATCGTCAGCTCTTCGTCGAGCGACTGGTGCGATTCGCTGATGACCAGCGCGGTCATCAGCTTGCTGAGCGAGGCGATCGGCAGCACCGCTTCCGGATTCTTGCTGTACAGGACTTCCTTGGTGTCCTGGTCCAGCACCAGCGCCGCGCCCGAGCGCAGCAGCAGCGGATCTTCGGTGGAATGCAGGCCGGCGGCGTAGCCGACCGACTGCGACGGCACTTCGGTGATGCGGGTGGTCGTGCGCGTGACCGTGGTCGTGCGACGCATCGAGACGACGTGCCTGGCACGCTGCCCGGCATGTGCGGAGGTGGTCGCCTTGCGATGGTGCTTGGAGGCGGTGGTGCTGGAAGTGACGGTCGCCGACGCGGCGACGGAGGCGCAGATGAGGGCGCCGCCGATCGCGCAGGACAGGACCCAACGCGACAGCTGTTCGAATTTGCGCAAAACGGAAGCGCTGTGGGCCAGTTGCATCACCATTTGTTTCAGTCTAAAGCAAAGGAAAAATCCATGCAAGATCAAAAGCTTGCGTGGATTTCCTCAACCGGACGTCGAACCAGCATACCAGCTGACGACCGGCCTAGGGATGGTCAGGCCGCCGGTCAAGGCTGTCTAACGCAGGCAAGCGGCTTTCGGCTGACGCGGCGACGAAAAAAAGGTGTCGGATCCACGCCCGGACGGCAGCGTTCCCTTCGAAGAAAGCGCAGATCCAGTCCCAGGTTCGGATTTTCCGCATCCCGCTTGAATCGGATGGTCCGAAAAGCGGGCTTTTGCCACGGTAATCCGGGCGGTCAGGTGACTTAAGGTAACGCGAAGCCCGCCGACGTTTCCCAACGCGACGGGCTCTACTGACTTTCCCGGATAGGCCCCGGATGGCCGCCCCGGCGCCCACGGGCGAGCCGGAACCGCAGGCCCGGTCAGGCGACGGCCTGCGCCGCGCCCTCCTCGGTGACGACCGGATTGCCGCCGCGCGACGTGGCCGACAGCACGGCCAGCAAGGTGGCGCGCACGATGTTCGGGTCGATGCCGACGCCGAACACCGGGGCCGCCTCGCCGACGCGCACCTCGACATAGGCCGCCGCCCGCGCCTGCGCGCCGCCGCCCATCGAGTGCTCGTGGTAGTTCAGCACCTTCACCGGCACGCCGGCGGCGCGCGACAGGCCGTCGACGAACGCATCGACCGGGCCGTTGCCCACGCCTTCGAACGCCATGCGCCGGCCCGTCACGGCGGCCTGCACGGCCACGCGCACGCGGCCCTCCCCGACGTCGGCCTGCGTCAGGTCGGAGATCGTGACGGCGCCCTCGGCCAGGCGGTATTCGGACTCGAAGATGCGCCAGATGTCGGACGCCGTGACCTCGCGGCCCTGCGCGTCCATGACGGCCTGCACGACCTGGCTGAATTCGATCTGCAGGCGACGCGGCAACTCGAGACCGTACTCCGACTCGAGCAGGTACGAGATGCCGCCCTTCCCCGACTGGCTGTTGACGCGGATGATCGCCTCGTAGCTGCGGCCGAGATCCTTCGGGTCGATGGGCAGGTAGGGCATCTCCCAGACGTCGCCCTCGCGGCGCGCGGCGAAGGCCTTCTTGATCGCGTCCTGGTGCGAGCCCGAGAACGACGTGAAGACGAGGTCGCCCACGTACGGATGGCGCGGGTGCACCGGCAGCTGGTTGCAGTACTCGACGACGCGGCGGACCTCGTCGATGTCCGAGAAGTCGAGCTGCGGGTCGACGCCCTGCGTGTAGAGGTTGAGCGCGATGTTGACGATGTCGACGTTGCCGGTGCGCTCGCCGTTGCCGAACAGGCAGCCTTCGATGCGGTCGGCGCCGGCCATCATCGCCAGCTCGGCGGTGGCGGTGCCGGTGCCGCGGTCGTTGTGCGGGTGCGCGGAGATCACGATCGAGTCACGGCGCTGGATGTTGCGGCACGTCCACTCGATCATGTCGGCGTAGATGTTGGGCGTGGAGTGCTCCACCGTCGTGGGCAGGTTGATGATGCAGGTGCGCTCGGGCGTGGGTTGCCACACCTCGGTGACGGCGTCGATGACGCGGCGCGAGACGTCCAGCTCGGTGTCGGAGAACATCTCCGGCGAATACTCGAAGCGCCAGTCGGTGCCGGGCTGCCCGGCGGCCAGTTCCTTGATCAGGCGCGCATGGCTGGCGGCCAGCTCGATCACGCCCTCCACGTCCACGCCCAGCACGACCTTGCGCATGATGGGCGCCGTCGCGTTGTAGAGATGCATGATGCACTTCTTCGCGCCGACCACCGCCTCGAACGTGCGGCGGACCAGGTGCTCGCGCGCGGGCGTCAGCACCTGGATCGTGACGTCGTCGGGCACCAGGTTGTCCTCGATCAGCTTGCGCACGAAATCGAAGTCGATCTGCGACGCCGACGGGAAGCCGATCTCGATCTCCTTGAAGCCCGTGCGCACCAGGGTCTCGAACATGCGCATCTTGCGCTCGGCGTCCATGGGCTCGATCAGCGCCTGGTTGCCGTCGCGCAGGTCGGAGCTGCACCACACCGGGGCCCTGGTCAGGACGACGTCGGGCCAGGTGCGGTCGGTCAGCCGCACCGGGGCGACGGGACGGTACTTGGCGGCGGGGTTCTTGAGCATGGACATCGCTGGTTCTCCAGGAAGGATTTTTTGGGATGGCAACGCCGCACGGAAATGGAAAAACGGCCCGCTGCGTTGCGCAAAGCGGGCCGTTGATCGGAATTCGGTTCAGACGTGACTGATCAATGCACCCGCGGTACTCCGGCTAGGGATAGCGTGATCAGCGTAATTCGGGACGTCATGCGAACGAATATAGCACGGCGATTTCGGCCTGTGGGAACGAATTGTTCGCGTTGGACGAAGCGACGCTTCGCCGGACCGCATCTTTCACGAAGAGCCTCGTCGCCTTGTCGACGCCGACCCTCATGGCGCGCCATCGGACCGCGCGCGGGCGCCTCAGCGATGCAGCCCGACTTCGTCGGGCTCGTCGGTGGACAGTGCGATCGCGCTCACCGGCCGGCCCTTGGCGCGCTTGTACGCGTACACGAAGTAGCCCGACAGGCCGTAGAGGCAGAAGATGGCGAAGATGATGCGCGCCGGGTACAGGTTGATGATGCCGATCGCCAGCGCGATGAGCACGATGACGATGAAGGGCACCGAGCGCTTGAGGCTGAGATCCTTGAAGCTGTAGAACGGCACGTTCACCACCATCGTGACGCCGGCGTAGAACGTGGTGATGGCCGCCGCCCAGGACAGCACCATGTCGCCGTTCACGTCGGTGTTGGCGTTGTCGACCACCACCCAGATGAAGCCGACCACCAGCGCCGCGGCGGCGGGGCTCGGCAGCCCCTGGAAATAGCGCTTGTCCACCACGGCCAGGTTGGTGTTGAAGCGCGCCAGGCGCAGCGCGGCGCAGGCGCAGTAGAAGAACGCGATGCCCCAGCCGGCCTTGCCCAGGCCCTTGAGCGCCCATTCGTAGACGATCAGCGCCGGCGCGGCGCCGAAGCTGACCATGTCGGACAGGCTGTCCATCTCGGCGCCGAACGCGCTCTGGGTGTTGGTCATGCGCGCGACGCGGCCGTCGAGGCTGTCCAGCACCATCGCGCAGAAGACGCCGTAGCACGAGAGCACGTAGTGCCCGTTCATCGCCATCACGATGGCGTAGAAGCCGCCGAACAGCGCGGCCAGCGTGAACAGGTTGGGCAGGATGTAGACGCCCTTGCGGCGCCGGCGCGGCACCACGTGGACGTCGTCGTCGACCTCGTCGTCCGGCGTCGGCATCAAATCGTTCATCACGTACGGGCGGCAAAGAATTTCATGGTGCGGCAGGATACCGCAGCGCTGGCGACGCCCGATGTGTCAAAACCAAAGAAAAAGACCACCGAAGTGGCCTGCGACCATACCCCGGCGCGGCCGCTCGCCCGCCTCAAGTGAGGGTCGAGGAAGCGGCGGATCCGGCTTTGCCGGGCCGCTCGCGACCGGCCCCTCGGGGGCAGGGAGCGCGCGCGAAGCCTCCCCGCCGGGGGACAGCGCCCGTGGGGCGGTCATGTCTCGGCTTTGCCGGGCCGCTCGCGGTCGGCCCTCG
>JBJMWE010000278.1:0-18941 GCA_045810285.1 Vitreoscilla sp. | reverse complement strand
GCAACAATTGTTGACCCGGTTTGCAATGCATTACCGGGTCTTCTATGTCGAGGCGCCGCACACGACGCACGCGGATCCCTGGCTCGAGGCCACCGAGGTCGCGCCCGGCGTCGAAGTGCTGGTTGCACATACGCGTTGCGACGCGCCCGGCTTCCACGACGACCAGTTCCCGGTGATGGGCCGGCTGCTGGCGAAGTTCCTGCGCGAACGCGGCATCGCCGAGCCGCTCGCCTGGCTCGATACCCCCGCCGCGCTGCCGCTGGCCGAGGCGCTGCAGCCACGCGCACTGGTCTGGGATTGCTGCGAGGACGTCGTCACGCTGTCCGGCGACGCCGCGCTGCGCCAGCGCGAGGAGCGCCTGCTGGCGCTGGCCGACATCGTGCTGGCCGGCGGCCCGTCGCTGTACGACGCCCTGCGCCCTCGCCACGCCAATGTGCACTGCGTCGCGAACGGCGTCGACGCCGCGCATTTCGCGCCGCCGGCGTCCTCCAGCAAGGCGATCGAGGCCGTGTCCGCCCGCGCGATCCACGCGGCGATCCCGAATCCCCGGCTGGGCTTCTTCGGCGTGATCGACGAGCGCGTCGACCTCGCGCTGCTCGAGCGCGTCGCCGACCTGCGCCCCGACTGGCAGTTCCTGCTCGCCGGCCCGCTGCGCGGCGTCGCCCCGGAGGCGCTGCCACAGCGCGGCAACCTGCAGTGGCTGGGCCCGCAGACCTACGCGATCCTGCCGCACCTGCAGGCGCACTGGGACCTGTGCCTGCTGCCGTTCAAGGTCGACGCCTGCGTGCGCCACGCGGTGCCCATCGAGGCGCTGGAATACCTGGCCGGGCAGAAGTCGGTGGTCAGCACGCCGGTGCACGACGTCGCGGCGCTGCACGGCAAGATCGTGCGCATCGCGGACGGCCCCGAGGCCTTCGTCGAGGCCTGCCGCGCGGCGATGTGCGAGCGCGGCCCGCTGCGCCGCCAGCGGCGCATCGACGCCCTGATCGCCGTGCACTCGGCCAGCTGGGAGCGCGCCGTCGAGCGCATCCACCGGCTGCTGGTGGAGTTCGCGCACGAGCCGGCCGACGCGCTCGCGCCCGCGCTGCTGGGCGCCACGCAGCGCCAGGGCCTGCCCTGCGGCGCCTCGATCGGCGCCTGACCTGCCCATGCGGGCATGCAGGATGCCCGGTTTCCCGGATGGCCGCGCGCGGCGGGGCCGCTTCCCCAACCAAGAGGAGTCCGCCATGAATCGTTCGATGTCGTTGTCCCTGACCCTCGCGGTCGCCCTGGCCTCGCAGGTCGCGCTCGGCGGCTGCAGCAAGAAGGAAGACGTGGCCACGCCGCCGCCCGACCTGCCCGCCAGCGCGCCGGACCTGGGCTCGTCGGCCAGCGTGGGCACCGCATCGGCGCCGATGGACAGCATCAGCAGCGCCAGCGCCGTGGCCGGCTCCGGTGCCGCCAGCGGCGCCATGGCGCCCGCCAGCCGCTGACGAGCGGCCCCGGGCGAGCCCGGGCGCAGCATGCGAAAGGCCGCCTCGCGGGCGGCCTTTTCGTTGTGCCGAAGACGGTCAGTGCAGTGTCGGCGTGATGCCTTCCCACTGGCCGTTGGGGCCGGGCACCCACACCTCGGTCGGACGCACCGGCTTGCGCTCGGGCGTCGGTCGAAGGGCGGGCCAGTTCAGGTCCTCGACGAAGCTGCAGTGCTTCGCGGCCCCGGCCGGGCGTGGCAGCGGACGGGCGACGGTACGGTTTGCGGCAAGCGAGTTCATCGACAGGGGCTCCAGGTGCGCCGGCGACACCGTGTCGTCGGTCGTTGCCCGGCCCGCCACCTCCAGCGGCGCACCGGGTTCCCTGGCCGGGCAAGCCGGAGACCCGGCATTTGCCCGCCGCCGCCGACCGCCGGCGCACCTCAGAAGAACTTCGTCACGCTCGCATAGACGCTGCGGCGCGGCCCGAACTGCGGGGCCCCGACGCCGATGCCGGTGCCGTCCCGCAGCTCGTAGCGGTGGTCGAAGACGTTGAGCAGCGCCAACCGGCCGTCGACCTTGCCGAGCCCGCCGCCGAGGTCGAACGACCGCTGCAGCGAAGCGTTGAACTGCGTGTAGGCCGGCAGGTGCTGCGCGTTGGCGAAGCCGCTGCGCAGCCCGCTGCCGAACAGCGCGTCGGCGCCCAGCGTGGTGCGCGACGCGAAGCGCCAGGACACGCCTGCCGAGGCCGTGGCCGCCTGGTCGTGGTCGAGATGCACCCAGTGGTCGGCGATGTAGGCGATCTCGTCGGCGTCGAAGTTGAACTGGCCCGTGACGATCTGCCGGCCCTGCGCGCGCGAGAACGCCAGGTTGGCGTAGGCGCTGAACGCATCGCGCTTGAAGCTGGCCGTCAGCTCCACGCCGCGCACGCGGCCCTGCGCGTAGTTGAAGGCCGAGTAGACCAGCGCGTTGCCGAACTGGCCCTCGTCCTGCAGGTTGCGCACTTCGCGATCGTAGGCGTCGATGCCCAGCGACAGCTCGGGCGTCGCATCCCAGGCCAGGCCGGCGTCGAAGTAGTTCGAGCGCTCGGACTTCACGGCGGTGTCGGCGTCCGACGGCAGCGCGTTGGTGGTGCCGGCGAACTTCGCCACCGAGGTGGTGTCGATCTTCTCGGTGGGCGGCGGCGTGAAGTAGCGCGCGTAGCCGGCGTGCAGCCGCAGCGCCGGCGTCGCGTCGAACACCACGCCCAGGCGCGGGCTCAGCTGGTGCTCCTCGACCACCGTGTCGACAGCGTCGTAGCGCGCGCCGTAGTTGATCGTCAGGCCCTTGACCGGTTGCCACTCGTCCTGCAGCCAGGCGCCCCACAGGTTGCCGTGGAGGGTGGTGTCGTCCGTGATGGCGACGGGCGTCGTGCTGGTCTGGTTGCCGTCGGCATCGGCCGGGAACACCGTCGACAGGTTGTCCACGCCGAACTTCTCGTGCTGGTAGAACAGGCCGCCGCGCAGCGTGTGCGTCCTGCCCAGCGCATAGCTCGAATCGACCTGGAGGCCGTCGGCGGTGTTCTTGCGCCGGATGTCGGCGGCGATGCCGTTGAAGACGAGGTCGCCGACCGGATCCGGCGCGTAGTGCACGTCGGTCTCGCGGTGGAAATACGAAAGCTGGTAGTCGATCGCGTCGCCCGCATGGCCCTGGTACGACAGCACCTCGAAGCTGTTGCGCTCCTGCTGGCGTGCCTCCAGCGTCGCGGAGTCGACCGCCGGATCGCCGGCAAGCGAGTACTGCGGCGACTGGCCGGGCACGTCGGGGATCTGGAAACGGCTGTTGGACACGCCGAACATGACGTTCAGGCGGCTGTCGTCGCCCAGCAGGTACGAGAGGGTGCCGAAGCCCTTGGCCTGCTGCGTCCGGTCGTGCAGCGCGGTGCGCGCGCCGGTCGGGTTCTCGATGCCCATGCCGTCGTGCAGCAGCGAGCCGGTCAGGTAGTAGCTGACGGGGCCGTGGCTGCCGCCGACCTCGCCGCTGCCCTCGTGGTGCGCGTTGCTGCCGCCGGTGTAGCTGACGCTGCCCGAGTCGCCTTGCGCCTGCTGCTTGGTCCGGATGTCGACGACCGCCGCGGTGCGATAGCCGTACTGCGCGGGCAGCGCGCCGGTGAGCACGGCGATGTTGTCGGCGAAGCGCGTCTCCAGCGACTGGCCGAAGCCGCTGATCGCCTCCGGGATGACGACGCCGTCGATGCGGTACTGCACGTTGGCGTGGTCGCCGCGCACGTGCAGCTGGCCGTACGAATCCTGCACGACGCCGGGCGCCTGCAGCACCACCTGGTTCAGCGGCGTGGCCTGGCCCAGCGGCAGCGCGTCGATGTCGGCCTCGCCGAACTTGTAGACATTGCTGCCCGTGTCGGGCGACAACCCGTTGCGCGCGGCATCGAGCTTCTGGCGCACCGCGTCGACGACGACGGTCTGCGCGCCGCTCGCGGCGGACGCGACCACGGTCTTCGTGAACGGCGGCGCGGAGGCCGCGGCCGCGGGCGCGGCGGCATCGTCCGCGAACGCAGAGAGGGAAACGGACAGGGGTGCGGAAAGAACGAGCGCGCGCGCCACGTTCCGGCAATCGAAACCGAACATGCGAGAAATCCTTTGAAATTGCTGAGACACCGGCGCCCCCAAGCCCCCGGCGCTGCCGCTCAGGCAGACGCACGAAGCTCAAGGGAGCGCGCGAACCGGCTCCGCCGGGCGCGACGCGGCCAGCCCCCTTGGGGGGCAGCGAGCGCCAGCGAGCGTGGGGGCTCACGTTTCGCGTCGCGGCCAGCCCCTCGGGGGGCAGCGAGCGCTAGCGAGCGTGGGGGCTCAAAGGACCGGCGGGCCGCGGCTGCGGGCGGCGGGCGCGTCGGCGGCGATGAACGCCGGCGCCTCGCTGGCGGGGATGCCGAAGCTGAAAGCCAGCAACGCGGGCGGCACCACCTGCGCGCTGACCACGCCGGCCAGGTGCGCGTACGCGAGGCAGGCCTCGCACTGCAGGTCGCCCGGCTGGTGGCCGGACTGGCCCGCGCCGCCCGCCGCGCGGGACGCGGCGTCGCTCAGGTGGCCCAGCTCGTGCATGACCGCGCCCTGCTGCGACAGCAGGAAGACGAACGGCAGCAGGAGGGTGAGCAGCAGCTTGCGCATGGACTGTCGATTATGCCGACGGCGCCTGACCCGCGGCTGTCGACGGACGTCGCGACGTTGCCGGAATGCAAAGCCCGTGCGGCGGCGCCGCGGCGCGCCACGCACTTCAAGGACAATTCGCGGCGGCATCCCTGCCGCGACCTCCGTCCAAGCCCATGCGCCTTCGCCTCGCCCTCGCCCTGACCTCGCTCCTGGCCGCCCCCGTGCTGGTCCGCGCGCAAGCGCCGGAGCCCGAGAAGGTCGGCCCCGTGATGCAGTTGAGCGTCGACGTGCCGCCGTACTACATCGCCGGCGACCGCTACGGCGCCGCGCCGAAAGTGGCCGTGGACCCGCGCCTGGACAAGCTGCTGGCATCGGTCAGGCGCAGCGACATCCAGCAGGCGGTCGTCGCCATCGCGGCCAAGCCGGACCTCGTCAAGCCCGACACGCTCATCGTGCTGGCGATGCGGCTGTACGACGTGGGACTGCGCGACGACGCCGTGTTCTGGTACTACGCCGGCCGCGACCGCTTCCTCACGATGGAGCAGGTGCTGGACATGCGCTCGATCCAGCTGATGCGCTCGGCCGAGGTCACCGAGGCCTTCCTGCGCGCCGCCGGCCCCGCCATGGACGGCTACGCCTACTGCAGCGTGGCGCACCAGGCCGAGCAGGAGGACCGCGCGATCTCCTGGGTGGCCGCGCATCCGTACCGGATCCTGGGCTACACCGAGCTGCCGGGCGCGACGGAGGACCGCAACGCGGCGCTCGTCGACGCGGTGAACCACCTGCGCGACGCGGCGCGCAAGAAGAAGGCGCTGCTCGACGACCCGAAGACGCTGGGAGAGCTCACCGACGCCCGCGCCCGCAACCACGCGCACGAACGCTACTGCTGGTAGCCCGCCGGCTTCGCGGACATTCGGCGCAGACGAGAATGCCGCATGAACGCTGGTCGCGCCGATCCCGCCACCGACGCCGCGGCGCGCCGCTGGACGCTGGCCAGCGCGGTGCTGGGCTCGGGCATGGCGTTCATGGACGGCACGGTGGTCAACGTCGCGCTGCCGGCCATCCAGCAACGGCTGGGCGCGAGCGGCGCGGACGCACAGTGGGTCATCGAGGCCTACGCCCTGTTCCTGGCCGCGCTGCTGCTGGTGGGCGGCGCGCTCGGCGACCGCTTCGGCCGCAAGCGCGTGTTCCTCGTCGGCGCCGCGGTGTTCACGCTCGCGTCGGCCGGCTGCGCCGCCGCGCACGGCATCGGCCAGCTGGTGGCCGCGCGTGCCGTCCAGGGCATCGGCGCCGCGCTGCTGGTGCCGGGCAGCCTCGCGCTGCTGGGCGCCAACTTCCCCGAGAGCGAGCGCGGCCGCGCGATCGGGACATGGTCGGCCTTCAGCGGCATCACGGCCGCCGTCGGGCCCGTGGTGGGCGGCTTCCTCGTCGACCGCTTCTCGTGGCACTGGGCCTTCCTCCTGAACCTGCCGATCGGCGTCCTGCTGCTCGTCGCCTGCGCGGCCAGGGTGCCGGAGAGCCGCGGCGAGGCCGCACGGGCGCCGGTCGATCTCGTCGGCGCCTGCACGGCCACCATCGGGCTGGCCGGCATCGTGTTCGCGCTGATCGAGGCGCCTGCCCATCGGATCGGCGTGGCGAGCGTGGCGGCCGCCGCGCTCGCGGGGCTGGTGGCGCTGGGCGCCTTCTTCGCCTGGGAAGCCCGCGCCGCCAAGCCGATGATGCCGCTGGGCATGTTCCGCAACCGCGACTTCGCGGGCGCCAACCTGCTCACCCTGCTGCTGTACGCCGCGCTCGGCGGCGCGCTGTACTTCGTGCCGCTGGACCTGATCCAGGTGCGCGGCTGGAGCGCGACCCGCGCCGGTGCGGCGCTGCTGCCGTTCGTCGCGATCATGTTCGCGCTGTCGCGCTTCGCCGGCGCCCTGGTCGACCGCGTGGGCGCCCGCCTGCCGCTCGTCCTCGGCCCCGCGGTGGCCGCCGCAGGCTTTGCGCTGTTCGCGCTGACGGCCGCCGACGACGACTACTGGACGAGCTTCTTCCCGGCCATCGCCGTGCTGGGCCTGGGCATGACGCTCACGATCGCGCCGCTCACCACCACGGTGATGAACGCGCTGGGGGACGCCGTGGCCGGCACCGCGTCGGGCGTCAACAACGCCGTCTCGCGGGCGGCCGGGCTGCTGGCGATCGCCGCCTTCGGCGCGGTGCTCGCGCAGGTCTTCGAGGCCCGGCTCCCGGACGCCCTGAACCTGTCCACGTTGCCGCGCGACGCGGCGCAACACGTGCTGGCCCAGCAGCGCAACCTCGGCGCCATCGTTGCGCCGCCGGGCGCGGCGGCGGCGGTCTCGGCCGAAGTGCATCGTGTCGTCGCCGAGGTGTTCGTCGCCGGCTTTCGCATGGTGATGTGGATCGCCGCGGCACTGGCGCTCGCGAGCGCGGGCTGCGCGGCCTGGCTCATTTCGGGCGCGAAGCCGGCGCCCACCCGGAAGGCGGAACGATCATGACCACCTCATCCCTCGATGCCATCGTGATCGGCACCGGCCAGGCGGGCCCGGCGCTGGCGGTGCGCCTGGCCGGCCACGGCTGGCGCACGGCGCTCGTCGAGCGCGGCGAATTCGGCGGCACCTGCGTCAACAACGGCTGCACGCCCACCAAGACGCTGGTGGCCAGCGCGCGCGCCGCGTGGGTGGCGCGCCACGCCGCGGACTTCGGCGTGACCGTGCCCGGGCCGGTGGGCATCGACTACGCCGCCGTGCGCGCGCGCATGCACAAGGTGGTGCAGGCCTCGCGCGACGGCCTCGGCAGCTGGTTCGACGGCACCCGCAACCTGAGCGTCGTCCACGGCGAGGCGCGCTTCCTCGCGCCCGACAGCGTGCAGGTGGGCGAGCGCACGCTGCAGGCGCCGCGCATCTTCCTCAACACCGGCGCCCGCCCCGTCGTGCCGGACTGGATCGCGGCATCGGGCGTGCCCTTCCTCACCAGCGAATCGCTGATGGCGCTCGAGGAGCTGCCCCTGCGGCTCGTGATCCTGGGCGCCGGCTACATCGCGCTCGAATACGCCCAGGTGTATGCGCGCTTCGGCTGCGACGTGACGGTGATCGAGCACGGCCCGCGCCTGCTGCCGCGCGAGGACGACACGGCGGCGCAGGTCATCCGCTCCGTGCTCGAGCGCGACGGCGTGCGCTTCCTGGTCGGCGCGGACGCCACCGCGCTGGAGCGTGACGGCGCGGGCATCGCGCTGACCGTCGACGGCCGGCGCCTCGCGGGCAGCCACCTGCTCGTGGCGATCGGCCGCCAACCGAACACCGAAGCGCTGGACCTCGCGCGCGCAGGCGTCACGCGCGACGCGCGCGGCTTCGTGCGCGTGGACGACCAGCTGCGCACCGACGTCCCCGGCATCTGGGCGCTCGGCGACGTCAACGGCCGCGGCGCATTCACCCATACCTCGTACAACGACTTCGAGATCGTCGCCGCCAACCTGCTGGACGGCGACCCGCGCCGCGTCGCCGACCGCGTGCCGTGCTACGCGTTGTTCACGGACCCGCCGCTGGCGCGCATCGGCATGGCGCGCGCCGAGGCGAAGGCGTCGGGCCGGCGCGTGCTGGTCGGTCACCTGCCGATGGCGCGCGTCGGGCGGGCGCGCGAACGCGGCGAGACCGAGGGCTACCTCGAGGCGCTGGTCGACGCCGACTCGCAGCGCCTCCTCGGTGCGACACTGGTGGGCATCGAGGCGGACGAGGCCATCCACTGCCTGCTTGACGTGATGGCCGCCGGCCTGCCGTACACCGCGATCGCGCGCACCATGCACATCCATCCCACCGTCAGCGAACTGATTCCCACGATGCTGCAGTCGCTCGAGCCGCTGGAATGAGCGCGTTCGCCGTGACGCTGCTGCCGGCGGGGGTCGTCTTCGAGGCGCAGGCGGATGAGTCGCTCCTGAAGGCGGGGCTGCGGGCGATGGTGGCGATGCGCTCGTCTTGTCGCAACGGAACGTGCCGGACGTGCATCTGCCGGCTGGACAGCGGGGCGGTCGCGTACGAGATCGAGTGGCCGGGGCTGACGCGCGAGGAGAAGGACGAGGGACTCGTGCTGCCTTGCGTTGCGCGTGCGTTGTCGGACGTGGTGCTGCAGTACGGAGGCTGATGCGGCGACGCTCCGATGAGCGGGGGGCGTGGGCTTTCCTGGTTCCATGGCGCTGCGCCGCCGAACGGCGGGTGACGCCTGCGGCCAACCCGCCCTACCGACGGGCCAAGGCCCCACGGCACTGTCATGTTCGACCTCGTCATAGAGTGGTCGGCGAACGGAACCACGACGGAGCAACCATGACACTGCAACGACGCAAGCTGGGCAGCCAGGGGCTGGAGGTCTCGGCCATCGGCCTGGGCTGCATGGGCATGAGCCAGTCCTACGGCCCCGCCGACGAGGCCGAGTCGATCGCGACGCTGCACCGCGCGATCGAACTGGGCTGCGACTTCCTCGACACCGCCGAGGTCTACGGCCCGCTGACCAACGAGGTGCTGCTGGGCAAGGCGCTGAAGGGCCGCCGCGAGCAGGTCACGATCGCGACGAAGTTCGCGTGGAAGTTCAAGGACGGCAAGCAGATCCCCGGCGCGCGCGCCAGCAGCCCGGCCGAGATCCGCGCGGCCGTCGAGGGCTCGCTGCGCCGCCTGGGCACCGACCACGTCGACCTGCTCTACCAGCACCGCATCGACCCGAAGGTGCCCGTGGAAGAGGTGGCCGGCACGGTCGGCGACCTGATCCGCGAAGGCAAGGTGCGCTTCTTCGGCTTGTCCGAGGCGGGCGTCGCCAACATCCGCAAGGCGCACGCCGTGACGCCGGTCACGGCGCTGCAAAGCGAATACTCGCTGTGGGAGCGCAACCTCGAGAC
The DNA here is from genome assembly GCA_045810285.1 of Vitreoscilla sp. GTDB lineage: Bacteria > Pseudomonadota > Gammaproteobacteria > Burkholderiales > Burkholderiaceae_C > Scleromatobacter. The sequence continues at coordinate 9,465 of JBJMWE010000278.1, read as the reverse complement.
CGACATCATCCCGGCGCTGCGCGAGCTGGGCATCGGCCTGGTGGCGTTCAGCCCGCTGGGCCGCGGCTTCCTCACCGGCGAGGTCAAGCGCGCGGAAGACCTGCCCAAGGACGACTTCCGCCACGACGACCCGCGCTACCAGGGCGCCAACTTCGATGCCAACGTCGCCGCCGCGGCCAAGGTGCGCGAGATCGCCGCGGGCCTGGGCGCCACGGCGGGCCAGGTAGCGCTCGCCTGGGTGCTGGCGCAAGGCGACGACATCGTGCCCATTCCCGGCACCAAGCGACGCCAGTGGCTGGAGCAGAACGTGGCGGCCGCGGACCTGGTGCTGCACCCGGACGTGCTGGCCGCGCTCGGCGCCGCGCTGGCGCCCGGCAAGGTGCAGGGGCCGCGCTACTCGCCCGAGCGCATGGCGATGGTCGACCGCTGAAGCCTCGAGGCCGCACCCCGACGCGACACTACAGCGCGAACCGGTACGTCAGCCCCGCCAGCCAGGTGCGGGCGGTCGGCGTGTCGTCGATGCTGCGCTGCCAGCCGACGTCGACGTCCAGCCCCGGACGCACCGTCCAGATGGCGCCGGCCAGCACGGTGCCGGGCCACGACGCCTTGTGCGGGTTCGGGCTCTGGGCGAAGCTGGCGTCGACGGTGAGGGTCAGGTGCTCGTCGACCTGCTGCATCACCGCGGCCGACACGCTCGCCATCACGCGGCGCGCCGGCGACGCCGCGGCGCGCGGCACGACGATGCCGCCGACGTTCACGTGCACCCGGGTCGGCGCGCGATCCCACGTGAGCGCCAGCACCGCGTGCTCCGAGGTCTTGCCGTGCGTCAGGCCGAGGCCATGCTCGTTGGTGGCCAGCATGACGCCGCCGCGGATCGCCAGCGACAGCGGCTCGCTGCCCCAGAAGCGCCACTTCGCGTCGACGTTGGTGTCGCCCATGCCCGACTCGCGCTGCGCCCCGGCGCGCTGCCAGATCCAGGCCGGCTGCACGATGCCGTCCAGCGTGGCGGCCAGGCCGAGCGAGAGTTGCGGCTGGTACGTCGTCTGCGTGATCGAATCGAAGCGGGTGCGCTGCAGGCCGTTCTCGATCTCGAGGTTGCCGACGCCCTGGGTGGCGGTGTCCTCGGTCTGCAACGGGTGGGCGGCGAACGACGCGGGCGCGGCGACGGCGAGCACGAGGGCGGCGAGCAGCGAAGGGATGCGAACGGCCAAGAGCGAACTTTCGAAGGTGGGCCCGGACGATGCGGGCGGCGCCGCGGCAGCTTGCCCGCGCCCGGTGACATGGGCGTGTCGATTGTGCCCCGGAGCGCGGCGGGCGCCCTTGCTCGCGCGCCAGCGCCGCCACCGGATCGAGCCGCGCCGCGTTGCGCGCCGGCACGAAGCCGAACACGACGCCGATGGTGGACGACACCACGAACGCGCCGATGATCGAACCCGCCGAGAAGATCATGCGGATGCCCAGTTCGTGCCGCCCATCTCCAGGCTCAGTAAATCGAGGGACAACCTGTTGACGGTTCACAGCGGTCGCCCGCCAGGTGCTCAGAACTCGTAGGGCGGGTTAGCCGCAGGCGTAACCCGCCGTTCGGTGGCGCACTGCGTACCTTGAAAATCCGGAGACGGGCGGGTCCGCATGCCGAGGAACGGCGGCTTACGCCTTCGGCTAACCCGCCCTACACCTCAGGCCGTCGCGGCCTTCTTCAGCCCGAGCTCCTCGATCATCCGGTCGCGCATCACGAACTTCTGCGCCTTGCCGGTGACCGTCATCGGGAGCTCGTCGACGAAGCGGATGTAGCGCGGCACCTTGTAGTGCGCGATCTGGTCGCGGCAGAAGTCGCGGATCTCGTCCTCGGTGCACGCCTCGCCCGCTTTCAGCACGATCCACGCGCACACCTCCTCGCCGTACTTGACGTCGGGCACGCCGAAGACCTGCACCGATTGCACCTTGGGGTGACGGAACAGGAACTCCTCGATCTCGCGCGGGTAGACGTTCTCGCCGCCGCGGATCAGCATGTCCTTCACGCGGCCGACGATGTTGCAGTAGCCCTCGGCGTCGAGGGTGGCCAGGTCGCCGGTGTGCATCCAGCCGTCGACGACGGCCTCGGCCGTGCGCTTCTCGTCGCCCCAGTAGCCCTGCATCACCGAGTAGCCCCGGGTGCACAGCTCGCCCTTCTCGCCGACGGGCACGACGCGGCCTTCGGCGTCGATGATCCTGCATTCGAGGTGCGGCTGCACGCGGCCCACGGTGGTGGTGCGGCGGTCCAGCGGGTCGGTCGTCGAGCTCTGGAACGACACCGGCGAGGTCTCCGTCATGCCGTAGGCGATGGTCACCTCGCGCATGTTCATGCGCGAGACCACCTGCTTCATCGTCTCGATCGGGCACGGCGATCCGGCCATGATGCCGGTGCGCAGCGAGCGCAGGTCGTACTGCGCGAACGACGGGTGCGACAGCTCCGCGATGAACATCGTGGGCACGCCGTGCAGCGCGGTGCAGCGCTCCTCGGCCACGGCCGACAGCGTCGCGGCGGGGTCGAAGGCCTCGCCCGGGAACACCATCGTCGCGCCCGTGGACACGCAGGCCAGCACCGCCAGCACCATGCCGAAGCAGTGGTACAGCGGCACGGGGATGCACAGCGAATCCTTGTCGGAGAAGTTCATCGCCATCGCGATGAAGCGCCCGTTGTTGACGACGTTGTGGTGCGTCAGCGTGGCGCCCTTGGGATTGCCGGTGGTGCCGCTGGTGAACTGGATGTTGATCGCCTCGTGGCACAGGCAGTCGGCGAACGCCAGCGGCGCCGCGCGGCCGCGTTCGAGTACCTCGGCGTAATTGAGCATGCCCGGCGTGCGCGCATCGCCCATGCGGATCACGTGTTCGAGCGCCGGCAGCTCGGGGCGCACCTTCTGGAGCATCTCCAGGTACATCGAGGTCTTCAGGCGCTCGGCCGACACGATGGCGCGGCAGCCCGACACCTGCAGCGCATACGTGAGCTCGGACAGCCGGTACGCCGGGTTGACGTTGACCAGCACCAGCCCCATGCGCGCCGTGGCGAACTGCGTGACGATCCATTCGACGCGATTGGGCGACCAGATGCCCACGCGGTCGCCCTTGGCCAGGCCCAGCGCGCCCAGGCCCGCGCCGAAGGCGTCGACCTCGGCCAGGAACTCGCGCCACGTCCAGCGGATGCCCTGCTCGCGGAACACCACGGCCAGCCGGTCGGGGTAGCACTTGGCGGTGTCGACCAAGAGGCCGTAGATGGTCGCGTCGGACAGCGGGATGTCGGTCCATCCCTTGACGTGCGACAGGCCGTTGATCGGGAGCGTCGGGGCGACGTCGTTCGTGGCTGCGTTCATCGCTGTCTCCATCTCGTTGCTGCGCGGGCGCACGTGCGCCACCCGCACTGGAGATTAAACCAGCTTCGTGAACCGGAACTTACGTGGACGAGTCCCGCTGTATCGCCTGGTTCCAGGAGTCTGCGCGGCAGAGAACACCGCCTGCAATTGCGCCAGCTCGTCGAAGGCGACGGCGCCCTCTGCCGCGCAGCCCTTAGAACCAATGCATGTAGCGCAGCTGGAACCAGTTCTCCCCGGGGTTGGGATCCTTGATTCCGCCGTTGGAGTAGTGCTCGGCGCGCAGCTCGATCTCGTCGCGCCCTTCGTCGCCGAACTTGCGGCCGAGGCCGATGTGGTCGCCGAAGTTGAAGTCGCTCCCGAAGCGCCGCCGTTCCGTCTTCCAGGCTGGCATGACCACGTCGACGCCGATGCCCAGTTCCATGTACCAGTGCTCCCACCACGAGGGCTCGTAGCGGATCACCGGCGTCAGTCCCAATTGCGTGGAGCAGGCGTGGTAGTGCTCGCCGTCCGTGCGGTGGCAGGCCCATTCGCCGATCGAGGTCTCGAGATAGCCGCTCGCATTGCCGGCGCCCCACTTCGAGGGCTGTACCCATGTCCAGGCCACGCCGGCGACGACGGAGCGCGAATCGTCCGAGATCCCGCCCTCCACGAACACGCCGTACGGCGACGTCAGCTCCTTCGCGCCGGCGCCCGCGGGCGCCAGCGCCACCGCCATCGCCGCCACGGCCAGCCCGAGCAGCGCGCGTGGCGCCGCGTTGCGTCTGTCGATGCCCAACTCGGACTCCCGTCGTGTTGACCGCGCGCAACGTGCGCGGGTTCCTGGACAGGGGCCGTTGGCAAGCCGCGTTCCTGGCGGCGGCCACACGATCGGCGCGCCGCCGGGGCCTTCAGGCTGGCAGCCGGAACAGGCGGCGGCTGTTGGCGCTCGCCTGCGATGACAGCGTCGCGACGTCCATTCCCTTGAGCTCCGCCACCGCACGGGCCACGAACGGCAGCAACGCCGGCTCGTTGTACGGCCGCGTCTTGCCGGCGTTCTTCGGGCGCAGGTAGGGCGCGTCCGTCTCCAGGTGCAGGCGGTCGGTGGGAATCGCGCGCACCGCGTCGCGCAGCGCGCTGCCGCGCGTCTCGTCGGTGACCCAGCCGGTGATGCCGATGTCGAAGCCCAGCGCCAGGAAGGCCTCGGCCTGCGCCGGCCCGTCGGTGAAGCAGTGCACGACGCCGCGCGCCCCCGCGGCGGCGGCGTCCCGCAGCATGGCGTGGAAGTCGTCGAAGGCGTCGCGGCAGTGCAGGAACAGCGGCTTGTCCAGGCGCAGCGCCGCGGCGACCTGCGCCTCGAAGGCCACGCGCTGGTCGTGCAGCGGCGAGAACATGCGGTTGTAGTCGAGGCCGCATTCGCCCACGGCCACGACGCGTTCGTCGGCCCAGAGCGGCGCGAACTGCGCCGCGGACGTCGGCGTCCAGTGCTTCGCGTCGTGCGGGTGCACGCCGGCGGTCGCCCACACGCCCGCATGCGTGCGCGCGAACGCCAGCGCCAGCTCGCTGGCCAGCAGCGAGGTGCCGGTCGCGAGGATGTGCGTGACGCCCGCGGCCGCCGCACGCGAAAGCAGCTCGGCGTCCTTGCCCTTGAGTTGGGATGAATGGAAGTTGACGCCGATGTCGATGAGGCTCATCTCGGCATTGTCTCAGCGGCCGACGCAGGGCCCGGCGCCCTGGGCGCATGTCATGGCCGATGTTGCGAACGGCGGGTTACGCCCTCGGCTAACCCGCCCTGCCAGCCCACGAGCCCGTTCCTCGCCCTGCGGCGGTAGGGCGGGTTAGCCGAAGGCGCAACCCGCCATCCGTCCTCGCCTGGACGAAGGCGGCGCCCGGCACCCTAGCCCAGGAACTTCGGCAGCTCCGCCTTGAACTTGCTCAGCGCGAGCGGTTTCGTCCAATAGGCCTCCGCGCCGCGCGCGATGGCCTCGGTCACCTGCGCCGGCATCGCGTCGGCCGACAGCGCCACGACGCGCAGCCCGCTGGTGGCCGGGTCGGCGCGCAGGCGATCGAGCACGTCCAGGCCGCTCATGTCGGGCAGCTGCATGTCCAGCAGGATGAGGTTGGGCATCCAGCGCCGGGCCAGGTCGAGCCCCGACTCGCCGTCGCGCGCCACCAGCAGCTGGACGTCGGCGCTGAGCGCGACGTACTGCTCCAGCAGCAGGATGTTGACCGGGTCGTCCTCGATGTAGACGATGGTGCCGGCCGCGCCCGCCATGGGGCCGAACGCCGTGGTGGCGACGAAGTCGGTGTGCTCCACTTCCTCGTCGAGGTCGCGGTTCAGGCGGATCGTCACCGTGGTGCCCTGACCCGGCGCGCTGGCGATGTCCAGAGAGCCGCCCTGGCGCTCGGCCAGATGCCGGCTGATGACCAGTCCCAGGCCCGCGCCCTCGGTGGCGTTGGGCTCCTCGCCGAGGCGGCGGAACGGGATGAACAGGTCGCGCTGCTGCTGCGCGCTCATGCCGGCACCCTCGTCACGCACCGTCAGCACCGCCTGCGACGGGGTCAGCGAGAAGCCGACATGGACGCGGCCGGCCGGCCGGTTGTACTTGATCGCGTTGGACAGGATGTTGACGAACACCTGCTTCAGGCGCACCGGGTCGGCGACGACGAACAGCTGCGGCGGCGGCTCGTCCACCACGATGCCGATCTCGCGGCCGGCGCGTGCCGTCTCCAGCAGGTCGATGGCGTTGCGCAGCACCGGCGCCAGCCGCACGCTGCTCAGCGCCACGCTCAGCTCGCCGACCTCCAGGCGCGCGACGTCCAGCAGGTCGTTGACCAGGCGCAGCAGGTACTGCCCGCCGTCGACGACGCGATCGAGGCGCGCGCGCTGCGTCGGCGTCAGCGGCTCGCTGCGGTCGGTGCGCATCAGGTCGGAAAATCCGATGACCGCGTTGAGCGGCGTGCGCAGCTCGTGGCTGACGCGCGAGAGGAACTCGCGCTTGGCCTGGTAGGTGCGCTGCGCGGCGCCCTCCTCCAGCATCGCGTTCTGCGCGTTGACCTCCTCGGTGACGTCGCGCACCAGGCCCACCATGTGCGAGACGCTGCGGCCATCGGCCATGAAGGCACGGCCGTCGATCTCCAGCGTGCGCGTGCGGCCCGACGGCAGCACGGCGCGAAAGCGCTGCACCACCGGCGTGCGCGCCGTGATGGCGTTCAGCGATTCCTGCTTCATGCGCGGGCGGTCGTCCGGATGCACGCGCAGCCGCAGCTCGCGCGCCTTGTAGATGTTGCCCGGCGCGGACGGCAGCTCGTAGATGGCGATGGCGTGCGGGTCGAGCAGGATCGTGTCGTCGCGCACGCGCCATTCCATGAGGCCCAGGCGTCCGGCGTCGGCGGCCAGCGACCAGCGCGCGTTGCCGTCCTCCACCTCCTGCTGCGACTGCGCGAGCTGCTTCCACATCTGGCGCGCGAACATCAGGCCGCCCACGATCAGCGCCAGCGCCAGCACCCCGGTGCCCATCAGCAGCAGGCCCTGCACCCAGCGCGCGGCCTGCCCCAGCAGGCGCGAGAACAGCAGCTCGCGTTCGTTGAGCTGGTCGTCGAGCCGGTACATCTCGATCTCCAGGCGCGGCCGCCAGGCGTCGTCGCTGCCGGCTTCGTGCGCCTGGCGGATCTGCTCGCCCAGGCGCTGCAGGCGCACGACGTCCTCGTCGGCGGCCGTCCAGGTGTCGATCGCCGCGGACACGAGCGGCACGTGGCGGAACAAGCGGTAGAAGCCGATGATGAGGTCGAGGTCGGCCGGGTCGTTGCCGCCCTGCAGCAGGCCGCGCCGCACGACCCCGAGGTCCGGCGTCGGCTTCTCCAGCTCCAGCTGCGCCACGCGATCGCCCAGCGGCACGGCCAGCGCCGCGAGATGGCGCTGCCAGTCGGCCTCGTCGCCCGAATGCAGGTACTGGCCGAGGAAGCGCACCGCGTCCTTCTGGCCCTTGGAGTACAGGCTCTCCCCGCCCACGTAGGCTCGCGCGGACGACAGCACGCCCACGATGGCCGAACAGAGCAGCGCGAGCAGCAGCACGGCCACCACGAAGACGATGGCCGACCCGCGACGCTTGTCGCGATGCCAGTTGCCGAGGCCGCGTATCGCGGTCGGGGGATCGTCGCGCGCGGGCGGCGCCCTCATGCGCGCTTTCGCCGCATCGGGCAGGAGGGCCGCCCGTGCGCCGCGCTGTCAGTCCGTGCCATGGCCCTCTTCCTCGCCTTGGACCTCGCAGTTTGCAGCAAGACCGCGACGTTGAACAGGCCGGCCGCCCGCGTCAGACGCCCAGGACGGACACCGCCTTGGTCACCAGGTAGGGCTCCAGCGCCTCCGGGCCGCCTTCGGTGCCGTAGCCGGAATCCTTGACGCCGCCGAACGGCATCTCGGCCGAGGGCGTGGCCGGCTGGTTGATCCACAGCATGCCCAGCTCCAGGCGCAGGCTCAGCTGGTGCACCGTCTTGATGGACCTGGTGAACGCGTAGCCGGCCAGGCCGTACGGCAGGCGGTTGGCCTCGGCGATGGCCTCGTCGAGCGTGTCGAACGCGCGGATCGCGGCGACCGGGCCGAAGGGCTCGTTGTTGAAGACGTCGGCGTCCAGCGGCACGTCGGTGAGCACGGTGGGCGCGAAGAAGTTGCCGCTGCTGCCCACGCGCTCGCCGCCGGTGGCGATCTTCGCGCCGCGGGCGCGCGCGTCGGCCATCACCTTGTCCATCGCGCTGACGCGGCGGCCGTTGGCGAGCGGGCCCAGGTTGGTGCCCTCGGCCAGGCCATCGCCCAGCTTCAGGCCCTGCGCGTGCTTGACGAGCGCCGCGGCGAACTCGTCGCGCAGGCTGCTGTGCACGAGGAAGCGCGTGGGCGAGATGCAGACCTGGCCTGCGTTGCGGAACTTCGCCGCGCCGGCGGACTTGACGGCCAGCGCGACGTCGGCGTCCTCGGCGACGATCACCGGCGCGTGGCCGCCGAGCTCCATCGTCACGCGCTTCATGTGCTGGCCGGCGAGCGCCGCCAGCTGCTTGCCCACCGGCGTCGAGCCCGTGAACGTGATCTTGCGGATGATGGGGCTGGAGATCAGGTGGCTGGAGATCTCGGCCGGATCGCCGAACACCAGCCCCACGGTGCCGGCCGGCACGCCGGCGTCGACGAAGGCCTGCAGCAGCGCGGCCGGCGATGCCGGGGTCTCCTCCGGCGCCTTGACCAGGAACGAGCAGCCGGTGGCCAGCGCCGCGCCGAGCTTGCGCACGACCTGGTTGATGGGGAAGTTCCACGGCGTGAAGGCCGCGACCGGGCCCACCGGCTCCTTGAGCACGAGCTGCTGCGCGGCGAGGTTGCGCGAGGGCACGACGCGGCCGTAGACACGCATGCCCTCGTCGGCGAACCACTCGATGATGCCGGCGCCGGCCAGCACCTCGACCTTGGCTTCGGCCAGCGGCTTGCCCTGCTCCTGCGTCATCAGGCGCGCGATCGCGTCCGCGCGCTCGCGCAGCAGGCCGGCGGCCTTGCGCATCGTCACCGCGCGTTCGGCGGCCGGGATGTTGCGCCAGGCCGCGAAGCCCTTCTGCGCGGCGGCCAGCGCGGCGTCCAGGTCGGCGACCGTCGCGTGCGCGACATGGCCGATGGTCTGGCCCGTGGCGGGATTGGCGACGGGGATCTTCCTGCCGCCGGTGGCGTCGCGCCATTCACCCGCGATCAGCAGGCGGGTATCGGGGTAGGAAGCGGTGGTGGCGGTCTCGGTCATTGGAATGTCCTGGGGATCGGTTCGAAACGGTGGGTATCCCCGAGGTTACCTCCCAGGTGAAGGCCTTGCGGCCAGAGGCGCCAAGCGCGGGCACTCTTCATGGATCCATGCGAATTTGCATATGGCCGCGTCCGCGGCACCGTCGCGCGGCGAATAGACTGGCGCCCCGCCGCACTTCGCGCCGCCTTCGTCTGCCACACCGCTCGCCGATGTCCCTCGCCGCCGAACTCCACAAGCTCATCGAGCAGTCCTGCAACACCGCGTGGTCGCAATTGGACTGGATCAAGTCCCACGCCGCGCTGTACGGCCTGTCGCGGCGCACGTCGGACAAGTGGACGCAGCCCGGCGAGCCCGCGTTCGTCTCCATGCTG
>JBJMWE010000277.1:0-9324 GCA_045810285.1 Vitreoscilla sp. | reverse complement strand
CGTGGCCCAGGCCCCGCAGGTAGGCCACGAACATGTCGGCCATCGCGTCGGCATAGGTCGCGATCTCGCGCGCGCTGCGCGGCGTCTCCGAGAACTCCTGCCCGACCGTGCTCAGCGTCGACTTGATCAGGTGGCCGGCGAGCGTGCGCGCGGCGGGCTTCGCGTCGGGCAGCGTCTCGCGCATGAAGGCCTGCAGGATGCCCTTGCTCGCGGCGCGCACGCTGCGCGCCTCGGGGGCGTCGCGGTACAGGGGGGCCGCGTCGGCGAGCGCGATGCGCATCGCGGCCTCGTCGCATTCCGACTTCACGAACGCGTGCACCAGGCGGCGCAGGCGCTCCAGCGGCGGCCGGCTCGTGTCGGCAAGCGTGGCGCGCAGCATGTCGGTCGTCTCGCGCCATTCGTCGCTCTGGAGGCGGAACAGGATGGCCGCCTTGTTCGGGAAGTACTGGTAGATCGACCCGACGCTGACGCCGGCGCGTTCGGCCACGCGCGTGGTGGTGAAGCGCGTCGCGCCTTCCCGGGACAGAACCTGAATGGCCGCCTCCAGGATGGCGGCGACGAGGTCGCTGGAGCGCGCCTGCTGGGGCTTCTTGCGCGAGGTGATCTGGGTGCGTTGGCGGTCGGGCATGGGCAGGCCTCGCAATGCGAATGGGAAACGCGAAGGATTGTTCATATTATGACGACACGTTCCCTCAACGAGAAACCAGGACATGACCGACACCCTCACCACGCACCCTGTCGCGCCGCTGCTGGCCCGCCTGTTCGCCAAGGCCGACGAGGCCGCGATCGGCCTGAACGCCATGGCCGCCGAGCTGCCGCCCGGCGAGCTCGCGCGCCTCATGCGCAGCAAGACCGAGTACCGCGACTTCTATACGCGCCTGAAGGACCAGCCGCTGCCCGTCTCGCGCGCCACCGGCGCGCTGCTGTACATGCTCGCGCGCAGCACCGGCGCGCACGCGATCGTCGAGTTCGGCACGTCGTTCGGCCTGTCGACGCTGCACCTGGCCGCGGCGCTGCGCGACAACGGCGCGGGCGGCCGCCTGGTCACCTGCGAGTTCGAGCCGTCGAAGGTGGCGCGCGCCCGCGCCAACCTCGCGGCCGCGGGGCTGGACGACCTCGTCGAGATCCGCGAAGGCGACGCGCTGCAGACCCTGGCGCGGGACCTGCCGAGCGCCATCGACCTGGTGCTGCTCGATGGCGCCAAGGCGCTGTATCCCGAGATCCTCGCGCTGCTGGAGCCGCGCCTGCGGCCGGGCGCGCTGGTGGTCGCCGACAACGCGGACCACAGCCCCGACTACCTCGCCCGCGTCCGGGCGGCCGATGGCGGGTACCTGTCGACGCCGTTCGGCGATGACGTGGAGGTGTCGATGCGGCTCGGCTGAGCGCGAGCGCGCGACCGCTGCGGCGCCCTGCCGGTCGCCACCGGCGCCAGGCGTTCGCCGCGCGATCCGGGCAGGCGCCAGACACCTCCGGTGACGCTTCGACGGGCCACCCGCCACCGCCGGCCGCCGGCCGCGACTAAGATCGCGGCATCTCCCGGCGGCCGGTTTCGCGATGCGTTTCTTCTCCCTTCAACGAGGCCACGGCCGATGACGCCGCGCTCCTCCCTCGTCGACGCGTCGCGCGCGCGTTTCGCGCAACTGCGCGAGGCCTTCGGCGTCGTCGGGCGCGGCCTGCCGATCAGCCTCGGGCTGCTGCTGGCGCTGAGCCTGGTCGCGGCCGTGGTGGCCTTCGTCTTCCTGCGCTCGGCCCCGCCCACCACGCTGACGCTGACCAGCGGCCCCAAGGGCAGTTCGTTCGCCAACGTCGCCGAGCAGTACCGCAAGATCCTGGCGCGCGAGGGCGTGACGCTGAAGATCCTGACCTCCCAGGGCTCGCGCGACAACCTCGCCCGGCTGGTGGACGACAAGCAGGACGTCGACGTCGGCTTCGTCGTCGGCGGCGAGACGGCGGGGCGCGACACCTCGCGTCTCGTGTCGCTGGGCAGCGTGTCGTACCAGCCGATGATGATCTTCTACCGCGGCAAGCCCAAGGCGCTGATCTCCGATTTCAGGCAGCACCGCCTGGACATCGGCCTGGAGGGCAGCGGCGCGTCGGCGCTGGCGCAGACGCTGCTCGATGCCAACGGCATCAAGCCGGGCGACGGCACGCAGGTGGGCCACCGCGCGCCAGAAGCGTCGATCCAGGCACTCAAGGAAGGCAAGATCGACGCGCTGTTCGCGATGAGCGACTCCACGCCCACGGCGCTCATGCGCGAGTTGCTGCGCGACGAGGACGTGCACCTGTTCAACTTCTTGCAGGCCGAGGGCTACACGCACCGCATCACCTACCTGAACAAGCTGGTGCTGCCGCGCGGCGCCATCGATTTCGGCGAGGACATCCCGCCCGAGAGCGTCACGCTGATCGCACCCACCGTGGAACTGATCGCGCGCGACGACCTGCATCCGGCGCTGTCCGACCTGCTGCTGACCGCGGCGCGCGAGGTGCACGGCCGCGCCGGCCTGTACAAGAAGGCGGGCGACTTCCCGTCCGCCATCGAGCACGAGTTCGCGATCAGTGCCGACGCCGCGCGCTTCTACGCCTCGGGCCGCGGCTTCCTCTACCGCTCGTTCCCGTTCTGGATCGCCAGCCTGATCGAGCGCGTGCTGGCCATCGTGGTGCCCATGACCATCATCCTGCTGCCCGGCTTCAAGATCGCGCCGGCGATCTTCCGCTGGCGCGTCGTCTCGCGCATCTACCGCTGGTATGCGGTGCTGCAGCGCATCGAGCGCGACGCCGACACGGGGCCGCTCGACCTCGAGCGCTGCGACGGACTGCTCGCGCGGCTGGAGCATGTCGAGACGACCGTGACGCGCCTCGTGGTGCCGCCCGCGTTCGGCGACCTGCTGTACGGCCTGCGCAGCCACATCGCGGTCGTGCGCGAGAGCCTGCGGGCGCGCCGCGCCGCGCTCTGATCAGCGCGGATGCCGCTCGCGCGCGTAGTCGCCGGGCGTCCGGCCCACCAGCTTGCGGAAATCGACGATGAAGTGGGCCTGGTCGAAATAGCCGAGATCCTGCGCCAGCGCGGCCCATGACACCGGCTGCCCGGCCTGCACGCGGGCGAGGGCCTCATGCATGCGGTAGCGCTTGATCACCCACTTCGGCCCGACGCCGACGAACTCGTTGAACAGGCGCTGCAGCGCGCGCAGGCGCATGTCGAAGCGGCGCGCCAGCTCGTCGGCGGAGTGCAGGGCGAGGTCGCCGGCGACGGCGTCGACGATGCGACCGGCCAGCAGCGCCGCATCGTCGATGGCCGGAAGGCGGGCGCGCAGGAAGTCGGATGCCCGCTCCGCGCCGGCGCGGTCGTCGTCCTGCAGCACGTTCGCCAGCGCGGCGGCCTCGGCGCCGAACAGCGTGTCGGCGGCGATCGAGGTGTCGGCGATGGTCGCCACGGCGCGCCCCAGCAGCGCCCGGAACGCGCCGGGCCGGAACTTGATGCCGAAGGCCTGCGAGCGGCCCTCGAGCACGCGGCTCCAGCGCCCGGTGTGCACGCCCCACGCGGCGATCGACCCGGGCTCGACGACCAGGTGCACGTTCGGGTGCGGCAGCGTCTCCTGCAGCTGCGGCGGCCGGCCCTCGAGGTTCCAGCGCACCGTCCAGAAGTGCTCGACGCGGTCGGCCAGGTCCGGCGGCGGCTCGAAGCGGCCATGCGCGAACTCGCCGATCGCCAGCCGGTGCAGCACGCCGCGCGGTTCCGGGTCCAGCGGGCGTCGCGTTTTTCCAATCATCGTCATGGCCGGGCGGGTTCAATGCGGGAAGGCCGGACGTCCGGCCGCAACCGATGATGCCATCATGCACCCCCGTTCCCTCGCGCTCGCCGCCGTGCTCGCGTCCGCCGCGTGCAGCGCGGCGGGCGCCGCCGACAAGGAGCACCCCATGACCTCCCGCACCGCCACCGGGCCGTTCGACGTGAAGCTCGCGCCCCAGCCGCTCAGCGGCGTCGCCGACGGCAGCGGCCTGGGCCGCATGTCGCTCGACAAGCGCTTCCACGGCGCGCTGGAAGCCACCAGCACCGGCGAGATGCTGGCGGCCGGCAACCCGGCCTCCGGCTCGGCCGGCTACGTGGCGATGGAGACGGTGCGCGGCACGCTCGACGGCCGCGCCGGCTCGTTCGTGCTGCAGCACAGCTCGACGATCGCGCGCGGCGTGCCGACGCAGTCCATCACCGTCGTGCCCGACTCCGGCACCGACGAGCTCGCCGGCCTCGCCGGACGCATGGTGGTGGAGATCGCGCCGGGCGGCGCGCACGCGTACCGCTTCGAGTACAGCCTGCCCTGAGAAGCCGCCTTCGCAGGTTCCGGGAACCTGCGAGGGTGGTGGTTCAGGTCGCGCCCGCGCCGGCGCGCTGCAGGAACTGGTTCATCGACTGCGCCAGCGAGACGAAGTCCGACGGGATCATCATCACGGTCGTGCTGTTGTTCTCCGCGCCGACCTCCGCGATCATCTGCATGCGGCGCAGCTCGAGCGCCGCCGGGTTCTGCATCATCTGCGCGGCGGCCGCGGACAGCTTGAGCGAGGCCTCCGATTCGGCCTCCGCCTTGATCAGGCGCGCGCGCTTCTCGCGCACCGCCTCGGCCTGCATGGCCATCACCTGCTGCATGGCGGCGGGCAGCTCGACGTCCTTCATCTCGAGGCGCTGCACCTCCAGGCCCCACGCGGCGGCGGAGCTCGAGATGCTCTCGCGCAGCAGCTCGTTGATCTTGTTGCGCTCCTGCAGCACCTCGTCGAGGTCGTGCTGGCCGATGATGTTGCGCAGGCCGGTCAGGGCCAGCTGGTAGACGGCGGCGTGTGCGTCGGAGACCTCGATCACCGTGCGCGCCGCGTCGGTGATGCGGTACCAGAGCACGGCGTTGACCTTGATCGTGACGCTGTCGCGCGTGATGGTCTCCTGCTGCTCGGCGGAGACGGTGAGGGTGCGCACGTCGATGAGGGTCGCGCGCTCGATGCCCAGCGGGATGATCCAGTACAGGCCCGGCCCGCGCAGGCCCGCGAAGCGGCCGAGGCGCAGCACCACGCCGCGCTGGTACTCCTGCGCGATGCGCAGGCCGGAGAGCAGGACGACGCCGGCGAGGATCATGACGGCGAGCGTGACGGGGAACATGGCGGAACCTTGAAAGTGGTTGAGGTGTCCGCACTGTCTGCCGGCCGGTGTCAGGAACGCATAAGGGGGTGCACCGTCTCCCAGTCCAGCCCGAATTTCAGCAGGTACTTGCGCAGCCGGTCCGCGTCGTTGACCACGCTGCGCCGCTCGCGCGAGCGGTCGAACAGGCGGCGTCCGGCGTCCGACAGCGTCGACGATTCGCGGCATGTGCGGATCACCGCTTCCAGCTGCAGGCGGTCGAACAGGTCGATGCCGTCCAGCGTCCCGGTGTCCAGCAGCGCGGCGAGGTCGACCGCTGCCGCCGCGCCCGCCGCGGGCTCGCGCTCCCACAGCCACTGCAGGCGCGCGACCTCGGCGTCGACCAGCGCCGTGGAGATGCGGCCGCCGTCCGCCAGCGTGGCCAGCCGAGTGACGCTGGCCGCCAGGTCGCGGAAGTTGCCGCGCCAGGCGGCCTGCGGCGACTGCGCGAATTTCAGGTAGCGTGACTTCGCCTCGACGTTGAAGCGCACCGCGCGGCCCGATTCGGCCGCGGCGCGCGCGAGCAACCAGTCGACGTTGGGCTCGAGATCCTCCGGCCGCTGCGCGAGGCCCGGCAGCGCGTACGACCACAGGTTGATGCGCGCGAACAGGTCGTCGCGGAAGCGCCCGGCGGCCACGTCCCGGCGCAGGTCGCGATTGGTGCCGACGATCAGCTGGAAGTCGCTGCCCGCCTCGCGGTCGCTGCCCACCGGCAGGAAGCGCTTCTCCTCGATCGCCTTGAGCAGCATCGCCTGCTCGTCGAGCCCCAATTCCCCGATCTCGTCGAGGAACAGCACGCCCTCGTGCGCGCTGCGCAGCAGGCCGGCGCGGTCGGTGACGGCCCCGGTGAACGCGCCCTTCTTGTGGCCGAACAGCGTGGAGGCGGCGCCGTCGCCGTGCAGCGTCGCGCAGTTGACCTCGACGAATTCGCCCGCGACCTGGTGGCGCGACTTCTTCAGCTCGAACATGCGACGCGCCAGGTGCGATTTCCCGGCGCCGGTGGGGCCGGTCAGCAGGATGGGCGCGCGCGAACGCACGGCCACGCGCTCGATCTCCTCGATCATCGCGTTGAAGCGCGCGTTGCGCGTGGCGATGCCGCTCTTGAGGAACTCGAGCGCGTCGGCCTGTGCCTGGTCGAAGCGCGCGGCGAGCACGTCGTAGCGCGAGAGGTCCAGGTCGATCAGCGCGTAGCTGCCGGCGTTGTCGCCCCGCTGCTTCTTCGGCGGCGCCGTCTGCAGCAGCACGCCGGGGATGAAGCGCGACTCCACCATCAGGAACATGCAGATCTGCGCGACGTGCGTGCCGGTGGTGATGTGCGCCCAGTACTGCTCGTGCGCCGGATCGAAGCGGTAGGCGCGCGCCCAGTCGTACAGGCCCGCGTACATCTCGCCGAAGTCCCACGGGTCGGCGATGTCGAGCGCGACGAGGTTGACCACGGTCTCGGGCGAGACGGCGGCGATGTCGGCCGCGAGCTGGCGCGCCAGGCCGATGTGCGCCGAGGCGTGCAGCAGCTCCAGCCGGTCGATGGCCGTGTCTTCGTGCTGCATCAGCGACAGCGTGGGCCGCCACTTCTCCCAGCGGCCCGCACCCTGGCCCGCATCGAGCTGCGTGCCCAGGAAGCCGATGACGACGGTGCGCTTGGTCATGGATGATTTCTAGTCGGCTAGCTGGAATTCTAGTCGGAACGGATGCGCGCGGCGGCCGCCGCCGCGCGGTCCGGGGTGCGGCCCGAAAATGTTCAATGAAATCAAAGACTTGAGAAACAGATGGTGCGACACGGCGCAGGTGGCACGGCTGTTGCGAACAAGAGGGCACGAACGTTGAATGAACAAGCGAGGAGAACGCGCCATGGTCAACACCCAACTCTTCAAGACGCTGCGCGGCAAGCTGCCGGCCGCCGCGACCGCGACGAACGCGTCGCAGTCCCCGGCCTATGCCTACACGCCGCGCCACCAGCTCGCGCAGCTGGCGGCCACCGGCTGCCTGGGCCGCACGTTCCACGCGGGCGCCGAAGCGCAGCTGGACGCCGTGCTGGCGCTGGCCGCGCAGGTCGAGCCCGAATTCGTCGCGAAGACGGCCGTGCATGCGCGCCAGTCCGGCCACATGAAGGACATGCCCGCGCTGCTGGCCGCGACGCTGGCAGTGCGCGACGTGGCCCTGCTGGCGCAGGTGTTCGGCCGCGTGGTCGACAACGGCAAGATGCTGCGCGCCTTCGTGCAGGTCGTGCGCAGCGGCGTGACGGGCCGCAAGTCGCTGGGTTCGCGTCCCAAGAAGCTGCTGCAGCAGTGGCTGCTGTCCGCGAGCGAGCAGCAGCTGTTGAACGCCAGCGTGGGCAACACGCCGTCGCTGGCCGACGTGGTGAAGATGGTGCATCCGAAGCCGGACGAGGCCTGGCGCGCGGCCTGGTTCGCGTGGCTGATCGGCAAGCCGGTGGAGGAAGCCGCGCTGCCGCCGCTGACGCAGGCCTTCGAACGCTGCAAGCGGGCGCTGGCTCGCGGCGAGGTGGCCGAGATCCCCGACGTGCCGTTCCAGCTGCTCACCGCGCTGCCGTTGACGACCGTGCAGTGGGCGACGATCGCGCGCGCCGGTTCCTGGCAGATGGTGCGGCAGAACCTGAACACGTTCGCACGCCACGGCGTGTTCGAGCAGCCCGGCATGACCGAGGTGGTCGCGGCAACGCTGCGCGATGCCAAGGCCGTGGCAGGGGCGCGGGTGATGCCCTACCAGTTGCTGGCGGCCTTCAAGGCGACGGGCGCGGGCGTGCCGGCGGAGATCCGCGACGCATTGCAGGACGCGATGGAGCTGGCGATCGCCAACGTGCCGTCGTTCGACGGCCGCGTGGTGGTGTGCCCCGACGTGTCGGGCTCGATGAGCCAGGCCGTGACGGGCCACCGCGGCTCGGCGACGTCCAGCGTGCGCTGCATCGACGTGGCGGCGCTGGTGTCGGCGGCCGTGTTGCGCAAGAACCCGTCGGCGCGCGTGCTGCCGTTCGAGCAGGACGTGGTGCGCTTGTCGCTGAACGGCCGCGATTCGGTGATGACCAACGCGCAGGCGCTGGCCGCCATCGGGGGCGGCGGCACCAATTGCAGCGCGCCGCTGGCCTTGCTCAACCGCGAACGGGCGGCGGTGGACGTGGTGATCCTGGTCTCGGACAACGAGTCCTGGGTCGACGCGACCCGCCGCGGCGCGACGCAGACCGTGCGCGAGTGGGACGCGCTCAAGCAGCGCAACCCGCACGCGCGGCTGGTGTGCATCGACCTGCAGCCCGGCGCGACCACGCAGGCGGCGGAGCGGCACGACATCCTGAATGTCGGCGGCTTCTCGGATGCGGTGTTCGAGCTCGTCGCGAGCTTCGCTCGTGGCCAGGCCGATGCGCAGCACTGGGTCGGCGAGATCGACAAGATCGCGCTGGCCGCGCAGCAGGAGAAGCAGCGAGGGGCGCCGCGTGCGGCGCACCCTCGCGAGGAATGAAGGTCGTCGCGTGGCGAATGCAGGTGGGACTACAACTCCAGAATGTGTCCGTCTCACCGATCGTTCGTCGCCAGGCGGGGAGCTAGGTTTGACGCGAATGCTGGCAGGACTACATGGTCGCCCCGGAGTTCGACTCTCCGGCCGGGCAACCGGTATGGGCTACGTCTTGCCGACCTTGTCGCGCTTTTTTTGATGTCCTGTTGTGAATGCAGGCGGAACTACAGACTCTTAATCTCGTGGTCGCAGGTTCGATTCCTGTCGGCCCCATCGCCTTCGGGAATGGGCCGTAGCTCAGTGGTAGAGCACGACGTTTCGCCGATTCTTGTCGCAGCAGGTCATCTTTCTTTGAAGAGAATCCAATCATGGAACAGAACTACGACGTCGAAGACGTACCCGGCGGCGTGCCGGTGAAGATGTGGACGCGCGGCGTCCCGGTGGAAGACGAGGCGCGCAAGCAGCTGGCCAACGCCGCGCGCCTGCCCGTCGTGTTCAGGCACATCGCGGCGATGCCGGACGTGCACCTGGGCATCGGCGCGACCGTGGGCTCGGTGATCCCGACGATCAAGGCCATCATCCCGGCCGCGGTGGGCGTGGACATCGGCTGCGGCATGATGGCCGCCAAGACGACGCTGCGCGCGGAGGACCTGCCCGACAACCTCGGCCCGCTGCGCTCGGCCATCGAGCGCTCGGTGCCG
>JBJMWE010000276.1:0-2254 GCA_045810285.1 Vitreoscilla sp. | reverse complement strand
GACACTGCAGCTTGGCGCGCTCGGGCGGGTTGGCATGCGTGGGCGCGGCGGTCTCGGTCAGGCCGTAGCCTTCCGCGAAGGTCAGGCCGAATTCGTCGAGCAGCCGCTGCGCCACGGCCTGGGGCATCGCCGCGCCGCCGCCCGACAGCCAGCGCAGGCTGGACAGGTCGAAGCTGCGGTAGTTTGGGCTCGCGAACAGGTCGATGATCATCGTGGGGATGCAGGTCCAGTGCGACACCTTGTGGCGCGAGATCAGGCGTCCGGCCAGTTCGCGATCCCAGCGCGGCATGATCACCACGGTGGCGCCGCCGAACATTGGCGAGATCACGCCATACAGCATGCCGGTGATGTGGAACATCGGCACCACGCCCAGCACGACACTCTCGGCGCTGCCCGAGCCCCACTCGGCGCCGCCCACCACGTTGGCCATGAGCGTGCGGTGCGTGTGCATGCAGCCCTTGGGCAGGCCGGTGGTGCCCGAGGTATAGGGCAGCAGCGCGAGGTCGTCGGGGCCGTTGACCGTCGGGCCGGGCACGTGGCCTTCGGCCAGCGCGTCGCGCCAGCGCACGGTGCCGGGCGGCAGGGCCGGGTCGGCCAGCAGCCAGTCGCGCATCGCCGGCGACGGGGCGAAGTCGTCCTCGAGCATGTCGGGCAGCTCGTCGGCGTAGCGCGCCGCGAGCACGCGCGCGACGCGCTGCGTCGGCGGCAGCGCCGCGTTCGCGCCGGCCACGATGCCCGCCAGTTCGGCGCCGCAGACCACGACCTTGGTGCCGGGATCGACGATGTAGTGGCCGAACTCCTCGACCTTGTTCATCGCGTTGACCGGCACCACGACGGCATCGGCGCGCAGGATGGCATGGTAGGCCACCAGGTATTGCGGGCAGTTCTGCATGAACAGCGCGACGCGATCGCCGCGCTGGACGCCCTGCGCCTGCAGCCAGCCGGCGATCGCCTCGGCTTCGGCGCGCAGCGCGGCGAACGTCTTGGCGCGGCCGAAGAACAGCGTCGCGGCCTTGGCCGGATAGCGCGTCGCGGCCACCTCCAGGTTGTGCCACAGCGAGGTCTCGGGCGGCGTCACCGTGCGGGGCAGGCGGCGCGGCCAGGAGGCGAAGTGCGGGCGGTCGGCGGGCACCTCGCCGCCGTTGGTGTCGACCAGCGACACGTCGATCGGCGACGTGCGGGGATGCGCTTCGGATGACATCATCGTTTTCCTTCGTGCGCGGACATCGGCGTCCGCCCTCCGTTGCTGCACCGCAGCGAGTGCGCGGCATCCAGCCTACTTCGCGCGCCGCTCCGCCGCCATAGTGCGAGCCCCGATCCGCCCTGTCACGCGCGGGACAGGCTTGATCCGTTCCGGTATCGTCCGATGATTGCTGGAGGAGCGCGTCTTGCCCGTATCGTGGCACGCCCCATCGCCATGGCCTTCCCCGCCGAGCCCGCCACCCTGATCAGCGAACCCGCACACGCGACGCTGCCGTGCGTGCTCGACATCGAGGCGTCCGGCTTCGGCCGCGGCAGCTATCCCATCGAGATCGGCTTCGTGCTGCCCGACGGCAGTGCCTACTGCTCCCTGATCGCGCCCGACCAAGGCTGGACGCACTGGGACGGCGACGCCGAGCGCGTGCACGGCATCTCGCGCACGCTGCTGCAGCGCCACGGCCGCAGCGTGCACGAGGTGGCGCACGAGCTCAACCACCGGCTGGACGGACGCACCGTCTACTGCGACAACTGGGCGCACGACTACGCCTGGCTCGCGCGCCTGTTCGACACGGCCGAGTCGGTGCCCACCTTCCGGCTGCGCCACCTGCGCGAGCTCATGAGCGAGAACGCCGTGGAGCGCTTCGACGCGGCGCGCACCGTGGTCGAGCGCAACCTGCAGTTGCGCCGGCACCGCGCGAGCAGCGATGCGCGCGTGCTGCAGCTGAGCTTGGCGCGGGTGTGGCGCAACGGCGAAGCGGGGCGCGCGGGCGATTGACCGACTGATGTGCGCGCCTTCGCAGGCGGTCGCGACCCGCCGTTCGCCGGCGTCCCGGCATGCCGCCTGGCAGCCGCCCGAGAGCCTGTTCACGCCAGGTGCCGCCCGCGGATTTGGTCTGAACAGGTGCCCTGGCTAACCCGCCCTGCCGGCCGCCGCGCGACCCAGCACCGCGGCGAGTTCCTTGCGGCCGGCGGGCTTGTCGACCCGCGCGTCGAACAGCGCATCCAGCGTCTTGTCGTCGAGGTCGTTGTAGGCCGACACGAGCGCGAGGAAGCT
>JBJMWE010000275.1:0-3674 GCA_045810285.1 Vitreoscilla sp. | reverse complement strand
CGCGCCCGTGCCGGCGCCCGCGCCCTACGCGCGTCCCGCGCGCACGGCCGACGAATACAAGCGCCAGATCGCGCTGCGCCTGGTGGCGGCCAACCCGAAGATCACCTACCTCACGCGGGCGCCGGACATCCTGCTGGCCATTCCCATCCTGGAGGTGGAGGTCAACGCCGACGGCAGCATCCGCCACATCAGCGTCGTGCGCACGCCCACGCAGGCCACCGACACCATCCAGATCGCCATCGACGCCGTCAGGCGCTCGGCGCCGTTCGGCGATGCATCGCAGGTGCCCAGGCCGTGGAAGTTCATGCAGGTGTTCCTGTTCAACGACGAACGGCACTTCAAGCCCAAGGATCTCGACCAGTGAGATTGCGGACACCCGCATCCGCGTGTCACGCATAGCAAGGCAGAATGCCCCGATGTTCTTCACGATCCCGACCCTTCTGACCTGGGCGCGCATCGTCGCGATCCCGCTGATCGTCGGCGTGTTCTACCTGCCGATCGACGATCCGATGCGCAACCTGATCGCCACGGTGCTGTTCGTGCTGACCGCGCTGACGGACTGGCTCGATGGCTACCTGGCGCGCAAGCTCGACCAGACCTCGGCGTTCGGCGCCTTCCTCGACCCGGTGGCCGACAAGTTCCTCGTCTGCGCGTCGCTGCTGGTGCTGGTGCACCTGCAACGCTGCAACGCGCTGCTGGCACTCGTCATCATCGGCCGCGAGATCGCCATCTCGTCGCTGCGCGAATGGATGGCCCAGATCGGTGCATCCAAGAGCGTGGCGGTGCACATGCTCGGCAAGTGGAAGACGACGATGCAGATGGTGGCCATCCCGTTCCTGCTGTTCGACGGCCGCCTGTTCGGGCTGGTCGACACGCATCTGTGGGGCACCGGGCTGCTCGTCATTGCGGCGGTGCTGACGATCTGGTCGATGGTCTACTACCTCCAGAAGGCGATACCGGAGATCCGCGCGAAAGCCAAATGAGGCCGCTCGCGATCAGGGTTTGCGCTGATCGCACTCCCGGCGGCAGCGCAAGCTTGTGTAACGAATCGCCATACAATCCGCCTCTCGCTTGACACTGTCAGGCCACAAGGTCTGTAATCATCCGTGGCCGCAAGGCCTCGATTTTTTCAAGGCAGGTCGCCGTTGCAGATGGCGGTCCGCCGCGGTCCGGAGCGACCGCTCCATCAAACAATCGCCAGCGTATTTCCGAGAGGGGGTTCCTTCGTGAACAAGTCTGAATTGATCGAACACATCGCCCGCCAGGCCGACATCTCCAAGGCCGCGGCAACCCGCGCGCTGGAGGCGGTCATCGGTGGCGTGAAGACCACCTTGAAGAAGGGTGGCAGCGTGTCGATCGTCGGGTTCGGCACCTTCGCCGTGACCAAGCGCGCCGCGCGCATCGGCCGCAATCCGCGCACCAAGGAACCCATCAAGATCAAGTCGGCCAAAGTGCCCAAGTTCCGTCCCGGCAAGGGCCTGAAGGACGCGGTCAACTGACAGCCGGGTGCCCCGCCGCCCGCACCGAGGCGGCGTGCCGCACCCTGGTTTCGAAGCGGGTGCTTAGCTCAGTTGGTAGAGCAGCGCCCTTACACGGCGTAGGTCGGCGGTTCGAGCCCGTCAGCACCCACCACCCCTCGATCGATTCCCTTTTTCCGGTCGAACCAGGCGAACTCCGGCATACGAGTTCGCCTTTGTCGTTTTTTGCGATAGCGATCCTCGTTCCGTTCCAAGAGGCTTTCCATGTTTGATTTCGTCCGGTCGCACAACCGACTCCTGCAGATCGCACTCGGCGTCCTGATCATCCCCACGTTCGGATTCTTCGGCATCACGAGCTACCTCCAATCCGGCGAGGGCACGGTCGCCGTGGCTTCGGTCGATGGCAAGGACATCACGCGAGCCGAATGGGACATCCAGCACCGCAAGGAAGTCGATGCGGCCCGCCAGCGCAACCCGCAGGCCGACCTGAAGCAGCTCGACTCGCCCGAGGCGCAGCGCGCCTCCCTCGACTCGATCGTGCGCGACCGCGTGATGCAGGCCGCCGTGGTGCACGAGCGCCTGACGGTCAGCGATGACCGCATCATGCGCGAGTACCAGACGAACCCGCAGTTCGCGCCGCTGCGCGCGATGTCGAAGGACCAGCGCGACGCCTACCTCGCGCAGCGCAACCTCACCGGCAACCAGCTGTACGACACCATCGCCCAGGGCCTGACGCGCAACCAGGCGCTGGAAGGCGTGGCTTCCAGCGGCTTCCTGCCGGCGTCGTCGCTCAAGCCGTCCACCGATGCCTGGTTCGACCAGCGCGACATCCAGTGGCAGCGCTTCGACGCCAAGGACTACGCCGCGAAGATCCAGCCGACGGATGCGCAGGTCGAGGCCTACTACAAGGCGCACGCCGCCGATTTCTTCGCGCCCGAGCAGGCGAAGATCGACTACCTGGTGCTGGATCCGACCGCGCTGGCGGCGCAGGTCAAGGCCGATCCGACGCTGGTGCAGGAGTACTACAAGAACAACTCGGCGCGCTACACCACGCCCGAGGAGCGCAGCGCCAGCTACATCCTGGCCAAGGTCGCGCCGAACGCGTCGCCGGCCGACGTCGCCAAGGCCAAGGCGCTGGCCGACGCCGAGCTCGCAGAGGTGCGCAAGAATCCCGCCGCGTTCTCCGACATCGCCAAGAAGATACCGCAGGACGGCGGCCCGCTCGAAGGCGGCGACCTCGACTTCATGCGCAAGGGCGCACTGGGCCTGCCGGCGCTCGACGACGCGCTGTTCAAGATGAAGCAGGGCGACATCAGCGACATCATCCGCATCGACAGCGGCTTCCAGATCATCAAGGTCACCGGCGTGCGCGGCGGCAGCATCAAGCCGTTCGAAGAGGTCAAGGGCCAGATCGAGGACCTGCTCAAGCAGCAGGAAGCGCAGAAGCTGTTCGCGAGCGACGCCGAGAAGTTCACCAACACCGTCTACGAGCAGCCCGACAGCCTCGATCCCGCCGCCAAGGCCTTCCAGCTGACCAAGCAGACGGCCACCGTGACGCGCAAGCCGGATCCGGCGCTGGGCCCGCTGGCCTCGCCCAAGCTGCTGGCGGCGATCTTCGCGAGCGATTCGATCAAGGGCAAGCACAACACCGAGGCGATCGAGGCCGGCCCGAGCCAGCTCGTCGCCGCGCACGTGGTGGAGTACCTGCCGCAGCGCACGCGTCCGCTGGCCGAGGTGCGCGAACAGGTCCTCGACGCGGTGCGCAAGGCCGAGGCCACCGCGGCCGCGACGAAGGACGGCGAGGCCCGCGTCGCCGAGGCGAAGAAGGACGCCGCGCTGGTGCTGGGCCAGGCGGCCACCGTCGGCCGTTCGGACCGCAGCGGCGCCGTGCCCAGGGAAGTGACGCTGGCCGCGCTGAAGGTCGACCTCGCCAAGGGGCCGAACGTCGTCGGCGTGCCGCTGGCGGACGGCGGCTACGCGGCCGTCCGCGTGCTGAAATCCTCCACGCACGCGCCCGATGCGCAATGGAAGGACGCCGCCACCTACGCCTATGAGGACGCCGAGGCCCAGGCCGTGTACGACTCGCTGAAGGCGCGCTACAAGGTCAAGCTCAACGACGAACGTATCGCCAAGGCGACGTCCCAGGCGGCCTCGGCCCCCAACTGAAAAAGCGCGCTATAATCATTGGCTCCGGTG
>JBJMWE010000274.1:0-3887 GCA_045810285.1 Vitreoscilla sp. | reverse complement strand
CCACCCCGTCCGGGTCCGACGTCCTTGGCAGGCGTGGATCCTGCGACTTCGCGCAGGATGACACATGGTTCGGACGAGGCCGGGCGGCACCGGTCAGCTCCGCCTTACGCACCGGTCGACCCCGCCTCACCTGGCCACACGTCGCCGGCCTTCGCGCCGGGCGCACGGGACCTGTCGTCCTGCGCGCAGTCGCAGGGATCCACCCCGTCCGGGTCCGACGTCCTTGGCAGGCGTGGATCCTGCGACTTCGCGCAGGATGACACATGGTTCGGACGAGGCCGGGCGGCACCGGTCAGCACCGCCTCACATTGGCCACACGGGGGGCGGCTAGCATCGCGGTCTTCCGCAACTCGCAGCCATCGACCAAAGACCCATGACGGGCGGACCCGCTATCCATTCGCTGTTCTGGCTCGCCGTCACCCGGCTGGGCGAGGCCCAGATCCTGTTGCCGGCCTTCCTCGCGGGCGCGCTCTGGCTCGCGCTCGCGCGTCCCGCGGGCGCGCGCGGACGCGTCGCCGAGGGCAACGCGCACGCGCACGACCATCCGGCGCGCCGCTCGGCCCTGCGCTGGGTGGCGGGCATCACGGCCGCGACGGCCGTCACCACCGCCAGCAAGATCGCGTTCCTGGGCTTCGGCTACGGCATCGCGGCGATCGACTTCACGGGCTTCTCGGGCCACTCGATGTACGCCTGGTCGATCCTGCCGGTGCTCGGGGCGATCGTCGCGGGGCGCCGCGGCGTGGCGGTGGGCGTGGTGCTGGCGGCGCTGATCACCTGCTCGCGCGTGAGCCTGGGCGCCCACTCCTGGAGCGAGGCGCTGGCCGGCATGGCGCTCGGCGTGGCCGCGTCGGGCTGGACGCTGGCCGACTACCTCGCCCACCCCGGGGCGGTGCGGGCGCCGTGGTGGCTGCCGCTGCTGATCGTGGCCTGGCTGGCGCTGCTGCCCACCAGCGCCCCGCCGTCGCGCACGCACAGCCTGGTGGTGTCGATCTCGCTGAAGCTGTCGGGCCGCGCGCGGCCGTACACGCGCTTCGAGCTGCTGGCCGGCCTGATCCGTCCGGCGTGGGAAAGCACGCCGCCCGCAGCGTCGGCGCCGTAGCGCGGCTCGGGCTCGTGCGACGCGCGCGGCCGGGCAGGGGTGGGGCCATGGCCGCGACGAGCGCGCGGCGGGCGGCGAGCGCTATCCTCGTTCGCAACCGAACGGACTTTTCGACGCCATGCACAGCACCACCATCCCCGCCAAGCGCTTCTACTGGGAGGATTTCCCCGCCGGCCGGGTGATCCCGCTGGGCAGCAGGACGGTCACGCGCGACGAGACGCTCGCGTTCGCCGCGCAGTTCGACCCGCAGCCCTTCCACCTCGACGACGCCGCGGCCGAGGCATCGCTGTTCAAGCGCCTGTCGGCCAGCGGCTGGCACACCTGCGCGATGACGATGCGCCTGATGTGCGACGCCTACCTCAATGATTCGGCCGGCCTAGGATCGCCCGGCATCGACGAACTTCGCTGGCTCAAGCCGGTCTATCCGGGCGACACCCTCTCGGCGGAGATGACGGTGCTGGAATCCCGCGTGATGAAGAGCAAGCCGCACGTGGGCCTCGTGCTGTCGCGCTGGCGCGTGTTCAACCAGCAGGGCGAGGACGTGATGACGATGCAGGGCTGGGGCATGTTCGCCGTCCGTCACCCCCTGGCGCGCGAACCGGGCGGAGACTGAGGCGCGCCACCTCCACCCCTGGACGTAATTGGTATTACGACTGGTTTAGCCGCCTCGACGCCTCGTTGGCCAACCATGTACGGGTTACTGCCTATGATCCACGAGTGAAACAGGCCTTGGGCGCGGGCGCCTTGCACCGTCGAGCGCACGTTGACAGCGGTCTGTCATGGTACTATAGTGGTATCACACTTATGAGCCACACCTGCTATCACCCCGCCTTCGAACAGGCCGACATCCGTTACGCCCTCGGCGTGGACGGGGGCGGCACGGGCACCCGCGTGCGTGTCTGGACGAACGCCGGCGCCCTCGTCGGCCACGGCGAATCCGGCCCCTCCGCGCTGGCCCAGGGCATCGACCAGGCGTGGCGGCACATCGGGCTTGCGGTCGAGCGCGCGTTCGCGTCGGCGGGGCTGGCCGTGCCGGCGCCCAGCCACTGCGTGCTGGGCCTGGGCCTGGCGGGCGCGGTGGCGCCGCACCTGGCTGCCGCGTTCTTCCGCGCGGCGCCCGAGTACGCTCTGATCGTGCTGGAGACGGATTCGCGCACCGCCCTGATGGGCGCCCACGCCGGCCGGCCGGGCGCGATCATCGCGGTGGGCACCGGCGCGGTGGGCGAGGCGCTGCACGCCGACGGCCGCCGCGTGGCGGTCAGCGGCTGGGGCTTCCCGGTCGGCGACGAGGGCTCGGGCGCGTGGCTGGGCCTCCGCGCCATGCAGATCGCGCACCGCGCGCTGGATGGCCGCGCCCCCGCCGGCACGCTCGCACAGGCGGTCTGGCGCCAGGTGAGCGACCGCCGCGACGCGCTGCTGGAGTGGTGCTCCACCGCCGGCCAGCATGAATACGCCCAGCTCGCACCCCTGGTGTTCGACTGCGCGGACACCGACGCCGCGGCGCAGTCGCTGGTGCGGGAAATCGGACAGGAGATCGAGGACATGGCGCTCGCGCTCGACCCCGGGCTGCAGTTGCCCATCGTGCTGCTGGGCAGCATCGGCCTGCGCATGACCGCGCAACTGGCGCCGGCGCTGCGCGCCCGCATCGTCGAGGCCTCCGGCGACGCGGTGGATGGCGCGCACCGGCTGGTGCGGCTGCAGTTGAAGGAAGCGGTCGCATGAAGAATCCGGTGTCAACCTGCTTGCGGGGCGAGCGCCGGCCCGCCCCGGGCCGGCCCGCGGTCGCCGCGGGCGACGAAGCGACGTCCAGCACGCGGGAGGGGCTCCGATGAGCGTTTCGCGCAGGCAGCTCACCGGCCATGTGCTGACGCCTCAGGGCTTCATCCGCGGCACGCTCAGCATCGTCGACGGCCGCGTCGCCGGCATCCAGGGCGCGCCGATCAGCGAAGGCCAGGCCCGCCTGTCGGGCGAGCCGCTGATCCTGCCGGGCTTCATCGACCTGCACGTGCACGGCGGCGGCGGCTTCGACACCATGGAAGGCGGCAACGCCGTCGCCGAGATCGCGCGCATCCACGCGCGCCACGGCACCACGTCGATGCTGGCCACCACGATGACGGCGCCGATGTCCGACATCAACCAGGCGATGGCCGCGCTGGCCGACGCCTGCCGCACGCACCGCCGCGGTGGCGCCCACGTGCTGGGCGTGCACCTCGAGGGCCCGTACATCAACCCGGGCGCGCTCGGCGCGCAGCCCGACTACGCGCGTCCCGCGTCGGTCGACGAGATCAAGGCGCTGCATGCCATCGCGCCGATCCGCCTGATCACGATGGCGCCCGAGCTGCCCGGCAACCTCGACCTCATCGCGCCGCTGCGCGCGGCCGGCTTCCACGTGCAGATCGGCCACTCGGCCGGCACCTACGAGGACGGCGTGGCCGCCCTGCAGCGCGGCGCCACCGGCTTCACGCACCTGTTCAACGCGATGAGCAAGTTCCACCACCGCGAACCCGGCATCGCCGGCGCGGCGCTGGCGCACGCCGAGTTCGCCGAGATCATCCCCGACCTGCTGCACGTGCATCCGGGCGCGATCCGCGCCGCGTTGCGCGCGATTCCCTGCCTTTACTGCGTCACCGATTCGACGGCCGCGGCGGGCATGCCCGATGGCGACTACAACCTCGGCAGCCACCGCGTCACCAAGTGCCTGGGCGGCGTGCGCCTGGCCGACGGCACGCTGGCCGGCAGCACGCTGACGATGGACCAGGCGCTGCGCAACCTCGTCGGCATGGGCCTG
>JBJMWE010000273.1:0-22023 GCA_045810285.1 Vitreoscilla sp. | reverse complement strand
TGGCGCAAATCCTGTTCGACATCCCACGCCTCGAGTTCGACGCGGCGATTGAGGTACATCGCGAAGCCCGCGGCGACGAAGAACGGCTCGATGAAGAGGACGGCGCCGGCGTACGCGAGGTACAGCAGCAGCTGGGTGGCGGTGCTGTCGTCGCCCAGCCACTCGATGTCGCCGAACGGATGCAGGCCGGGCGTCATCCAGGGAATCAGCGCCACCAGGCCCGCGGCCAGGCACAGGACGATGGTGCTGAACGTGCCCTGCATCATCGCGGCGGCCCCGCGGTGGGCACGCAGGATGGCCTTGACGCGCTGGCGCCGCGCCGAACCCGTCTGCCCCTCGAGCTGGCCCACGGGCATCGAATAGGCGCGCCACCACGACAGCCGCCAGAGCGTCAGCCAGCCCAGCATCGGGGGCCATGGCGCGCGCCGGCGCGCCTCCCAGGCGTCCGCGAACGTCGTCGTGTCGCCGAACGCCTGGCGTGCATAGATGTCCAGCAGCGTGCGGTCCAGCCAGGGCAGGCACCACCACAGCAGCAGCGACGGCAGCCAGCGCGCGATCTCGATCGTCGCGCCGCAGGCCACCAGCAGCAGGAGGGCGAACGGCAGGTAGGCGCGCAGCAGCGAGCGGCCGCTGCGCTGGGTCATCTCCACGCCGAGGTCGACCGCCTCGTAGGCGGGCCGCGGCCGCAGCGCGAGCTGGAGCTGTTCGGCCTTCATGCGGCGCGGGCCTCCAGCAGCGCGGCGTCGTGGCCCTTGCCCTGCAGCGCCAGGTAGGCCAGGACGAGCGCCCAGCAGCAGCCGCCGACCGCGTACTTGACGGCCGGAGCCACCCAGGCCGCCGAGGACCAGAAGGCCTCGATCGCCGCGGCCACGAACAGCATGACGGTGAAGCAGAACACCACGGGCGACGTCTCGCGCGCCGCGCGCATGAGCGCCTGCGTGCGCGTGAGGCGCCCGGGCGCCAGCATCGCGTGGCCCAGCTTGAGGCCGGCGGCGCCGGACAGGACGATGGCCGTGAGCTCGAACGCGGAGTGCGTGACGACGAACGAGAAGAAGCGCTCGGAATCGCCACGGGTGACGAGGAAGCCGGCCACCGCCCCCAGCAGGAGGCCGTTGAAGCCCACCATGAACAGGCTGCCCACGCCCAGGATCAGGCCGGCGGCGAAGCAGCGGAACGAGATGCCGACGTTGTTCATGATGTAGAAGCCGAACATCCGCCAGTCATCGCCGGACGTGCGTCCCAGGTGCTCGGCCTGCTGGCCGTACATGCCGTCGAACTCGTGCACCTGCCTGGCGTCGACGACGGTCAGCACGAAGTGCGGGTCGATCCAGGTCGCGATGCCCACCACGATGACGGGCAGCACGAACACGAGCGTGGACACCAGCAGGTGCCAGCGCAGCGCGCGCACCGCGGCGGGCGCGCGGTACAGCACGAGCTGGCGGAACGCGCCCAGGCCGAGGTCGTGGCGCCGGTAGATGCGCTGGTGGGCGCGCGCCGTGAGCGTCTCCAGGCGCGCCACCAGGTGCACGGGATAGGCCCGCTCGCGCGCCAGCGCCAGGTGCTCGCAGCACTGGCGGTACAGCTGCGCGACGCGCGCGGCGCCGGGCACCTCGGTGCCGCTCGTCGGGAACGGCCCGGCCTTGCGGCGACCCTTGCGCCCGGCGTCGAGCGCGTTGAGGCCGCGCTCGAGCTCCACCCAGGCGGGCTCGTAGCGGGCTTCGAACTGGCGCGGGGTCATGGCCATGGCGGCCCGCCTGCCCGCAGGCCCTGGCCGTCCCGTCGGGGGACGGCGGATGAAATGCGCGTGGGAGTCGACATGTCGTCAGCGTTGTCCCATCAACCACTGCGCGACGGCGACCAGGCGCGGGCCCGGGCGGATCGGCGCGGGCGACGTGCCGCCCGGCGCGTAGTCGGGCGGCGGCAGCGCGTTCTCGGCCAATGCGGCGAGCTCGTCGAGGCGCTCGGACGTGAGCCGGCGCGCGCGTCCGGCCAGGTGCAGCAGGGCGACCTGCTGCGGGCGCGTCAGCGGGATGCGCGGCGCCAGCGGCTCGGCCTCGGGCAGCGCGCCGGCCAGGCGCACCTGCTCGGCGTGCACGACGACGGTGCCGGCGACGATGTCGCCCAGGCGCTTGAAATCGCGGCGCAGCAGCATGGACAGGAGGCCGAACGCGAACAGGAAGGGCATGAAGTCGGCCGCGCGCAGCAGGTTGCGGGTGACCGACGCCGAGGGCGTGACCGGCAGGCCGGTATCCATCATCACGAGCAGCCCCATCGCGCGCTTGCCGGGCGTCGCGGCGCCGGGCAGCAGCTCGAACACGATCGGATAGATCCATTCCACGGCGAACATCAGCACCAGCCACAGGCCCATGCCCATGCCCTGGACGCGGGCCAGGAATACCGCGGCGACGACCCCGACGGCGAAGCGGATCGCGAAGTCCAGCGAGTAGGCGAGGCCGCGCGCCACCGCGCCTGCCGGGCGCAGCAGGATGGCGATGCCCTCGGGCGTCTCGGCCAGGAGCCTGGTGTCGAGCTTCAAGAAGCCTCGGCCTTCGTCATGTCTCAGAAGCTGATCGTGCGCAGGTTCGCTGCGGCGTACTTCGGGTCGCCGCGCAGCGTGGCCTCCGTCGACGACGCCGCGGTGACCACGCGGGTGTTGGCGAAGTCGTCGTGCAGGCACTGGCGCGATTCGCGCAGGATCAGCAGCGGATCGACCAGGAGCGTGACGATCCAGCCCACGAACGGGATGCAGCCCAGCACCGCCACCGGCAGCCAGCGCAGGAAGACGAAGCGGCTGAAATCCACCCGGGTGCCGTCCATGCGAACCACGCGGATGCCCATCGCGCGCTTGCCGAAGGTCTGGCCGTACAGGTAGACGAGCGCGGCGCTGTAGACCAGGTAGCCGACCAGCGCAAGCAGGCCCAGCCAGGCCCAGCCGGTCGTCATGTGCTGCCCGCTGCCCAGCGGCGGCGGCTCGATGCCGGGCACGTGCTGCTGCCGGTAGTTCTCGTAGGCGGGCAGGGCCACGGCCACCAGGATGCCGATGATGGCGATCGTCGGCACCAGGCCGTCGATCAGCGCAGCGAGGAAGCGCTCGCCGCGCCCGGCGTCGACCATCCAGGCCTGCGAGTCGGCCGAATCCCCGACCTGCGCCCGCGGCGGCGCGAAGCGGTTCTGTTCAATCGCCCCGGACATCGTCCGTCTCCCTCTTCCATCGACCTTCTGGTTCGCTGCCGCGTCGTCGCGCGGCTGGCGTGCTGGCGCGCATGGTACCGCGCGGCCGGGCGAATCGGCCTGCGGATCCCTCCGAAGGGGGAGTGAACGAAGTCACGCACCCGGACGCCGGACGGTCGACCCGGGGGCGCGCAGGTCAGCGCTGGCGCGAGGCCTCGAGGCTGGCGCCCATCGACGACGCGGCGGTGACGACGATCGTGTCGGCGATCTGGTCGTGCAGGCACTGGCGCGAATCGCGGAAGATCATCAGCGGGTCGAGCAGCCACCAGAAGATGTTCAGCAGCGGGATCAGCAGCGGCACCACGGCCGCGCCGCCGCGCAGCCAGAACAGGCGCGAGAAGCTGGCGCGGCTGCCGTCGGTGCGGACGATGCGCAGCCCCATGATCTTCTTGGCGAGCGTGCCGCCGTAGGCGTGCAGGCACCACATCTGGATGCCGGCGGCGATCACCCAGCCGGGCGCCATCGCCGCGAACATGCGGCCCATGAGGGCGAACGGATCCTGCATCGTCTGCGGATCCATGCCCAGCATGAAGCTGCCGCCGAGTGCGAAGAAGATCGGCCACTGGATCAGCGACACGATGATGGCGTCGACGATGACGGCCACCAGCCGCAGGCCGCGCCCGGCAAGGACGAGGCCGTTGTCCATCTCCGGGTCGGCGAGCTGGGCCTTGGGTGGGGCGAAGCGGTTGGTGTCGGCGATCTCGCTCATGGGCGATCCGGGTCGAGTGGCGGGTGGTCGATGCTAGTTCGGCGCCGGGCCCTCGCTCATCAGGGTCTCGCCCGATGCCCCCTCGAATCGCGGCGGCGGGCGGCCGCCGTCACATGAACAGGTGCTCGCCGGCGTTCTCGCCGCCCAGGACGACGTAGTTCACCTTGCGGATGTCGGCGGCACAGCGGCCGCCGGCATAGGAGATCGAGCTCTGCAGGTCTTCCTGCATCTCGCGCAGCGTGTCGGACAGGCGGCCCTTGATCGGCTCGAGGATGCGCTTGCCCTCCACGTGGCGGTACTCGCCCTTGTTGAAGTCGGACGCGCTGCCGTAGTACTCCTTGTACAGCTTGCCGTCGACCTCCACCGTCTGGCCCGGGCTGTCCTCGTGGCCGGCGAACAGCGAGCCGATCATCACCATCGTCGCGCCGAAGCGCAGGCTCTTGGCGATGTCGCCGTTGTGGCGGATGCCGCCGTCCGCGATGATGGGCCTGGTGGCCACGCGCGCGCACCACTTGAGCGCGGACAGCTGCCAGCCGCCGGTGCCGAAGCCCGTCTTCAGCCGCGTGATGCAGACCTTGCCGGGCCCCACGCCGATCTTGGTGGCGTCGGCGCCCCAGTTCTCGAGGTCGATCACCGCCTCGGGCGTGCCCACGTTGCCGGCGATGACGAAGGCCTGCGGCAGCGTCTTCTTGATGTGGGCGATCATCCGCTTCACGCTCTCGGCGTGGCCGTGCGCGATGTCGATGGTGATGTAGTCGGCGCCCACGCCGGTGGATGCGAGGCGCTCGATCACCGCGTGGTCCTCGGGCTTGACGCCGGCGCTGATCGACACCACCAGGCCCTTGTCGCGCATGGATTTCGCGAAGGCCACGGTGTCGAGGTCGAACCGGTGCATGACGTAGAAGTAGCCGTTGCTCGCGAGGAATTCGGCGATCGGCTCGTCGAGCACCGTCTTCATGTTGGCGGGCACCACCGGCAGCTTGAAGCGGTGCGGGCCGAACTCCACCCCGGTGTCGCACTCGCTGCGGCTGTCGACCACGCACTTGCGCGGCAGCAGCAGGATGTTGTCGTAGTCGAAGATTTCCATGACGCTCTCTCGTTACTTCGGATCGGCGCAGCGATCGGTGGCGACCTGGGTGATGCGGCCTGCGCCGTCCTCCACCCACGCGGTGGCCACGAGGTTCTCGGCGTGGGCGTTCTCCGGCCAGCGCAGGCCGTACAGCGGTGCGACGGCATTCCTCGCGCCGGGGCCGGCCGGCAGCTTCAGCGGGCCCACCAGCACGCGCACCAGGCGGCGCGGCAGCTGCGTGTCGCGCACGCCCGGCTCGATCAGCTCGACGAGCGCGAGCCAGCCGGTGCTCCCGGCGGGCCACGCGCCCGTCGCGTGCATCTGCACGCCCATGTAGCCGTTGTGCGGCAGGCTGGAGTGGACGTAGAAGCGCCGCCGGGGCGACGGCCGCGCCAGGGCCGTGACGCTGTCGAACGCCGCCGGCCCGCTGGCCATCCGGGCGGGCAGCTCCGCGTTCACGCGCGCCAGCCGTTCGGCGGCCTCGGGCAGGGCGGCCGCGGCCATGGCGGCGTCGTCGGCGGCGGGCGCGATCCAGTCCAGGCTCCATTCGCGGGCGGCGACGGGCATCGCCCCGAGGCCCGGGGGCGCCACCTGCCAGCAGGCGAGGCAATCGGCGCCGACGAAATGCTCCACGAGCAGGGTGGCCCGGGCGGGGCAGTTCTGCGCGACGCCTGGCGGCGGCTTGGGCGCAGCCACGGCGAGCGTGGCTGCCAGCAGCCCGGCGGATATCAGGGCAAGGCGGGCGCGATGCACGACAGAACCTAAAATGGGTGGATGCATATCCAGCATTCTGACGCCGATCACGAAGCCCCGGGCCCCGATCGGTTGCTCCGTGGCCTCAACGCCGAGCAACTGGCCGCGGTGACGCTGCCCGCGCGGCCCGCGCTCATCCTGGCCGGCGCCGGTTCGGGCAAGACGCGCGTACTCACCACCCGCATCGCCTGGCTGCTGCAGACGGGCCAGGTGTCGCCCGGCGGCCTGATGGCGGTCACGTTCACCAACAAGGCGTCCAAGGAGATGCTGGGCCGGCTGTCCGCGATGCTGCCCATCAACGTGCGCGGCATGTGGATCGGCACCTTCCACGGCCTGTGCAACCGCTTCCTGCGCGCGCACTGGAAGCTGGCCGGCCTGCCGCAGGGCTTCCAGATCCTGGATTCGTCCGACCAGCTGTCGGCCGTCAAGCGCATCATCAAGGCGATGCAGCTCGACGAGGAGCGCTTCGTGCCCAAGCAGGTGACATGGTTCATCGCCGGCGCGAAGGAGGACGGCCTGCGCCCGAAGGACGTCGAGATCCACGACGGCCAGACGCAGAAGATGGTCGAGATCTACCAGGCCTACGAGGACCAGTGCAACCGCGAAGGGGTGGTCGACTTCGCCGAGCTGATGCTGCGCGCCTTCGAGCTGATGCGCGACAACGAGGCCCTGCGCGAGCACTACCGCCATCGCTTCCAGCACATCCTGGTCGACGAGTTCCAGGACACCAACCGCCTGCAGTACGCCTGGCTGAAGATGTTCGCGGGCCCGCACGGCGCGGTGTTCGCGGTGGGCGACGACGACCAGAGCATCTACGGCTTCCGCGGCGCGCTGGTGGGCAACATGGCCGACTTCGAGCGCGAGTTCCACGTCGACAAGGTCATCAAGCTGGAGCAGAACTACCGCAGCTTCGGCAACATCCTGGACGCCGCCAACCACCTGATCGACCGGAACTCGAAGCGGCTGGGCAAGAACCTGCGCACCGACCAGGGCCCCGGCGAGCCGGTGCGCGTGTTCGAGTCCACCAGCGATTTCGCCGAGGCGCAGTGGTTCCTCGACGAGGCGCAGCAGCTGCATCGCGCCGGCACGGCGCGCTCCGAGATCGCGGTGCTGTATCGCAGCAACGCGCAGTCGCGGGTGATCGAATCGGCGCTGTTCAACGCCGGCATCCCCTACCGCGTGTACGGCGGCCTGCGCTTCTTCGAGCGGGCCGAAGTCAAGCACGCGCTGTCGTACCTGCGGCTGATCGAGAACCCGAACGACGACACGAGCTTCCTGCGCGTCGTCAATTTCCCGACGCGCGGCATCGGCGCGCGCACCATCGAGCTGCTGCAGGATTCCGCGCGCCAGACGGGCCGCAGCCTGTTCCAGAGCGTGGGCAGCGTCGCGGGCAAGGGCGGCACGAACCTGGCGCAGTTCACGGGTCTCATCCAGCGCATGCAGGACGCCACGCGCGGCATGACGCTGCGCGACATCATCGAGCACATGCTGGCCGACACCGGCCTGATCGACTTCTATCGCGCCGACAAGGACGGCGCCGACCGCGTCGAGAACCTGGAGGAACTGATGAACGCCGCCGAGGCCTTCGTCACCCAGGAGGGCTTCGGCCGCGACGCGGTGGCACTGCCGGTGGACGAGCTGTCGCCGGGCGCGCTCGCGTCGCGCAGCACGTCGCGCGACGTGCCTGGCCTGGTGCTGGATGCGCCCGTCACGCCCGACGCCGAGACCGGCGAGATCATGTCGCCGCTGGCCGCCTTCCTCACGCACGCGTCGCTGGAGGCCGGCGACAACCAGGCCCAGGCCGGGCAGGACGCCATCCAGCTGATGACCATCCACTCGGCCAAGGGGCTGGAGTTCGACTCGGTCTTCATCACCGGGCTGGAGGAAGGGCTGTTCCCGCACGAGAACTCGCTGCAGTCCAACGAGGGCCTGGAGGAGGAGCGCCGCCTGATGTACGTGGCGATCACGCGGGCCCGCAAGCGCCTGTACCTGAGCTTCTCGCAGACGCGCCTGCTGCATGGCCAGACGCGCTACAACGTCAAGAGCCGCTTCGTCGACGAGCTGCCCGAGGCCAACCTGCGCTGGCTCACGCCGCGCAACCAGGCCTTCGGCTCGGGCTATTCGCGCGAGTACAAGCAGGCGTGGGAACGCGGCTCCGGCCTGGGCTCCATGGTCGGCGCCGGCCGCGTGGCCAGCAGCAGCCCGCCCGTGCCCCAGGCGATGCAGGACAGCCGCACGGCCTCCAGCAACGGCCACCGGCTGCGCCAGGGCCAGTCGGTGTTCCACACCAAGTTCGGCGAGGGCGTGATCGTCACGCTGGAAGGCACGGGCGACGAGGCGCGCGCGCAGGTCAACTTCGGCCGCCACGGCATGAAGTGGCTGGCGCTGTCGGTGGCCAAGCTGACGCCGGTGGATTGAAGGGATCGCCCCGGGCCGCGACGGCTGCGACACTCGCCGCCATGACTCCGATCTTCGACGCCCATGTCCGCCTCGTCGGATTCTTCGACGGCCTCTACCTGTTCGACGTCGCCAACGAGTGGATGGCCTTCCACGACCGCGAGAACGTGTTCGCGCCGGGCGGCCGCTGGCTGGGCGCGCTGAAGGCCGGCACCTTCCTGGATGCCGAGGGCAGGGCGGTGGCCTGGCTGGCGGGCGCACGGCCCACCACGGGCATGCGGCCGCAGCCACCGATGAACCCCAAGCGACCGCTGCCGCCCAAGCGCCCGCTGCGTCCGCGCGCGCCCCTGCCGCCGCCGGCGCCGATGCTGCCCGGCGGCGGCTGGTCGCCGCTCACCTGGGCCCAGTGGCTGGGGCACGAGCCCGTGGCCGCGGCGGCCGTCGACGTGGCCGCGCTCGTCATCGAGCCCGTCGACGCCGCGAACCGCGAGGCGTTCTTCGACTACCTGGGCGAGCAGCTGGCCGAGAACGGCCGCGATGGGCGCTGGTTCCAGCCGATGGCGCCCACCGCGGCCGGCGTGCCGCAGTCCCGGCGCGATGCGTTCTGCGCCGGTTTCGACGCCGCCTTCGGCGAGCCGGGCTGGCGCCGCGGCTGGATCGCGCGCGACCTGCAGGGGCGCGTCGCCGGGCACATCGACCTGCGCGCGCATGCCAGCCCATTCGCCGGACATCGCTGCGAGCTGGGCATGGGCGTGCGGCGCGACCTGCGCCGGCAGGGCCTCGCGTCACGCCTGCTCGCGCACGCGGACGCGTGGGCGGGCGCGCAGGGGCTGCGCTGGATCGACCTGATGGTGCTGTCGGCCAACGAGGCCGCCGTGGCGCTCTATCGCCGCGAGGGCTTCCTGATGCAGGGCGGCCGGCCGGACATGTACGTCATCGATGGCCAGTCGCTGGGCGAGATCTGGATGGCGCGCAAGGTGGCGGCCGGCACGCCAGGCTGAGCCGCGTCAGCCCTTCCAGGTGAACGGGAACTTCACCTGCTTCCAGAAGCCGTCGGGCACGTAGTCGCCGACGACGCCGTATTGCTCCGGCCACTTGCGGTCCGATTTCACGGCCGTGCCGAACAGGTAGTCGAGGAAGGCGAAGTGCGCGGCGTAGTTCCTGTCGATCGCCTCGTCGTCCTGCGAGTGGTGCCAGTGGTGGAAGTTGGGCGTGACGATGAGGTAGCGCAGCGGCCCCAGCCGCACGCTCACGTTGGCGTGGTTGAACACGGCCTGGAAGCCGACGATCACGATGTAGGTGTCGATGACGCCCTTGTCGAAGCCCAGCACGAAGATCGGCGCCAGCACCAGCGTGCGCGTGATCAGCAGCTCCAGCACGTGCTGGCGCGAGCCGGCCAGCCAGTCCATGCTCTTGACGCTGTGGTGCACCGCGTGCAGCCGCCACAGCGCGGGCACCTCGTGGTACGCGCGGTGCGTGGCGTACTGCACCAGGTCGGCCACCAGGATGATCAGGAACAGCGCGACGGGGTAGGGCAGGTCGCGCACCCAGGCCTGGATGCCGTCCTTGGCCGCCCATCCGAACAGCTTGTGCACCAGCAGGTTCGTGGCCAGCAGGATGAAGCCGACGATCATGTGGTTGACGATGAAGTGCTGCATGTCCACCTGCCATTCGGCGCGGAAGACGGGCTGCTCGCGGCGCAGCGCGAACAGCTTCTCGATGAACACGAAGATCAGCGACGAGCCCAGCAGGTCGAGGATGAACCAGTCGAGGCCGATGTAGGGCGTGTGGTCGGGAAAGTTGTTCACCGGCACCTTGGTGCCGCCCAGCAGCGCCGAGGCCGCGACCAGGAAGAACGCCGACGCCGCGAGCCAGCGCGTGCGCGCGAACAGGATGTTGTACAGCGAGATGCCGCCGGCCACGACCATCGCCCAGTACATGATCAGCCGGATGGTGCCGACGTCGTAGGACTTGCGCAGCTCCGGCGTGGACAGGTACTGCGGGAAGTGGAAGGCGAGCACGCCCAGGAAGCACAGGACGCCCAGGATCAGGGCCACCACGCCGGAGCCCATGCCGCGCCCGGTGGGCAACGGGCCGTGCGAGTGGGCGAGCCGGTTGAGCTTGTGGATCGTCTCGGTGGTCTTCATCCGTGTGGGGCGTGTGCGTTGCAGGGCGCGCGGAGCGCGAGCCTGGATTGAAGCGGAAACCGCTGCGCGTGTCGCCCCTCTCACGGGGGGACTCGCGGGTTTTCAGGGCGCCGGCGGTTCTTCGGACGCCATGACCGTGCGCAAGGGCACGGGCCTGGCGAACTCGAACGTGTCGTTGAAGCCGAACCACAGCGTCACGTAGAACAGCGCCGACAACGCCCAGTACAGCACCGCCGCGACCAGCAGCAGGATAATGGATTCGCCGAGCACGAGCGCCAGCACGGCCAGGACGGCGGTCACCGCCATGGACAGCGCGAACCAGCCCAGCCCGAACACGGCCAGCGCGGCGCGGGTGCGCCACATCGCCACGACGCTGGCGAACATCGCCTTGGCCGCGCCATACCGGCCCCACTGCACCAGCGCCGGCGCGTGCCACAGCGGGAGCGAGCCGAGTGCGACGATGGCCATCTTGAGCAGCAACACGCCGCGCCCCGCATCGGACAGGGGCGTGGGCGTGGCGGGCGCCTTCGCGCCATCGGGCTGCGCCATCGCGTTCGCGAGGAACCACTTGACGCTCTCGCCGCCGTCCAGCGCGTTGCCGGCGAACCAGGCCAGCAGGAACACGCCGAAGTAGACCAACCCGATCGCCAGCAGCGACCGGCGCGCCTGCGCCGAGGCGCGCAAGGGCGCGAACAGCAGGGCCGGGCTGATGCGGACGTCGTTCGTGACGGCTTCGGTGCTGAGCATGAACGCGAGCGACAGCAGCGGCATCGCCACCAGCGTGAGCGTGCTCACGACGCCCGGGTCGAGATGGATCGCCTCGGCCAGCGGCGCCAGCAGCGACAGCGGGATCGCCAGCAGCAGCAGGCACAGCATGTACAGCCCGAACATGCCCATGAAGCCGCCCGGCTGGTGCCGGAACGCGCGCAGCGCGAGGCGGATCCAGCGCAGGCCGGCCAGGGCGGGCACGCTGCGGATGCGGATGGTGGGGGTCGGGCCGGTCATCGCGACGGCGTCCGCGAGGCGGACGTGCGGGAAAGCGCCATCAGAGTGTCGGAT
Organism: Vitreoscilla sp.; assembly: GCA_045810285.1. Lineage (GTDB taxonomy): Bacteria > Pseudomonadota > Gammaproteobacteria > Burkholderiales > Burkholderiaceae_C > Scleromatobacter. The sequence goes on along the minus strand of JBJMWE010000273.1, from coordinate 10,658 downwards.
GCCACGGGTTGTCGATGCAGTCGAGCAGCACGCGCTCGAAGTGCGTCGGATCCTTGGGCTTGAGCAGCGCGGCCTCGCGCGGCAGGTACCAGTCGGCCAGGCGCGACAGCCAGAAGCGCAGCGCCGCCGCGCGCCGCATGCCGGGCAGCGCGCGCAGCTCGGCGGGCGTCATCGGGCGATGCAGGTGGTATGCGCGCAGCAGCGCCTCGGCGTGCTCGGGCTCCAGGCGGCCGGTGTCCAGGTCGATGCACCAGTCGTTGACGCACACGGCCAGGTCGAAGACGTGGTGGTCGACGCCGGCGAAGTAGAAATCGAACACGCCCGACAGCCTGGGCGAGTCGGGCGGGCCGTCGAACAGCGCGTTGTCGCGGAACAGGTCGGCGTGCACCGGGCCCTTGGGCAGCGACTGCGTGCTGGCTGCGGCATGGAAGCGCTGCTGGAAATCGAGTTCCTCGGCGAGGCGCTGCGCGAGCGCCGGACCCACGTGCGGCTGCACGACGGGCACGGTCGCCGCCCACCAGTCGAGGCCGCGCAGGTTGGGCTGCTGCAGCGGGAAGTCGACCGCCGCGCCGTGCAGGTGCGCGAGCGTGACGCCCAGCAGCGAGCAATGCGCCAGCATCGGCGCGTCGATGCTCTGGCCGGGCAGCAGGTTCACCAGCGAAGCCGGCTTGCCGGCGATCGTGTGCAGGAAGTTGCCCGTGGCGTCGGTGCGCGGTTCGGGCACCGGCAGGCCCTTGCGCGCCAGGTGCTGCATCAGGCCGAGGTAGAACGGGAGCTGGTCGAAGCCCAGGCGCTCGAACACCGTCAGCACCCAGTCGCCCCGGTCGGAGTGGACGAAGTAGTTGGTGTTCTCGATGCCGCCCGCGCAGCCGCGCATCGAGGTCAGCGTGCCCGCGTCCAGCGTGCGCAGCAGCGCGGCGGCCGTGTCGACGTCGACTTCCGTGTAGACAGCCATCAGGGGTCTCAGTGGAGGGCGGCGCCGGGCTCGGCGTCGCGCGCGTTGGGCGCGCCGGACTCGTTCACAGCGTCTCAGAATCCGAACGTGAACGTGCGCATGCCGGCGGCCTTGTCATGCTCCGGCGCCTGGCTGGGGTCGCGCGGCTGGATCTCGTAGCTGTCGCCCGTGATCTTGGAGTGCACGACGATCTTCCTGGTGACGCCGCGCACGCGGGTCTCCTCGATGCGCACCTGCGAGTCTTCCGACACCAGGTGCTCCACCTTCGCGTCCTTGCTCGGCGCCGGCGGCGCCTCGTCCACCAGGGTGCCCGTGGCCGGATCGACGCTCGCCTTCGGCGCGGGCGCCTCGGGCGCCGGCGCGGGGGCCGGCTTCGGGTTGTGCTGCGCGAAGGCGGACGTGCCGGCCAGCGCCAGCAGGGCGGCGGCGGCGAGGGTCGAAGCGAGGCGGGCGGTCATGCGTTCATTCTAGTCGTTCGGCCCCGGCGGGACTTCGCGGATGGCCAAGCGTCGCTGTCGAGCGCGGCACGGCGGGCGCGGGCACCGGGCGCGTGCGGGCAAGGGGTCCGCCCCAGCCGGCACAATGGCGCCATGACCCAGAAAACCCTGCTCCTGGTGGACGGCTCGAGCTACCTCTACCGCGCCTACCACGCGATGCCCGACCTGCGCGGCCCCGGCGGCGAACCCACCGGCGCGATCCGCGGCATGGTCGCGATGATGAAGCTGCTGCGCGAGCAGATCGGTGCCGACTACGCGGCCTGCGTCTTCGACGCCAAGGGCAAGACCTTCCGCGACGACTGGTACCCCGAATACAAGGCCAACCGGTCGTCGATGCCGGAAGACCTGGCCCTGCAGATCGAGCCCATCCACGCCGTGGTCGAGATGCTGGGCTGGCCCATCATCATGGTGCCGGGCATCGAGGCCGACGACGCGATCGGCACGCTCGCGCGCGCGGCCACGCGGGCCGGCTGGAAGACGGTGATCTCCACCGGCGACAAGGACATGGCGCAGCTGGTCGACGAGCACGTCACGCTGATCAACACGATGAGCAACGAGACGCTGGACGTCGCCGGCGTGCTCGCCAAGTTCGGCGTGCCGCCCGAGCGCATCATCGACTACCTCGCGCTGATCGGCGACACCGTCGACAACGTGCCCGGCGTCAACAAGGTGGGCCCGAAGACGGCCGTCAAGTGGTTGCAGGAACACGGCTCGCTGGACGGCGTGATCGCCGCGGCCCCCACGATGAAGGGCGCGGTCGGCGAGCACCTGCGCGCCGCGCTCGACTGGCTGCCGATGGGGCGCAAGCTCGTCACGGTGGTGACCGACCACGACATGACCGACCATGTCGGGACCTGGCCGGCGCTCGACGCGTTGGCACTGAGGCCGGTCGACCATGCGCGCCTGCTGGAGTTCTACCAGCGCTACGGCTTCCGCGGCTGGCGCGACGAGATCGAGAAGCAGCTGGGCGTGCCCGCCGCGCCGGCCGTCCCCGTCGGCGCCAACCGCGGCCTGTTCGACGACGAGGTCGACGTGCCGGCCGTCCCCGTGCAGGCCCTCGCCCACGAATACGAGACCATCTTCACCTTCGAGCAGCTCGACGCGTGGATCGCCAGGCTGCAGGCGGCGCCGCTGTCCGCGCTCGACACCGAGACGGACTCGCTCGACGCGATGCGCGCCCGCATCATCGGGATCTCGTTCGCGGTGGAGCCCGGCAAGGGGGCCTACGTCCCGCTGCGCCACGACTACGCCGGCGCACCCGACCAGCTGCCGTTCGACGAGGCCATCGCGCGCCTGCGTCCCTGGCTGGAGAACCCGGCCGCCAGGAAGGTGGGCCAGCACGTCAAGTACGACATCCACGTGTTCGCCAACATCGGCGTCGCGGTGCAGGGCTTCGAGCACGACACGCTGCTCCAGAGCTACGTGCTGGAGGCGCATCGCCCGCACGGCCTGGCCAGCCTGGCCGACCGCCACCTCGGCCGCAAGGGCCTCGACTATGAGGACCTGTGCGGCAAGGGCGCCAAGCAGATCCCGTTCTCGCAGGTGGACATCGAGCGCGCTGCGCACTACTCCGGCGAGGACAGCGAGATGACACTGCAGGTGCACCAGGCGCTGTACCCGCGCATCGCCGCCCGGCCGGGCATGAAGTTCGTCTACGAGTCCATCGAGATGCCCACCAGCGCGGTGCTGGGGCGCGTCGAGCGCCACGGCGTGCTGATCGACAGCGCCCGGCTGGCGGAGCAGTCGCGCATCCTGTCCGAACGCATGATGGCGCTCGAGAACGAGGCCTACGAGATCGCCGGCCAGCCGTTCAACCTCGGCTCGCCCAAGCAGATCGGCGAGATCCTGTTCGGCAAGCTGGGGCTGCCGGTGACCAAGAAGACGGCGTCGGGCGCGCCGTCGACGGACGAAGGCGTGCTGGAGAAGCTGGCGTTGGACTACCCGCTGCCGGCCAAGCTGCTGGAGCACCGCGGGCTGTCCAAGCTCAAGGGCACCTACACCGACAAGCTGCCGCAGATGGTCAATCCGGACACCGGCCGCGTGCACACGCACTATGCGCAGGCGGTGGCGATCACGGGGCGCCTGTCCAGCAACGACCCGAACCTGCAGAACATCCCGATCCGCACGCCGGAAGGCCGGCGCGTGCGCGAGGCCTTCGTGGCGCCGCCGGGGCACGTCATCGTGTCGGCCGACTATTCGCAGATCGAGCTGCGCCTGATGGCCCACATCAGCCAGGATCCGGGCCTGCTGCGCGCATTCAACGACGGCATGGACGTGCACCGCGCCACCGCGGCGGAGGTGTTCAACCTGGCCTCGGAGGAGGTCACGAACGAGCAGCGCCGCTATGCCAAGACGATCAACTTCGGCCTGATCTACGGCATGGGCGCGTATGGGCTGTCGCAGTCGCTGGGCATCGAGCAGAAGGCCGCCAAGAGCTACATCGAGCGCTACTTCTCGCGCTTTGCGGGGGTCAAGCGCTACATGGACGAGACGCGGGCGGATGCCGCGGAGAAGGGCTACGTCGAGACGCTGTTCGGCCGCCGCATCGAGCTGCCCGACATCCGCGCCGGCAGCGGCCCGCTGCGCGCCGGCGCCGAACGCCAGGCCATCAACGCGCCGATGCAGGGCACGGCCGCCGACCTGATCAAGCTGGCCATGCTGGCGGTGCAGAAGGCGCTCGACGAGCAGGGCAAGGGCACGCGCATGGTGATGCAGGTGCACGACGAACTCGTCTTCGAGGTGCCCGAGGCGGAGGTGGAGTGGGTGAAGTCCGAGATCCCCAGGCTGATGGCCGGCGTGGCGCAGCTGTCGGTGCCGCTGGTGGCCGAGGTGGGCGTCGGCCCGAACTGGGACGAGGCGCACTGAGGTGGCGAAGCTCGACCCGTCCGGCGGATCACGGCCCCCGCAGCGGCGACGCTGGTCGCGCGCCTGGACCTGCGGCGCGCTCGCGGCCGTGCCGCTGCTGGCATTCGCGGTCGGCGCGGTCGCGGTGCATGCGGCCGTGCCGGCGTCGCACATCGCCGTCGGCTTCCAGCCGTCCATGGGCTTGGCGGGCATCGGCCTCGTCTGTGCCGCGCTGCATGCGGCGTGGTTCGGTCGGCAGCTGGAGCGGCTGCGACGCGACAAGGGCGGCGTGATCGGGGATCGCGTCCGTCCCGCCCGCGCGATCTCGTCGCCCGCGCAGGTGGTGCTGGCGGCGGCGATCGTCGGCGGGTTCGTGTTCGGCTTCGTGGCATACCAGGTCGGCGACCTCATGAACGCCGCGTTGGACCAGTCGGAGTGGGCGTTGGCCTACGTGGATGCCAAGGAGCACGCGCTGTCCGGGCGTTGTGAGTGGCGCCTGCGGGCGTCCGGTCGCGACGTGGCCGCGGGCACGTCGATCTGCGTCGACCAGGCGTTGTGGGAGCGGGTCGCGGTCGGCAACCAGTTGGCGGTGGTGAAGGTCAGGAGCGAATTCGGCACGCAGATCCAGTGGGCGCCCGAGACGCCCGCACCCGGGAGTGGAGGTCGCCATGACTGACGGCGGCAGCGGACGTCCCGTGCCGGCCGGCCGCGTCCTGGTGGGCGTTCTCGTCGCCGCCGCCCTCTGGGTGGGCTGGGGCCTCGTGCGCCATCCCGGTTTCCAGCCGGTGTCCTGGCTGCGCGTCTCCGCGCCCGTGATCGCGCTGCTCCTGGGCGGCGGCTTCACGCGCCTGGTCGCGTCCGCGCGCGCGGACGCGGACGCCGAGCGCGAATTCGATCGCGGCGGCAAGGCGCTGTTCATGGGTTTCGCGATGGTGTCGGCCACGGTGCTGGGGTGGCTGCTGGTGTCGCAGGCGCTGCCCTCGACCTGGACAGCGCTGGCCGGCAGCCCGCGCGCGGAGCCGGGCGTGGTGTCGCACCGCGTGCCCGACACGGGCGACGCCGACTGCCGCTTCCGCCTGGTGGTGTCCAGCGCCGACGCCGCCGCCGGCGCGGTGCCGCGGCCGTTCGACGAATGCGTCGACGAGGACGTGTGGAAGCAGGCCACGGACGGCGGGGCGGTGGGCCTGCGCCTGGTCGCCAGCGCGCTGGGCGCAGAGCTGGTGGGCGTCGCGCCCGCGCGCTGATGCCCGGGCGAACCTTTCTGTCGAGCGGAAAAGCCGCTCCCGGGGGCTGTTTCCACGGGTAACCCCGGGCCCTTGTCTCGAAATTGTCATCAAAGCTTCATAAACTGGGGCGATGACCGACGTTCCCCTGGCCGCTCCGGCGCTGCGGCTGCCCCTGCTCAATCGCGAGCGTTCGATCCTCGAATTCAACCGCCGCGTGCTGGCCCAGGCGCTGCGCGCGGACGTCCCGCTGCTGGAGCGGCTGCGCTACGTCAGCATCGTGTCGTCCAACCTCGACGAATTCTTCGAGGTGCGCTTCGCCGACGCGCTGGAACTGGCGCGGGCACCCGGCGCGGGCGACGCGCTGCGCGACCTGATCGCGATCTCCAACGAGGCGCACGCGCTGATCGAGGAGCAATATGCCGTGTTCAACGAGCAGGTGATGCCGTCGCTGGCGCTGCACGGCATCCGCACCGTCAACCATGCCGAGCGCACCGAAGGCCAGCGCGAGTGGGTGGCGCGCTTCTTCGAGCGCGAAGTGCGGCCGCTGCTGGTGCCCGTGGGGCTCGACCCGGCGCACCCGTTCCCGCAGGTGGCCAACAAGTCGCTGAACTTCATCGCGCAGCTGGGCGGGCGCAACGCGTTCGGCCGCGAGAACACCATCGCCATCGTCAAGGTGCCGCGCGTGCTGCCGCGCGTCATCAAGCTGCCGCCGGAGTGCTGTCCCCCGGGCGAGCAGCACTTCGCGCTGCTGACCAGCGTGATCCGCGCGCACCTGGCCGAGTTGTTCCCCGGCCGCACGGTGGAGTCGTTCTCGCAGTTCCGCGTGACGCGCGACTCCGATCTCGAAGTCGACGAGGACGACGTGCGCAACCTGCGGCAGGCGCTGCGCCGCGGGCTGACGACGCGCCACTATGGCCGCGCCATCCGCCTGGAAGTGGTCAACACCTGCCCCGAGGCGCTGTGGCGGCTGCTGCTGGCGCAGTTCGACCTGCCCGAGGCGGCGCTGCACCGCGTCAATGGGCCGGTCAACCTCGTGCGCCTGAACGAGCTGATCGACCTGGCGCTCGACCCGCCGCACGGCCCGGTGCTGCGCTTCGCGCCCTACGAGGCGTCGTGGCCCAGCGGGCGCCTGCCGCGCACCGGCTCGATGTTCGACCGCCTGCGCGAGGGCGACGTGCTGCTGCACCACCCGTTCGAGAGCTTCGAGCCGGTCGTCGAATTCCTGCGCGAGGCGGTGCTCGATCCGCAGGTGCTGGCCATCAAGATGACGATCTACCGCACCGGCGAGAAATCGGTGCTGATGGACCTGCTGCTCGAGGCCACGCGCCGCGGCAAGGAGGTGATGCTGGTCGTGGAGCTGAAGGCACGCTTCGACGAGGAGGCCAACATCAACTGGGCCGAGCGCCTGGAAGCGGTGGGCGCGCAGGTGGTCTACGGCATCGTCGGCTTCAAGACGCATGCCAAGCTGCTGCTGGTGACGCGCCGCGAGACCTCGGCGCGCGGGCCGCGGCTGCGCCGCTACGCGCACCTGTCCACCGGCAACTACAACCCGAAGACGGCGCGCCTGTACACGGACATCGGCTATTTCAGCGCCGACGACGGCATCACGGCCGATGCCGACCAGATCTTCCAGCAGATCGCCAGCCTCACCCGCATGAAGCCGCCGCGCCACCTGCTCACTGCGCCCTTCGTGCTGCGCAAGCGGCTGCAGGTGCTGATCGCCCAGGTGGCCGATGCCGCGCGCGCGGGCAAGCCGGCGCGCATCGTCGTCAAGGTCAACGCGCTCACCGATCCGGCGCTGATCGAGGCGCTCGTGGGCGCCAGCCAGGCGGGAGCCAGCATCGACCTGATCGTGCGCGGCGCCTGCCAGCTGCCCCCGGGCATCGAGGGCCTGACCAGCAACATCCGCGTGCGCTCGGTCGTCGGCCGCTTCCTGGAGCACTCGCGCATCATCTACCTGCGCTGGGGCGAGTCGCAGGCCGAGGAGGCCCTGTACCTGTCGAGCGCCGACTGGATGCTGCGCAACATGCTGCGCCGCATCGAGCTCGCCTGGCCGATCAACGATCCGGCGATGCGCCAGCGGGTGATCGACGAATGCCTGGTGCCTTACCTGCATGACACACGGGATGCATGGTCGCTGCAGTCCAATGGGAAGTACGAACGCATCGGCACCGATGGCGTGAGTGCGCAGCAGGCCCTGATGGGTCGCTTCCGCGCCAAGTAGTCAACCTCGTTCCGGAGCGACACGATGGACCTGATCCTGTGGCGGCACGCCGAAGCCGGCGACCGTCTCGACGACCCGCAGGCCGACCTCGAGCGGCCGCTGAGCCCCAAGGGCGAGCGCCAGGCGCGCCGCGTCGCGGACTGGCTGAACCAGTTCCTGCCCGATTCGGCGCGCGTCCTCAGCAGCCCGGCGCTGCGCTGCCTGCAGACCGTGGCGCCGCTCGGTCGGCGCGTGAAGAAGTCCGCCGCGCTGGCGCCGGACGGCGACGTCGAGAGCCTGCTGGCGGCCACGCGCTGGCCGGATGCGCGCGAGGCGGTGCTGGTCGTGGGCCACCAGCCCACGCTGGGCCGAGTCGCCGCCTACCTGATGGCGGGCGAGACCACGCTCACGGGGGATCCGTGGACGATCAAGAAGGGCAGCGTCTGGTGGCTGCGCCATCGCCCCCGCGAGGGTCGGGCCGAGGTGCAGATCATCGCGGTGCGCACGGCGGAAGGCCTGTAGCACGGCGCCTGCGCGCGGCCGAGGGCCGGGAAGCGGCGCCTTCTGCATTGCCGTGTCCGCGCGCCCTGGCGATGGGCAAAAGGGACGCCGTTGAAAGTTTTTCGGCAAAGTGCTTGCAACGCGTCCAAACCCCGGCATAGAATGCAAGGCTTCGCTGATCACAAGTCAGCGCTGACCGCCAGACCGCTGAGCCTTGAGGCTCGCAGGCCCGGCGAATCGGCAGACCGACGGGTCGGCGAAGAGTCTGGAAATTAATGCTTGACGACGATTAGAAATCGGGCATAGAATGGCAGGCTTCGCTGATCGAAAGTCAGCTTGAAATTGCAGCGCGAAAGCGCAGTGAATTTGAGCCGATGACGCGGTTGGCGAAAACGAAGTGAAAACTGAGTGCTTGACAAGGTTTTGAAAAGCAACTTAGAATTCCGCTTCTGCGCTGACAACAGGTTAGCGCGACGCAGCAGGCAACGGTCTGCAGCGACAGTTCTTTAAAAATCAACAGCCGATAAGCGTGGGCGTTTGAAGGCGAGTGCCAAGAATCCTTTACCGGATTCAAGGTCTTATGGACTTTAAACGCTCATGAAGATTGAAGATAGCTTGAAAGAGTTTCTTCAATTCCTTTATGAGTAATTCAAGATCGAACTGAAGAGTTTGATCCTGGCTCAGATTGAACGCTGGCGGCATGCCTTACACATGCAAGTCGAACGGTAACAGGTTAAGCTGACGAGTGGCGAACGGGTGAGTAATATATCGGAACGTGCCCAGTAGTGGGGGATAGCCCGGCGAAAGCCGGATTAATACCGCATACGACCTACGGGTGAAAGCGGGGGATCGCAAGACCTCGCGCTATTGGAGCGGCCGATATCAGATTAGCTAGTTGGTGGGGTAAAAGCCCACCAAGGCGACGATCTGTAGCTGGTCTGAGAGGACGACCAGCCACACTGGGACTGAGACACGGCCCAGACTCCTACGGGAGGCAGCAGTGGGGAATTTTGGACAATGGGGGGAACCCTGATCCAGCCATGCCGCGTGCGGGAAGAAGGCCTTCGGGTTGTAAACCGCTTTTGGTCGGAAAGAAAAGGCCTGGTTTAATACACCAGGTTCTTGACGGTACCGGCAGAATAAGCACCGGCTAACTACGTGCCAGCAGCCGCGGTAATACGAAGGGGGCGAGCGTTGTTCGGAATTACTGGGCGTAAAGGGCGCGCAGGCGGCCACATTTGTCAGGCGTGAAAGCCCCGGGCTTAACCTGGGAATGGCAGTTGGGACTGCAAGGCTAGAGTGTGTCAGAGGGGGGTAGAATTCCACGTGTAGCAGTGAAATGCGTAGAGATGTGGAGGAATACCGATGGCGAAGGCAGCCCCCTGGGATAACACTGACGCTCATGCACGAAAGCGTGGGGAGCAAACAGGATTAGATACCCTGGTAGTCCACGCCCTAAACGATGATGACTAGTTGTTGGAGGAGTTAAATCCTTTAGTAACGCAGCTAACGCGTGAAGTCATCCGCCTGGGGAGTACGGTCGCAAGATTAAAACTCAAAGGAATTGACGGGGGCCCGCACAAGCGGTGGATGATGTGGTTTAATTCGATGCAACGCGAAAAACCTTACCTACCCTTGACATGCCAGGAACGCTGCAGAAATGCAGCGGTGCCCGAAAGGGAACCTGGACACAGGTGCTGCATGGCTGTCGTCAGCTCGTGTCGTGAGATGTTGGGTTAAGTCCCGCAACGAGCGCAACCCTTGCCATTAGTTGCTACATTCAGTTGAGCACTCTAATGGGACTGCCGGTGACAAACCGGAGGAAGGTGGGGATGACGTCAAGTCCTCATGGCCCTTATGGGTAGGGCTTCACACGTCATACAATGGCGCATACAGAGGGCTGCCAACCCGCGAGGGGGAGCCAATCCCAGAAAGTGCGTCGTAGTCCGGATTGCAGTCTGCAACTCGACTGCATGAAGTCGGAATCGCTAGTAATCGCGGATCAGCAATGCCGCGGTGAATACGTTCCCGGGTCTTGTACACACCGCCCGTCACACCATGGGAGTGGGGTTCACCAGAAGCAGGTTGCCTAACCGCAAGGAGGGCGCCTACCACGGTGAGCTTCATGACTGGGGTGAAGTCGTAACAAGGTAGCCGTATCGGAAGGTGCGGCTGGATCACCTCCTTTCTAGAGAAAACGCCCGACGTTCTCGCGCCCACACCTATCGGCTGTGCATCCAGTGCCGGCCACGAAGTTGCGTGATGCAGGGTCTGTAGCTCAGCTGGTTAAAGCACACGCTTGATAAGCGTGGGGTCGGTGGTTCAAGTCCACCCAGACCCACCAATTATTTCTGGGGCTGTAGCTCAGCTGGGAGAGCACTAGCTTTGCAAGCTAGGGGTCACCGGTTCGATCCCGGTCAGCTCCACCAGAT
>JBJMWE010000272.1:0-9406 GCA_045810285.1 Vitreoscilla sp. | reverse complement strand
CTGCGCCGCCGCCTGGGCGCTGCGGCTGGCATTCGACGCCGTCGCCACGCGCGCCCGCGCCCGGCTCGCGCCGCGCGTGCACCGCGTCGCGCAGGCGCGGCTCGTCGAGGCGAGCCTGCGCGTGGAACTCGCCGCCTTCGACGACCCCGCCTTCTACGACCAGCTGCACCGCGCACGCGACCGCGGCGTCGCGCACCTCGAGCGCGCCACCGAGAGCCTCGTCGACGCGCTGGGCGCCGTGCTCGGCGTGGCCGGCACGGCGGCGGCGCTGGCGTTCATCGACCCCGTGCTTCTGCCCGTGCTGCTGCTGGCGCTGCTGCCCGAGGCCTGGGGCGCGCTGGCCATCGCGCGCCTGCACGTGGCCAGCATGTCGGCCTCGGTCGCGCTGTACCGGCAGGTCGAGGTGATGACCGAGCTCGCGACCGACCGCGACGCGGCGGCCGAGATCCGCGGCTACCAGGCCGAGGACTACGTCCTGGGCGAATACGCGCGCACCGCCGAGGCGATGCAGGTCCACCTCGAGGCGCTGGGCCTGGCCGAGGCGCGCGCCAAGCTGCAGGCGCGCGGCCTGGCCGCGTTGAGCCAGGCCGCGACCTTCGCGTTGCTGGGCGGCCTGCTGTGGGCGGGCCGGCTGCCGCTGGCCGCGGCGGGCACCGCGGTCGTCGCGTTGCGCGGCGCGAGCCAGGCGATCGAACGGCTGGTGCAGGTGGGCGGCGAGATGGTGGAGAAAGGCCTGTACATCGCGGACTGGCAGCACTTCCTCGCGCAGGCCGCGGCCCGGCGCATGCGCGGCGGCGGCGCGGACGCGCCGGACGCGCCCGTCCTCATCGAGCTCGATCGCGTGAGCTTCCACTACGCGGGCGCGCGCGCCGACCCGGCCCTGCGCGAGGTCTCGCTGGGCCTGCGCGCCGGCGAGACGGTCGCGCTCGTGGGCGAGAACGGCTCGGGCAAGACGACGCTGGCCAAGCTGCTGGCCGGCCTGTACCGCCCCTCGTCCGGCACGATCCGCTGGGATGGCATCGACGTGCGCACGCTGTCGCCGGCCTCGCTCGCCTCGCGCGTGGCCATGGTGCTGCAGCACCCGTTGCGCTGGCCGCGCAGCGCGCGCGCCAACGTGCGCCTGGGCCGTCACGATCGCGCGGATCCCGGCGACGCCGCCCTCGACGCCGCGGCCCGCGAGGCGCGCGCGCACGAGGTCGTGGAGCGCCTGCCGCAAGGCTGGGACACCTTGCTGTCACGCTACTTCCGCGGCGGCGTGGACCTGTCCGGCGGCCAGTGGCAACGCTTCGCCGTGGCGCGCGGCCTGTTCCGCGACGCGCCGCTGGTGATCTGGGACGAGCCCACCGCGCCGCTCGACGCGAAGGCCGAGCACGCCGTCTTCGAGTCGCTGCGCCGCCTGGCGCGCGGCCGCACGGTGGTGCTCATCACGCACCGGCTCGCCAGCGTGCGCGACGTCGACCGCATCTGCTTCCTCGAGCGCGGGCGCATCGTCGAACAGGGACGCCATGCCGACCTGCTGCGGGCCGGCGGACGCTACGCCGAGCTGTACCGGCTGCAGGCGCGCCTGAACGGCGTGGACGTCGACGCGGAGCTGGAGGCGCTGGCCGACCGCGCGGTCCACGCCGCCGCCGGCTGACCGGCGAGCGCCGCGTGCCGCCGCGCGTTCAAGGCGGCAGCGGCAGGCTGCGCAGTTCCGCGTGCGACGCCGCGGCGCCGGCCTTGCGCCGGCCGGACTCCTCGAAGCGATCCCAGCCGACGTCCGCGATGAACCACAGCGCGCGGCCGACGACGACGCCGTGCGTCGGCTCGCCCAGGCTGGCTGTGCCCGATTCGAGGACCTGCTGGCGCTGCAGGTCGGCGGACAGGCGGACGATGCGCGGCGGCGGCGTGCCGTTCTGCACGGCCAGCAGCGCGCCGCCATCGCGCACGAGGCCGTCGATGCCGGCCGTGAACACGCCGGCGCCGTTCGCGGGCCAGCGCGCTGCGCACGGGCAGGGCGCGCCAAGGTCCAGCTGCCCGAGGCCGCGGGCGTAGTCCGGCACCAGCAGCGTGCGGCCGTCCGCCGCCAGCGCCGGCATCTGCGGCGAAGTGAAATCGCCGGGCACGTCCAGCCGCTCCAGCGTGCGCGCGCCAGGCCGCAGCCGCAGCACCGCGCCATGCACGCTCTCGGTGACGAAGACGCTGCCGTCGCCGGCCACCAGCAGGTCGCCCAGCACGCCGGGCAGGCCGGCATCGACGCGCTGGAGCGTGCGGCCCGAGCGCAGGTCCAGCGCGACGAGGGCCGTGCGTTCGTCCGTGGCCGGGCCCTCGCCGCAGCCGTCGGCCTGCGCGACGGTCGCGATGGTGGCCCACAGGCGATGGCGCCTCGCGTCGATGCCCAGCGCGAACACCGAGGCCGGCAGGCGCGCGAAGCGCCGGTCGACGGCGCGGGGCCCGGCCGGATCGGCGATCACGCGGATCTCGCAGTGGCGCACGTCGCTCACGAACAGGCGCCGCATGCCGGCGTCCCAGGCGAGCGACTCGGGGATCCAGTCGGCGGCCGCGAAGGCCATCACGCGCCGTGCAGTGCCCACCGCGTTGCGATTCGCACCCAGGTGCTGGCGCAAGGCCTCGAAGTCGGGCCGGCCGGCCAGCGACGCGAAGTCGTCGTCGGCGGCCAGGTCGTAGGCGAGGCCGGCGTCCTGCAGCCGCGTGAGCGCGGCGACGGCCTCGTCCGCATGCCCGAGCCGCGCGGCGCTGGCGCCCAGGTTGTAGACGATGACCGGGCTGCCGGGCAGCGCCGGCGCGAGCTGCACGAGGGTGTCGTGCAGGCCCGCGTAGTCGCCCGCCCTGGCCTGCATGCGCGCCTGGCGGTTGAGCGCGTGCCAATCCGCCGCGGGTGCGGCGTCGTCGGCGCCGAGACAGGGACCGGCGAGCGCGAGCGACAGGATGCAGGCGGCGCGGCGAAGAAGCGTCATGGCAGGCCCCGGAGATGAGTTGCCCATCCTGGCGCGCCCGCCCTGCGCCCGCAACCCGGTGGGGCCGCGAACAGCGGAAAGAAGGGGATCGGCGGCGGTGCAGCGCGCCTTCCTCGGGCGCGGGCGATCGGCGTAGACTGGCCGCCATCCAGGAGGAGGGCGGGTCCCACGACAGGAGCCGTCCCATGATCCGTTCCGTGTTTGCCGCGGGCATGCTGGCCGTCGCGCTGGCGCCGGTCGCCCACGCCTCCAGCACCGCGGACGCCGTGCTGTCCGATTTCCACATCGACCTGCTCGATCTCGCGCCCGCCGATGGCGTCGCACCATCGCTCGCATTCAGCCCCGGCACCACCAGCGTGGCCAGTGCCGCGAACGTGTCGCCGGGCGCCAGCGAGTTCTGGCAGCAGCGCGGCAGCACGGCCTTCGCACCGGTCTCCAGCAGCGGTTCGCTGTTCGGCAACGGCGGTTCGGCATCGTTCTCGGGCGACCCGGCGGCCGGCGGCGCGACGCTGGCGGCCCACGCCTTCGGCGGGCCGGGCTTCGGCAACGGCGGCGGTGCGGCGCAGGCCTATGTGGACAACCAGCCTGACGGCGACATCAGTTTCGTGCTGTCGCCCCGCACCCAGGTCACCTTCAGCGGCCTGGCCGCCCTGGACTGGCGCGCCAGCGATCCGCGGGCCGCAGCGGCGGCCGAGGTGCAGCTGCAGTTCTGGCAGTTCGCCGACGGCAACTTCGTGACGCTGGCGTCCGACGACTTCGTCCGCGGCTGGCAGCGCGTGCCCGGCGATCCGCAAGCGGGCTCGGACGCGCGCCCCGTCGCGATCACGTTCGCCAACACCACGGACGCCGCGGTGACGCTGGACTACGTGCTGCAGGTGTTCGCGTCCGCGAGCGAGGACCGGGTGCCGGTGTCGCCGGTGGACGAGCCGGGCGGCGCGTGGCTGCTGCTCGCGGGTGCGCTGCCCCTGGCGTGGGCCGCGCGGCGGCGCGGGCTCAGCGCAGGCCGCGCCGCGTTGTGCGGTTGAACGCGATGCAGGCGGCGGGGGCCCGCGTCGTCCTCGCCGCGTCGTGCCGCTTCAATGGCGGAAGTGGCGCGTCCCCGTGAGCACCATCGCGATGCCGCGCTCGTCGGCGGCGTTGATCACTTCCTCGTCGCGCATCGAGCCGCCCGGCTGGATGACGCAGGTGGCGCCGGCGTCGCAGACGACGTCCAGGCCGTCGCGGAACGGGAAGAACGCGTCGCTGGCGACGGCCGTGCCCTTGAGCGTCAGGCCGGCGTTCTCCGCCTTGATGCTGGCGATGCGCGCGGAGTCGATGCGGCTCATCTGGCCGGCGCCCACGCCCATCGTCATGCCGTTCGCGCAGAACACGATGGCGTTGCTCTTGACGAACTTGGCCACCTTCCACGCGAACATCAGGTCGACCATCTGCCCGGCCGTCGGCTGTACCTTGGTCACGACCTTCAGCTCGGACTGCAGCACGTTGCGCGCGTCGGTGGACTGCAGCAGCACGCCGCCGCCAACGCGCTTGAAGTCGAGCGCATTCATGGCCTTGGAGCCTTCGGGCAGCGCCACTTCGAGCACGCGCACGTTCTGCTTGGCGACGAACACGGCGCGCGCTTCCGGCGTCACCGACGGCGCGATCACCACCTCGACGAACTGGCGCACGACGGCCTCGGCCGCGGCGCCGTCCAGCGGGCGGTTGAAGGCGATGATGCCGCCGAAGGCCGAGGTCGGATCCGTCTTGAAGGCCTTGGCGTAGGCCTCGGCGACGTTCGCGCCGATCGCCACGCCGCACGGGTTGGCGTGCTTGACGATCACGCAGGCGGGCACGTCGAAGGTCTTGACGCATTCCCACGCCGCGTCGGAGTCGGCGATGTTGTTGAACGACAGCTCCTTGCCCTGCAGCTGCTTCCAGCTCGCGAGCGTGCCCGGCGCGGGCTGCGCGTCGCGATAGAACGCGGCGCTCTGGTGCGGGTTCTCGCCGTAGCGCATGTCCTGCACCTTGGACAGCTGCAGCGTGAAGGTGGCGGGGTAGTCGCCGCGCGCCGGCACGGCCTCGCCCTTCAGTTCGGCGTCCTCGCCGAGCGCGGTGAGGTAGTTGGTGATCATGCCGTCGTAGGCGGCGGTGTGCGCGAACACCTTCCTGGCGAGCGCGAACTTGGTCTTCTTCTGCAGGCCGGCGGGCGACTTCAGTTCGGCCAGCACCTGCGGGTAGTCGGCCGGATCGATCACGACGGCCACGTCCTGCCAGTTCTTGGCCGCGGCGCGCAGCATCGCGGGGCCGCCGATGTCGATGTTCTCGATCGCGTCTTCCAGCGTGCAGTCCGGCTTGGCGGTGGCCTTGGCGAACGGGTACAGGTTGATGATCAGGAGATCGATGGTGCCGATGCCGTGCTCCTTCAGCGCGGCCATGTGCTCGGGCACGTCGCGGCGCGCCAGCAGGCCGCCGTGCACGCGCGGGTGCAGCGTCTTCACCCGGCCGTCCAGCATCTCGGGAAAGCCGGTGATCTCGGAGACCTCGGTCACGGGCAGGCCGCTCTCGGCCAGCAGCCTGGCCGTGCCACCCGTGGACAGCAGCTTCACGCCGCTGTCGTGCAGCGTGCGGGCGAAGTCGACGATGCCGGTCTTGTCGGATACGGAGAGCAGGGCGGTGAGGGACATGGCGTGTGCGGGTGAGGATGGAAAATTCAGGAGACGTCGGGCGTCCGGCGGATCAGTGGTCCACGAGCTTGTGCTCGAGCAGCTTGCGGCGCAAGGTGTTGCGGTTGATGCCCAGCCACTCGGCGGCCTTGCTCTGGTTGCCGTCGGCGTGGCGCAGCACGACGTCCAGCAGCGGCTTCTCGACGGTGTTCATGAACATGTCGTGCATCGAGTGCGGCTCGACGCCGTGCAGGTCCTTGAAGTACTGTTCCAGCGTCTCGCGGACGCAGGCTTCGATCTGTTTTTTGCTCATGCTCTTGTCTTGCTGTCTTCCTGGAATCCGCCGACCCTCGTCGGCGGATCCTCAAGCCTCTTGTCGAAGCAGGTCGTCGTTGGCCGCCGGCCACAGCGCATGGCGGTCGGCCAACTGGTCGAAGTAGTCGATCACGCCGGCCATCTGCGTCCTGCAGTCGGCGTGCGTGTTCATCACCGCGCGGAACGCCGGCCCGCCCGGCAGCGCGTGGACGGCCCAGCCGATGTGCTTGCGGGCCGTGCGCACGCCCAGGTCCTCGCCGTAGAGGCCGTAGTGGTCGTGGAGATGTTCGGTGAGCCAGCGCGCGACGTCGCGCGTGGCCGGCGGGGCGAGGAGCTCGCCCGTCGCGAGGAAGTGGCCGATCTCGCGGAAGATCCACGGGCGGCCCTGCGCCGCGCGGCCGACCATCAGCGCGTCGGCACCGGTGGCGCGCAGCACCGCGCGCGCCTTGTGCGGCGAATCGATGTCGCCGTTGGCCACCACGGGGATGCGCAGCGCGGCCTTGACGGCGGCGATGGTGTCGTACTCGGCCAGGCCCTTGTAGCCCTGCTCGCGGGTGCGGCCGTGCACCGTGACCATCGCCACGCCGGCGCTCTCGGCCGCACGCGCGATGCGCACGGCGTTGCGCTCGGCGTCGCACCAGCCGGTGCGCATCTTCAGCGTGACGGGCACGCCGGCCGGCGCGCACGCGGCCACGACGGCCTCGACGATCTCGAGCGCCAGCGGCTCGTCCTGCATCAGCGCCGAGCCGGCCCACTTGTTGCAGACCTTCTTGGCAGGGCAGCCCATGTTGATGTCGATGATCCGGGCGCCGCGGTCGATGTTGTAGCGCGCGGCGTCGGCCATCATCTGCGCGTCCGTGCCGGCGATCTGCACCGAGATCGGCGCCGTCTCGCCGTCGTGGTTGGCGCGGCGCGAGGTCTTGAGCGTGTGCCAGAGATCCTTGCGCGAAGTCACCATCTCGCTGACCGCGTAGCCCGCCCCCAGGCGCTTGCACAGCATGCGGAACGGCCGGTCCGTCACCCCGGCCATGGGGGCGACGAACAAGGCATTCGGCAGCTCGATCGCGCCAATGTGCATGGGGTGGATCCGGGGGAGAAGGGTGGGCAGCGACCTGCTGTCGAGCCGGTCTGGATGCGGCCGAGGTGCTGAAAAACGAGGCAGAAGTATAGCCGGACGGCGGATCGGCGTCCGCTCCGGCCGCGTGCAGAACGCACGCGAACGGCGGCGCGGCCGCGCGTCGCCCGCCGGCTTCGCGGCGGCGGGCTGTCGCACAATCGCCGCCATGGATCACTGGTTCGCCGGCGTCGTCGCGTGGCTCTCGCTGCCTCAGTACGGCCTGCTGACGTTGTTCTTCGTGTCGCTGGTCTCGGCCACGCTCCTGCCGTTGGGCTCCGAGCCGGCGCTGGCCGGCCTGGTGCTGATGAACCCGTCGCTGACCTGGTGGGCCATCGTCGTGGCCACCCTGGGCAACACCATCGGCGGCGCGATCAGCTGGGCCACCGGCTACGGCGTCGAGCGGGCCTACGAGGGCATCGCGCACAAGAAGCCGCCCGGCCCGGCCAGCCGGCGCGCGCGCGCGCTGATCGACCGCTACGGCGCCGCCGCCTGCCTCCTGAGCTGGCTGCCGCTGGTGGGCGATCCGCTGTGCGCGATCGCGGGCTGGTTGCGGCTGCCGTTCTGGCCGTGCGTGGGCTACATGGCGATCGGCAAGTTCCTGCGCTACCTCGTCTACACCACGGCGCTGGTGTGGCTCTGGCCGCACCTGACGCCCTGGCTCGCGCTGCACTGAGCGCCGCTCCGTCGAGGTTTCCCCTCGCCCCAAAGGGGGATACCGGGCAAATGGGGAGCGGCGAGCATCGTGGGCACGACGAAAATATGCCGGCCGGCCATCGCAGCGCGCATGAACGGCTGGCACACCGAACTCCGGGAGACACAATGACAACGACCGCCACGCCGTCCTACGACGCCCTCGCCGCCAACTGGCTGCGCCTGTATCGCCTGGGCCACCTGCAAAGCATGGCCAGCTGGGACCAGGCCGCCAACATGCCGCCCAAGGGCAACACGGCGCGCGGCCAGGCGCTGGCCGAGATCGCCAAGCTCACGCACGCGATGCGCACCGATGCCGTGCTGAAGGATCACCTGGCCCGCGCCCGCGACGAAGCGCTGAGCGACGCCCAGCGCGCGAACCTGCGCGAGATCGAGCGCGACTGGTTCCGCGCCAACGCGCTGCCGGCCGAACTGGTGGAGCGCCGCGCGCTCGCCACCTCGCGCTGCGAATACGCCTGGCGCACGCAGCGCAAGGCCAACGACTGGGCCGGCTTCGCCGCCAACCTCAAGGGCGTGCTGGAAGTCGGCCGCGAGGAGGCGCGCCACCTCGCCGACAAGAGCGGCCTGACGCCGTATGACGCGATGATCGACCGCTACGAGCCCGGCATGCGCGGTGCGTCCATCGACCGCATCTTCGGCGAGGTGCGCAAGTGGCTGCCGGGGCTCATCGCGCAGATCGCACAGAAGCAGGCGAGCGAGAAGACACTGCATCCGCAAGGCCCGTTCGACCGCGCCGCGCAGCGCGCGCTGTGCGAGCGCGTCATGCGCGAGCTGCAGTTCGACTTCGACGGCGGCCGCCTCGACGTCAGCTCGCACCCGTTCTCCGGCGGCGTGCCCGAGGACGTGCGCCTGACCACGCGCTTTCGCGACGACGAGTTCGTGCAGAGCCTGATGGGCACCATCCACGAGACGGGCCACGGCCGCTACGAGCAGAACCTGCCGCGCGAGTGGCTGGGCCAGCCGGTGGCCGAGGCGCGCTCGATGGCCATCCACGAGAGCCAGAGCCTGTCGTTCGAGATGCAGGTCGGCTGCCATCCGGGCTTCGTCGCGCACATCGCGCCGCTGATCCGCGACGCCTTCGGCAACCAGCCCGCGCTGGAGACTGCGAACCTGCAGCGCCTGCTCACGCGCGTGCAACCGGGCTACATCCGCGTCGACGCCGACGAGGTCACCTATCCGGCCCACGTCATCATGCGCTTCGAGATCGAGCGCGGCCTGATCGAGGGCCGCTACGAGGTCGAGGACATCCCCGCGCTGTGGGACGAGCACATGATGGCGCTGCTGGGCGTGGACACCCGCGGCAACTACCGCGACGGCCCGATGCAGGACGTGCACTGGCCGGAGGGCCTGTTCGGCTACTTCGCCTGCTACTCGCTGGGCGCGATGTACGCCGCGCAGTGGTTCGCCACGATGCGCCGCCAGATGCCCGACCTCGACGCGCAGATCGGCGCCGGCAACCTGAACCCGGTGTTCGACTGGTTGCGCGACAACATCTGGCTGCAGGGCAGCCTGTGGACGACCGACGAGCTCAGCATGCGTGCCTCGGGCGAGACGCTGAACCCGGCGCATTTCAAGGCGCATCTCGAGAAGCGCTACCTGGGCTGACCGGCCGTCTGGCGTGTCGGCGAATGGCGAGTCTGTGTGCCGGCGAACGGGGCGAACGG
>JBJMWE010000271.1:0-13706 GCA_045810285.1 Vitreoscilla sp. | reverse complement strand
TCGGTGACGCCGGCCTCGACGGCCACGCGCGGCACGCCGCGCGGCAGCACCTGCACCTTGTATGACTCGCTCTGGCGGTCGAAGACGCTGGTGGAAGGCACGGACACGACGCGCGCCGCGATCTTCAGCCTGGCCAGCTGCTCCTGCGCCTGCAGCGCCAGGTGGACTTCGGAGCCGGTGGCCATCAGCACCACCTGCGCCTTGCGGTTCAGGCCGACTTCGCCCGGCTCGGCCAGCACGTACGCGCCCTGCGTGATGACGTCGGCATCCACCTTGGGCAGGTAGGGCAGGTTCTGGCGCGACAGCAGCAGCGCGCTGGGGCGGTGCTTCTGCACGAGGGCCATCGTCCAGGCCACGGCCGTCTCGGTGGTGTCGGCGGGGCGCCAGACGTCCAGGTTGGGGATCAGGCGCAGGCTGGCCGCGTGCTCGACCGACTGGTGGGTCGGGCCGTCCTCGCCCAGGCCGATCGAATCGTGCGTGAACACGTGCACCACGCGGCGCTTCATCAGCGCGGCCATGCGGATGGCGTTGCGGCTGTAGTCGCTGAACGTGAGGAAGGTGCCGCCGTAGGGGATGTAGCCGCCGTGCAGGCACACGCCGTTCATGATGGCGGCCATGCCGAACTCGCGCACGCCGTAGTTGACGTGGCGGCCGATCTTGCCTTCGGTCGTCATGACCTGGCCTTCGGCGCCGAAGCGCAGCGACGGCGTGCTCTTGGTGTTGGTCAGGTTCGAGCCCGTCAGGTCGGCGGAGCCGCCCAGCATCTCGGGCAGCCTGGCCGTGAAGATCTCCAGCGCCTGCTGGCTGGCCTTGCGCGAAGCCACGGTCTCGGCCTTGTCGTGGGCGCTGCCGACGGCCTCGGCGGCGATCTCGGCGAAGTCGGCCGGCAGTTCGCCGGCCATGCGGCGGACGAATTCCCGGGCGAGCTCCGGGTGCGAGGCCTCGTAGGCGTCGAACTCGGTCTGCCATTCGGCTTCGGCGGCGGCGCCGGCCTTGTGGGCGTCCCAGGCGGCGTAGATGTCGGCCGGCACCTCGAACGGCGGGTGGTTCCAGCCGAGGGCCTGGCGCGTCAGCGCGATCTCGTCGGCGCCCAGCGCCTCGCCGTGCGCCTTGGACGTGCCGGCGCGGTTGGGCGAGCCCTTGCCGATGACCGTCTTGCAGACGATGAGCGTCGGCGCGCTGGCGGTGCGCAGCGCTTCCTCGATCGCGGCGTCCACCAGGTCGATGTCGTGGCCGTCGACCTTGTCGATGACGTTCCAGCCGTAGGCGATGAAGCGCGCCGCGACGTCGTCGATGAACCAGGGCTGCACCTGGCCGTCGATGGAGATGCCGTTGTCGTCGTAGATGGCGACCAGCTTGTTGAGCTTCCACGCGCCGGCGAGCGCGCAGGCCTCGTGGCTGATGCCCTCCATCATGCAGCCGTCGCCCAGGAACACGTAGGTGTGGTGGTCGACGATCTCGTGGCCGGGGCGGTTGAATTCGGCGGCGAGCAGCTTCTCGGCCAGCGCCATGCCCACGGCGTTGGCCAGGCCCTGGCCCAGCGGGCCGGTGGTGGTCTCGACGCCCGGCGTGACGTCCACTTCGGGGTGGCCGGCCGTCTTCGAGTGCAGCTTGCGGAAGTTCTTCAGCTCGCCGATGGGCAGGTCGTAGCCGGTCAGGTGCAGCAGCGCGTACTGCAGCATCGAGCCATGGCCGTTGGACAGCACGAAGCGGTCGCGGTTGGCCCAGTGCGGGTTGGCCGGGTTGTGCTGCAGGTGGCGGTTCCACAGCGCGACGGCAATGTCGGCCATGCCCATCGGCGCGCCGGGGTGCCCGGAGTTGGCCGCCTGGACGGCGTCCATCGCCAGGGCGCGGATGGCGTTGGCCATCAGCGTGGGCATCGGGGTGGCGACGGGGGTATCGGCGGGAACGACGTTCGAGATCTCGGACATGGACGACTCTTTTTTGGGGCCAGGATGCGGCGTGGGCGGAGCCCGCGATTTTAGACGGGCGACCGCAAATCGCGGGGAAATCCCGGCGGCCGCCTCTAAACTGGCGCGATGAAGGCACTGATCCTGGCCGCCGGCCGTGGCGAACGCATGCGCCCGCTCACCGACCGCACGCCCAAGCCGCTGCTGCAAGTGCGCGGCAAGCGCCTGGTGGAATGGCATCTCGAGGCCCTCGCGCGGGCCGGCGTGCGCGAGGTGGTCGTCAACACCGCGTGGCTGGAGGAGCAGTTCCCCGCGGCGCTGGGCGACGGCGCGCGCTACGGCGTGAAGATCACGTACTCGTTCGAGGGCCGCGATCACGGCGGCGCGCTGGAGACGGCCGGCGGCATCGCCAAGGCGCTGCCCCTGCTGGGCGACGCGTTCTGGGTGGTGTCGGGCGACGTCTTCGTGCCGGACTTCCGCTTCGAGAGCGCCGACGCGCACGCGTTCGTGGCCTCGGGGGCATCGGGCCAGCTCTGGATGGTCGACAACGCGCCGCACCATCCGGCGGGCGACTTCGGCATCACCGCCGACGGCCTGGCCAGCCGCGACGCCAGCCCGAAGTTCACGTGGGCCAGCATCGGCCTGTTCCGTGCGGCGCTGTTCGAGGACATCCCGGTCGGCACGAAGCTGGCGCTGCGGCCCAAGCTCGAATCGGCCCTCGACCAGCGGCGGCTGCGGGCGACGAAGTACGACGGACGGTGGACGGACGTCGGCACGATGGAGCGCCTCGCGGCTCTGCAGGCCCCGTAACGCTGACGCGTGCCTATACTCCGACCCGTATGCCGGTTCGCTGGCGTCGCGCCAACGGGTCGGAAGTCCATGCACATCTCGACCAGGCAAGCCTGGGCGCTGCAAAAGCCCGTGACCGACAGCTTCCCGGCCCGGGCGTCGCGCTTCCTGCAGGACGAATACCCCGAGCTCGCGCGCCAGATCGGCGCGCCGGCGTTCGACGCGCTCGTGGCCCACGGCCAGCCACGCGCCGTGCGCTACGGTTTCACCGCCTGCGGCGGCCATGCGGATTTCAATCCGGCCTACGTGACGAACACGATTCCCGCGGACCTGCAGCCCGATCCTCGCGGCGTCCACGGGTACGTTCCCAAGCCCGGCACCGAGTTCACCGAGCCCAAGTGGCCGGACTGGACCGATCCGGTGGCGGTGGCCCATGCGCACCAGGTCCGCGTGTCGTATCACCGAGGTCTCGAGGCCGAGAAGGCCTGGATCGCCGACAAGCGCGCACAGGGCATCGGCGACGAGGTCATCGCCCCCGAGCTGGTGGACATGCGCAACAAGGCGCGCCTGTCGAAATACTCGGCGGAAGACCTGGACATGATCTACAAGCGCAACGAGGGCAAGTACCAGAACAAGTACGGCCCCAGCTACGAATCGCTGCTCAAGATGTACAACACCCCCGCTGCGGTGATCGCAGCCGGCACCCGCAGCAATGCCGGCATGGATGTGCTCTGCGGCGTCGCCACCGTCGTACCCAAGGCCAAACTCTGAGGTTCCACGCCATGTCTCGCCAGATCCTCCTCCAGCGCGTCCACGGCCCCGCCGAAGCGCTGTTCCTGGACGTCGCCACCGGCCGCACCGCGCCGGCCGGCGTTTCCTCCGATGCGCCCGCGCAAGGCACGCTTGCCGTCATCGAAGGCCAGATCTTTGCGCTGTACGCCGACCAGCAGGTGCTCTGGCTGCAGTGGAACGAACGTCGCTGGCCGCTGACCGAGGTGTCGATGAAGTACCGTCACGACCTCGTCGCCGAAACGACCACGTTCCAGGCCGACGATCGCACCATCACCTACCCGGCCTGGTGGCGAGGCGACCCGACCTACGAGCCGCTCATCCCCGAACAGGACGAACTCGAGGACTGGCTGGCCTACGCCATGGCGGTCAAGACCGATCCGGGGCTGCAGGCCGCCCTGCTCGGCGGCAAGGCCTGACCCTGCTGCCGGCCGGCCAGCCGGGGACGAGCTCGAGTCGCCTCGACCGAGCGCGTCCGCCGCGACTCACACCGCCAGCGGCTTCGTGATCTCGTCGATCCGCGCCAGCACGTCCGGCGTCAGCTTCGGAACGATGTCCGCGGCCTTCAGGTTGTCCTGCAGCTGCTTGACGCTGGAGGCGCCCGTGATCACCGAGCTCACGCGCGGGTTCTTCGCGACCCAGGCGATGGCCAGCTGCGCGGTGGTGGCGCCGAGGTCGCGTGCGATGGGCTCCAGCTTCGCGACGGCCTCGTTCCTGGCCTGGTCGGTGAGCTGGTCGTGCAGGAAGCTCATGTTCTGCAGCGCGCCGCGGCTGCCACCGGGGATGCCGGACTTGTACTTGCCGGTGAGCAGGCCCGAGGCGAGCGGGCTCCAGGTGGTCAGGCCCAGGCCGATGTCGTCGTAGAGGCGCGCGAATTCCTGTTCGACCTTCGCGCGATGGAACAGGTGGTACTGCGGCTGCTCGACCACCGGCTTGTGCAGGTGGTGGCGCTCGGCGATCTCCCAGGCGGCGCGGATGTCGGCGGCCGACCATTCGCTGGTGCCCCAGTACAGCGCCTTGCCCTGGGTGATCATGTCGCTCATCGCGTGCACGGTCTCCTCGATGGGCGTGTTCGGGTCCGAGCGATGGCAGTAGACGAGGTCGAGGTGATCCAGGCCGAAGCGCTGCAGCGAGCCGTCGATGGCCTGCATCAGGTACTTGCGGTTGAGGGTGTTCTTGCGATTGACGCTGACGCCGTCCGGAAGGCCCCAGAAGAACTTGGTCGACACCGTGTAGTTCAGGCGCGCCCAGCCCAGCTTCTTCAGCGCCGCGCCCATCACCTCCTCGCTCTTGCCGCCCGCATAGGCCTCGGCGTTGTCGAAGAAGTTGACGCCCGCGTCGTAGGCGGCGGCCATCATCTCGACGGCGGCATCCACGTCCACCTGGTTGGCGTAGGTCACCCACGATCCGAGCGACAGCTCGCTCACCTGCAGGCCGGCGCGGCCCAGTCGGCGGTATTGCATTGGCGTATCTCCATGACGTCGCCTGCGTATCAACGCGACCGCAGGCATCGGGCCACAATAGCATTCCCCGCCCGACCCTCGCTCCCATGGTGACAACGCACGACAGCCGACCCACGACCCCGCCGCGCCTGGCCGTGATCGGCGGCGGCCCGGTGGGCCTGGCGCTGGCCCTGCTGATGCGCCAGCGCTGTCCGGCCTGGTCCGTGAGCGTGTTCGACACGCGCGACGCGGCCAGGGACATCTCCGGCGACCCACGCACGCTCGCGCTGTCGCTGGGCAGCGTGCAGGTGCTCGAGCGCCTGCGCGCCTGGCCCGGCAGCCAGGCGGCGCCGATCCGGCAGGTGCATGTCTCGCAGGCGCCGCCGACCCTGGTCACGCCGTTCGGCGAGCCGGTGGTGCACATTCGCGCCGACGAGCTGGGCGTGCCGCTGCTGGGCGCCGTCCTGAGCTACGGCACGCTGCTGGCACCGCTGCAGAAGGCCTTCCTCGCCGCGTGCAACCCCAGCCACGACGCGCTGGACGCCATGGACGCCGGCCCGCACGCCCGCTTCGGCACGGCCGTGGCCGCCGTGAAGACCGACGGCGACGGCGTCGTCGTCACGCCCGAGGGCGGCGTCGGCGAGCGCTTCGATCTCGCGGTGATCGCCGAGGGCGGCGTGTTCGCGGAGCAGTCGCGCAAGGCCGTCACGCACGACTACCGCCAGACCGCCTGGGTCGGCACCGTCACGCTGCAGGGCGCGACGCCGGGCCTGGCGATGGAGCGCTTCACGCGCGACGGCCCGCTGGCGCTGCTGCCGCTGCCGTCGCCGCCGGGCAGCGACCCGAAGACGTCCCGTGCGGCGCTCGTGTGGTGCGTCGACTCGGCCGACGACCCCGTCGCGCCGCTCACCGACGCACAGCGCCTGGCGGTGCTCGCCACGCGACTGCCCGAGGCGGTGGGCGCGCCGGTGGGCATCTCGCCGCTGAAGTCGTTCGCACTGGGCCTCAACGCCGAGGCCAGCCTCGTCGACGGGCGCGTCGTGCGCATCGGCAACGCGGCGCAGACCCTGCATCCCGTCGCGGGCCAGGGGCTGAACCTCGGCCTGCGCGACGCCTTCCTGCTCGTCGACCGCCTGGCCTCGGGCGCGCGGGCCAGCGATGCGGGCGTCGCAGGCGCGCTCCGCGGCCTGGCGTTCGCGCGCGCCCCCGACCGCTGGAGCGTCATCGGCGCCACCGATTTCCTCGCGCGCAGCTTCACCTGGCACGCGCCCGGCCTCGCCGCGGCACGCGGGCTGGGCCTGGCGGCGCTGCAGGCCTTCCCGCCGGCCAGGCGCGCGTTCGCGCGGCAGATGATGTTCGGCTGGCGCTGAACACGATCCCGTTATCCGAAGAGAGAGAGACAGCCATGTTCGTGGTCGCGGGCGAAGCCCTGATGGACGTATTCACCGGCGCGACGACGCCCACCGGCATCGCGCTCGACGCGCGCATCGGCGGCTCGCCGCTGAACGTCGCGTTCGGCCTCGCGCGCATGGGCCGGCCCGTCGCCTTCCTGGGCGGCATCTCCAACGGCGAGCTGGGCGGCCGGCTGCTGGACGCGCTGCGCGCCGAGGGCGTCTCGCTCGACGCCGTGCACCGCAGCGCGGCCCCGACCACGCTCAGCCTGATCGGCGTCGATGGCCAGGGCGTCCCCGAATACGCGTTCTACGGCACCGGCGCCGCCGACCGCACGCTGCCGCTGGCCGCGCTCGATCGCATGCCCGCCGCGGCGCGCCTGCTGCACGTCGGGTCGTACACGATGGTGGTGGGCGAGACGGCCGCCACCCAGCGCGCCCTCGTCGAGCGCGTGCACGGCAGGATGGTGGTGAGCTACGACCCCAACCTGCGCCTGAACGTCGAGCCCAGCCTGCAGGTGTGGCGCGAGACGCTCGACTGGATGCTGCCGCGCACCGACATCCTCAAGCTCAGCGACGAGGACCTCGGCCTGCTGTACCCGGGCATCGACCCGGCAGCGTTCGCGGCCGACTGCCTCGGCAAGGGCGCCGGCGTGGTGGCGCTCACCCGCGGCGGCAAGGGCGCGTTCGCGTGGCATGCCAGCGGCGTCGTGGAGGTGCCACCGGTGCACGTCGACGTGATCGATACCGTCGGCGCCGGCGACACCTTCCAGTCGGCGCTCATCACCCGCCTGGACGAGCTCGGCGTGCTGACGCCCGAAGGCGTGCGCGGCATGGCCGCCGAGGCGCTGCTGGACGCGATGCGCTTCGCGGCCCAGGCCGCGGCGATCACGTGCTCGCGGCGCGGCGCGGACCTGCCGCGGCGCGCCGAGATGGGCATCCGCTGACGGCGCGGAGCGCGCTCAGCGCCCGTCGGCCGCCGCCTGCTCGAAGTAGCGGATGCGTTCCTCGTCGGCCGGGTGCGACGCGAACGCGATCGGCAGCCTGGCGCCGGAGCTGGCCGGCTCGCCGGCGCGCGGCTGGCGCACCTTCACGAAGAACTGCGCCATCACGCGCGGCGAGATGCGGTTGGCGCGCAGCAGGCGCACGGCGTCGACGTCCGCCTCGTGCTCCGCATCGCGCGAATAGCTCGCCTGCCCGAGCAGCACCGGGATCTGCGCGAACAGGCTGCTGAAGTCGCCGTACAGCGCGCCGGTGGCCGCGCCCAGCGTGCCGGCCTGCACCAGCATGCGCATGCCATGGCGATGGCGCAGGTGGCCCAGCTCGTGGCCGAGCACGCCCACGAGGATGTCGCGGTCGCCGTCCATGCGCCGATAGAGTTCGTCGGTGAGGACGATGGCGCCCCCCGGCAGCGCGAAGGCGTTCGGGCCGATGCCCGACTTGCGGAATTCGAGGTGGTGGCGCGGGGCGTCGCCGGCCGGCAGGTGCCCGACCGCCTGCTCGAAGGCGTCGCGCATCCCCTGCTGCTCGCGCGGCGACAGCGTGCTGGGCTGCATCAGGCCGCTGTCGTCGATCTGGTTCAGGGCCAGCTCGCCGATGGTCTCGTCGGCGGATTCGGGCATCAGCGCGACGACGCCGCGCGCGGCCCACGGCAGCAGGTGGCGGTAGCCCACGACCAGCAGCAGCACCAGCACCAGCGTGCTGGCCAGCGTCCACTTCCAGCGCTGCTGCGCACGCACCACGAGCGAATCGCGCCGGCCGGCGGCGTCGGCGGACCAGGTGTCCCAGGCCACGCTGTCGGCACAGTGCAGCGATGCGCCGTCGGGCAGGTGCATCAGGCGCGCCCCGTGGCGCGTGCGTTCGGGCCAGCGCAGGGACGCGAGCGGCACGCGCTGGCGCACGCCGTCGGCGTCGGCGATCACCAGCGCCCCGTCGGCCACGTGCACGCGCACCGGGTGGGCCCGGGCGGTGCGGCCGTCGAAGTAGTCGGCGCCGATCTCCGTCAGCGGCGCCGCGTCGTCGGGCGCGGAGGCTGGCGCGTCGGTCACAGTCCGATGTCGATGCCGAACAGGTCGCCGGCAGCGTCGCCGCTGGCGTCGGAGGCACGTGCCGTGGATTGGGCGACCACCTGGTCCAGGTCGCCGGCGAGCTGCGGCGTGATCGACTCGACGCGCAGGCGATAGGACGCCACGGCGGCGAACGGGTAGTACAGGCCCAGCGTCACCACCATCAGCAGCCAGTTGCGGATCGTCAGCTTGAGCATCGCCTCGAACGACAGCGTGCTCAGGAACCAGGCTTCGTCGCTGCGCGTGTGGCCCCAGATCAGGTTCTGCGAGCGCGAGATCGCGTACGGCACCGGGACGATCAGCGCCAGGAAATAGAACAGCAGCGTGGCGGCCATGATGAGCACGCCCATCAGCCCGCGGTCGTGCATCCAGGCGGAGCGTCCGCCGACGCCCGCGACCGCGCCGACCACCACGCCGAGGATGACCAGGATCACCATCACGGCGACGGTGGAGCCGATCCACACGCCGAACAGGCGCAGCGACAGGCCGTAGACGCTGCCCGGCCCGGTCGCCAGCTTCGTGCGCCACTGGCCCAGGTTGAAGTTGTCGTGCTGGAAGCGCTTGAAGTTCCACCAGGCCAGCGGCATCAGCGCGAGCGTGGCCAGCATCGTGAGCCCGAAGTACGGCAGGTACCAGGACGGCGGATGCGCCGGATCCGTCACGCCCAGGCCCAGGATGCCCAGCGCGATGGCCGGGATGAACAGCGGCAGCATCGCGCGGTAGGCGCCGTCCAGCGTGCCCGAGAACTGGAAGCGCAGGCCGCGCCAGCTCGTGTTGGCCAGGCGGAACTGCATCGACGCCCGCAGCAGCGCCGGCCACAGCACCGCCAGGATCAGCAGCGCCACCAGCGCCGCGACAGGAGAGAACCGGCCGGCGGCCGAATAGCTCAGCAGCATCAGGCCCGCCAGCAGGTAGCCGCGCAGCATCTTGCGTGGGTCGCCGTGGAAATCGAGCGCATGGCCGTCGACCAGCGTGTTGGCGTAGAAGTAGCGCAGCCGGCGCACTTTCGCCCACGGGCGGTACAGGCTCAGCGTCACGATGGACAGCAGCAGGTTGACCACCCAGATGCGGAAGTACTCGCTGCCCGAGCCTGTGAAGCGGATTTCCAGCGCGCGCTCGCGCACCGCGGTCGGGCCAGGCGCGGCCTCGGGCGTCCATGACGCCGGCGTGTCGTCTTGCATGTTCTCTCCCTTCGCCCTGTCGCGGGCGCTCCTCGAATCGTCCTCGGGCGATTGTCGCCGGGCGCGGCGGCGCCGCGCACTGCCGGCAACCCTCAGGGCCGATCGCGCCCCTCGTGCGCCGGCGCATACGCCGCGTGCACGAGGCGCTGTTCCTCCACCGGCGTGCGGCCGAACAGGCGCTTGAACTCGCGGCTGAACTGCGAGGCGCTCTCGTAGCCCACGCGGCTGGACGCGCGGCTCGCGCTCACGCCGTCCTGGATCATCAGCAGCCGCGCCTTGTGCAGGCGCGTCGCCTTCAGGTACTGGATCGGCGACGTCGCCGTCACCGTCTTGAAGTGCGCGTGGAACGAGGCCGTGCTGAGGTTGACCTCCTGCGCCAGCGTCTCGACGTCCAGGCGCTGGTGGTAGTCCATGTGGATGCGGTGCAGCGCCTTGGCGATCTGGCCGAAGTGGCCGCGCTGCGCGAGCGCCGCGCGCAGTGCCGGACCCTTGGCGCCGGTGAGCACGCGGTAGCACACCTCGCGCACCAGGCCGGGCCCGAACAGCTTGGTCTCGATCGGCGAGCGCAGGGCGCGCAGCAGGCGGATGACCGAGTCGGCCAGCGGCGCGTCGACGGGCGCGGTCGCCACGCTCTCGGCGCCCGGCACGGGCTCGAACGTCGGATCGATGGCGAGCGCCAGATCGGCGATGACGGCCAGGTCGAGCTTGACCTTGATGACCAGCAGCGGGTCGTCCGGCGTGGCGAAGCTCTCGCCCTCGAACGGCATCGGCACCGAGGCCACCATGAACTGCTGCGCGCCGTACTCGATCACCTGGTCGCCGAAGTAGCCACGCTTGCGGCCCGAGCAGACGATCACCACGCAGGCGTCGTGCAGCACCGGGGTGCGCGGCAGCGACCGGTTGGAGCGGCCGAAGGCCACGCCGTCGAGCAGCGACTGCGTCATGCCCTCGGCGGGCGCCAGTTCGGCCACCAGGGCCGTCATTTCCGCGCGCAGCGCGGCGTCGTCGTGCGCCATGGCGCCTTCCTCCGGGGTCATCGGTCGATGACCGGACTCTAAAGGAACAGGCCAGGAATCGGAAACGAAACTGTCATATGTCGTCTGTGTTCGGAGTTTTAGGCAATAAATCTGGAGTTTCAGGACTTCATTTCGGCGCCGCGTTTTCCTAAACTGCGTCCACCCGGCCTCGACAGGGACCGGCGCGAGCGGCCTCCCCGGCCGCCCTGCATGCGGCCCCCAACGAAGGCCCGCGCAGCGAGACGACGCGCCGCTCCCCGCCCGCGACGAGCCCGGGTCACGGCATGCAGCGCGGGCGCCCGTCCTCCACGGGCCGTGACGACACCGACGCGTCACGCTGGCACCTCATGACGACAACCGACGCCTCCGGCGCGCGCCCTCCCGGCGCAGCCGGCGGCATGACCCACCCCTTCGAGGAGAAGATGATGAATCGACAGACCTGGTTCGTGACCGGCGCGGCGTCGCTCCTGGGCGCCGACATCGTCCGCGGGGCGCTCGCCGCTGGCCATCGCGTCGTCGCGGTGGACGCCGACCCGCTGGCGGCGCTGCAGCGCCTGGCCGCCGTCGCACGCGACGCGTGGCACGACAGCCTGCTCCTGCTGCCGCTGGACGAGATCGACGCCAGCGCGGTCGGCGCGGTCGTGCAGGCCGTCGTCGACCGCTTCGGCGGCATCGACGTGCTGGTGCACGGCGCCGCCGCCTGCAGCCCGCGCAGCCCCGTCGACGCGCCCACGCCGGCGCACGATTTCAGCGCCGCGGTGCGCTCGCTGTTCAACATCACGCGCGGCGTGCTGGCGGCGATGCGCGAGCAGGGCGCCGGCCGCATCCACCACCTGGTGCCGCCGCCCGATCGCCGCCACGGCCCGACGCTGTTCTCCATCGCCGGCTTCTGCGAGGCCGTGGCGACGGACGTCGCGCCGTTCGGCATCGAGGTGACGGCGGTGCCGTCGCACGAGGCGCCGGCGCTGCTGCGCGCGGCCTCGGGGCGCGATCGCGGGGAGCTGCTCGAGGAGGCGTGACAGGCGCCGGCCGCATGCTGGCAAAGTCGGCGGCCCCCGTAGGGCGGGTTAGCCGCAGGCGTAACCCGCCGCTCGTCGGCGCACTGCGATGCGGCTTCTCGAATTGACGAGACCGAGGGATCTGTCGGCCGACGAACGGCGGGTTACGCCTGCGGCTAACCCGCCCTACACGCTGGTGCGCGGCGCCGCCGCCTGCAGCCCGCACAGCCCCGTCGAGGCGCGCAATCGCGCCGTCGACCTCGTCCACGAGCACCGCGAATGCACTCCGACGAACAAGCCATCCGCGACGTCCACGCCACCTGGATCGCGCCGTCAACGCGGGCGACCTGGCCGAGCTGCAGGGGCTGATGACGCGCGACGGTCTTCATGAACCCCGGCAGGGCGGCCATCGGCCCGGCCGAGTTCCCCTCCGGCTTCGGGCGCGCGCAGCGGCAGTTCCAGGTGCGCTGCACCAGCGAGCCGCGCGACATCGTCGTCTCCGGCGATCTCGCCGTCAGGCCGACTCGGCAGCCTTCTTTGGAGTGCCAGCCGCGGTAGCGATCACCAAGCGCCGCCATCTGCGGCGCGAACGGCGCGGTGTTCCAGAGCAGGTCGTGGCTGAACAGGATGGTCCGGCCCGGGCCGACCGTGTCCTCGACGTGGAGCTCCGTGCCTCACCGGCCGCGCGAGAGGAGCAGCCAGGCGATCACGGCCAGCGCCGGATCGACCACCGCGAACATCAGCAGCGTGTGCGGCAGCACGCCGGAGAGGGCCACCGGCACGAGCACGAGCGGCACCAGCACGATGCGGTCGAAGATCGTCGCGGCGACGACCTGCCGGCCGCCGGAACGGCCACCGAAGAAATACAGCCAGCCGATGATGAGGACGCACATGCCCAGCACGCGCACCAGGCTGGCCTCGTGTCCGGCGTAGTCCGGATCGCCCATCAGCACCTGCGCGCACGCCGGCCAGCACAGGATCAGCGCGCCGGAGGCCATGTAGAAGGCACCGCACATCCACGTGAAGCGCGACGCCATCGACAGCGGGGCGGGGGACTCCTTCAATGCAGCGAGTATCGACACAGTGCACCTCCGTTGCGATGGATCGGACGCCTTGCCTGGGCACACCAGCCGCTTCGCGCGTCAGAGCTTGCGGTGCTTCAGCGCCGGCAGCTGCATGCGCACCTGCCCGATGCGCTCGCGCGAGAGCTCGGCGATGGCGAAGCCCTCGCCCTCGGCGCCGTCGAGCGCGAGCGACAGCACCTCGCCCCACGGGTCGATCACCACGCTGTGGCCGAAGGTGCGGCGGCCGTTCTCGTGCAGGCCGCCCTGGGCGGGCGCGACCACGTAGCACTGGTTCTCCACGGCGCGGGCGCGCAGCAGCAGCAGCCAGTGGGCGAGGCCCGTGGTGTGGGTGAAGGCGGCGGGCACGAACAGCACGTCGCAGGGCGGGCGCATCAGGTCGCGGTACAGCTCGGGAAAGCGCAGGTCGTAGCAGACGGACAGGCCGGCGCGCCAGCCGCCGTGCTCGAAGGCCACCGGCGTGTCGCCGGCCTCGAGCACCCGCGCCTCGTCGTAGGACTCCTTGCCGTTGTCGAACGCGAACAGGTGGATCTTGTCGTAGCGCGCGAGGCGCTTGCCGTCCGGGCCGTAGACGCAGCAGGCGTTGCGCACGTGGCCCGCCTTCTTCGCGAGGATGGGCAGCGTGCCGCCCACGAGCGTGACCTGGTGCTGGCGCGCCGTGTCGGACAGGAAGCGCTGGATCGGCCCGTCGCCGTCGGCCTCGGCGATGTGCAGCTTGGCGTCGTCGCGCAGGCCCATCAGGCAGAAGTACTCGGGCAACGACACCCACTGTGCGCCGGCGTCGGCGGCCTGGGCGACCAGGCGGCCGGCGGCCTCGAGGTTGCGGGCCACGTCGGGCGTGGAGACGGTCTGGATGGCGGCGAACTTCGTCATGGGGCTTCCTTGCGCGTTGCCCCGAGTATCCGCCGCCGCGGGAAAATCCCGTATCCGTGGCCACGGTCTAGCGCCGGCTCGGTGTCTACCCGCCGCAACAGGTGTGGCGATATTACTCGACCTTCAAATCGTCCGCCGTCGCCCGATCGCGGACAGCACGACGAATGTG
>JBJMWE010000270.1:0-3626 GCA_045810285.1 Vitreoscilla sp. | reverse complement strand
GCGGCCATGTCGTGGAGCGCGCCGGTGCGGTAGTTGACCTGGGTGAGCATCAGCAGCGCGACGTCGGCGCCGCGGCCGCCGGACAGCCGCTCCACGATCGCCGGAGGTTCCAGCAGTTCCAGCGTCCAGCCGAGCGTGCGGCACAGGCCCTCGGCGATGCAGAGATCGGTCGGGAAATTCTGGCGTTCACTGACGATGACGCCGCGCGACGGCGCGTCGGCCTGCACGATGCGCGCGGCGGCGCTGAGCACCTTGTACAGGTTGACCGAGGTCGAATCGGCCGCCACGCATTCGCCCGGGGCCGCACCGACCAGGGCCCCGATGCGATCGCCCACGCGCTGCGGCAGCGTGATCCAGCCGGCGTCGTTCCAGCTGCGGATCAGGCCGTCGCCCCATTCCTGCTGCACCGCGGCGGCCACGCGCGACGGCGTGGCGCGCGGCAGCGCCCCGAGGGAGTTGCCATCGACATAGATCACGCCTTCTGGCAGCATGAACTGGTCGCGCAGCGGGGCCAGCGCGTCCTGGGCGTCGCGCCGCGCGCAGTCGTCTCTCGTGATCATCGGCGGTCGCTCCTTCAGGCCCCGAAAGACCTGTTGCGGGATGGCATGCGATTAGTTTAGTATTAAACTATTCACACCTCAAGCAATTGCGCCACGCAGGTCGCCGGCGCGAACGCTCTCCAGGATAGACGAGGACTGCAAATGCGCATCGTCTGCATCGGCGGCGGCCCCGCCGGCCTCACCTTCGCCCTGCTGATGAAGAAGCTCGACCCGGGGCACGACATCACCGTGGTCGAGCGCAACCATCCGTACGACACCTTCGGCTGGGGCGTCGTGTTCTCCGACGCCACCATGGCACACCTGCGCCGCTGGGACGAGGAGACGGCCGGCGCCATCGAGGCCGCGTTCGCGCACTGGGACGACATCGTCCTCGAGTTCAAGGGTCGTTCGATCCGCTCGGGTGGGCACGGGTTCGTCGGCATCGGCCGCAAGCGGCTGCTCAACATCCTGCAGGCGCGCTGCGAGTCGCTGGGCGTGCGGCTCGAGTTCGACCGCGAGGTGCGCTCCGACACCGAGTTCCCCGGCGCCGACCTCATCGTCGCCAGCGACGGCATCAACTCCGTGCTGCGGCACAAGTACGCGGAGGTCTTCAAGCCCGACATCGTCCAGCGCCCCAACCGCTTCATCTGGCTGGGCACGAAGAAGCTGTACGACGCGTTCACCTTCGTGTTCGAGCGCACCGGGCACGGCTGGTTCCAGGCCCACGTCTACAGGTTCGACGCGCAGACGTCCACGTTCATCGTCGAATGCCCCGAGCACGTGTGGCTGGCGCACGGCCTGGACAAGCTCGACGCCGACGAATCGGTGGCGTTCTGCGAGCGCGTGTTCGCGCGCCACCTCGACGGCGCGAAGCTCATGACCAACGCGCGTCACCTGCGCGGTTCGGCGTGGCTCAACTTCCAGCGCATCAAGTGCGCGCAGTGGTGGATTCCCGGCGACCGCCGCGAGGCCGGCGCGGGCCACGCGCCGCTCGTGCTGATGGGCGACGCCGTACATACCGCGCACTTCGCCATCGGGTCGGGCACCAAGCTGGCGCTCGAGGACGCGATCGAGCTGGCGAACCAGTTCAGGCAAGAGATGTCTGCCCCCGCCGCCGGATTACCGTCGGCAGCCCCCCAAGGGGGCGCGCGGCCTTGCTCCGGAGCGGCCGAGCGCGGCGGCCGCGAGTCCGCCCCCGCCGCCGGATTACCGTCGGCAGCCCCCCAAGAGGACACGCGGCCCAGCTCCGGAGTGGCCCCGCGCATCGGCAGCGAAGAAGTCGACGCATCGGCGCTGCCCGCGCTCCTCGATCGCTACCAGGCGCTGCGCGCCGTCGAGGTGCTGCGGCTGCAGAACGCCGCGTGGAACGCGATGGAGTGGTTCGAGGTCTGCGGCGCGCGCTACTGCGATCCCCTCGAGCCCGAGCAGTTCATGTACTCGCTGCTCACGCGCAGCCAGCGCATCAGCCACGAGAACCTGCGCCTGCGCGACGCCGGCTGGCTCGAAGGCTACGAGCGCTGGTTCGCGCAGCGCGGCCGCGGCGAGCTGCGCGTACGCGAACCGGTGCCGCCGATGTTCACGCCGTTCACGGTGCGTTCCCTCACGCTGAAGAACCGCGTGGTGGTGTCGCCGATGGCGCAGTACTCGGCGGTGGACGGCACCGTGGGGGACTACCACCTCGTGCACCTGGGCGCCCGCGCGATGGGCGGCGCCGCGCTGGTGATGGCCGAGATGACCTGCACGAGCGCCGACGGCCGCATCACCAGGGGCTGCCCCGGCCTGTACACAGACGCGCAGGGCGACGCCTGGGCACGCATCGTCGACTGGGTGCACACGCACACCGATGCGCACATCGGCATGCAGCTGGGCCACGCCGGCGCCAAGGGCGCGACGCACCTCGGATGGGAAGGCATCGACCAGCCGCTGGACTCGGGCGGCTGGCCGCTGATGTCCGCATCGGCCCAGCAGTACCTGCCGGGCGTGAGCGACTGGTCGCGCGCCATGACGCGCGCCGACATGGATCGCGTGCTGCACGACTTCGTCGCCTGCACGCGCCGCGCGGCGGCCGCCGGCTTCGACTGGCTGGAGCTGCACTGCGCCCACGGCTACCTGTTGTCGTCGTTCATCTCGCCGCTCACGAACCATCGCGAGGACGCGTATGGCGGCACGCTGGCCAACCGGTTGCGCTATCCGCTGGAGGTGTTCGCCGCGGTGCGCGCCGCCTGGCCGGCGCAGCTGCCGATGTCGGTGCGCATCTCGTCGCACGACTGGGTCGAAGGCGGCATCACGCCGGCCGACGCGGTGGAGATCGCGCGCGCCTTCAAGGAGGCCGGCGCCGACCTGATCGACTGCTCGTCGGGCCAGGTCAGCAAGCAGGAGAAGCCGATCTACGGCCGCATGTTCCAGACGCCGTTCGCCGATCGCATCCGCAACGAGGCCGGCATCGCGACGATCGCCGTCGGCGCGATCAGCGAGGCCGACCACGTCAACAGCATCATCGCCGCCGGCCGCGCCGACCTGTGCGCGGTGGCGCGGCCGCATCTCGCCAACCCGGCGTGGACACTGACCGAGGCCGCGCGCATCGGCTACAGGAACGTGAACTGGCCGCCGCCGTACCGCGCGGCCAAGCCGCAGCTGGAGGCGATCTTCCAGCGCCAGCACGCGCAGGGGCAGGCATGAGCGCCCGCACGGCCGCGCCGAAGGGCGCTCGCTCCGCAGCCGACAGGCGGAGGGTCGTCCAGTGAGCAACCGTCATCCGGAGGACCGTCCCATGCGTGGCGACATCCGCAGCGGCGAGATGAGCGAAGCGGCCGAGGCCATCGGCGCCATCGAGCTGCCGACCAGCACCACCGACATCGCCGCCGAGGCCGCCCTCGAGGCGATGCCGCGCGCGCTCAAGCCCGCGCCGCGGCGCGTGCTGGTCACCGGCGCGACGCGCGGCATCGGCGCGGCCATCGCGCTCGCGCTCGCCGGCGCGGGATGGCGCGTCACGCTCGCGGGTCGCACGCGCGCCGCGCTCGAGGCCGTCCGCGCGAGCCTGCCCATGAGCCCCGGCATCGCGCACGCGGTCGTCGAGCTCGACGTGGC
>JBJMWE010000269.1:0-21905 GCA_045810285.1 Vitreoscilla sp. | reverse complement strand
GCGCGCGTGGTGCAGTACGGCGGCGCGTCCCTCGCGCAGGTCGGCGCGGCCTTGCTGGGCGCGGGCGTGCAGGGCCTGGTCGTCGCGCCGATCGCCGCCGCCGCGGCCGCCGCCGCGCTGCTGCGGCTGCCGCTGAAGGACGACGCCCCGGCCGCGCCCGGACGCCGGCGCGCGCTCGCGCGGCGCTTCAGGGACTTCCCGCTGCTGAACACGCCGCACGCCTTCATGGGGGCGCTGCAGGACACCGCCGCCATCGCGCTGCTGACCGCCTGGCAGGGCCCCGTGGCCGCCGGCTTCTGGGGCTTCGCGCTGCGCTACCTGAAGGCGCCGGCCACGCTGGTGGGCGGCGCGGTGTCGCAGGCGCTCTACCCGCGCCTGGCCGCCCACGGCGCCTCGGCCGACCACGATGCCGACGCGCACGCGCCCCTGCGCGTCACGCGCGAGGGGCGCGCGGCCGTGCGCCGCGTGATGGCCGGCCTGGCCGCCATCGCGGCGCCGCTGGTGCTGCTGTTGTGGGCCATCGGCCCGTGGGCGTTCGAGTGGCTGTTCGGTGTGCAGTGGCGCGGCGCCGGCGAACTTTCGCGTGCGCTGGCCGTCTACATCGGCATGCATTTCATCGCCGCGCCACTGGCCGTCGTCACGCTCGCGTGGGGCGCGCAGGCCTGGGCGCTGCGGCTCGCGCTGGTGGGGCAGGTGGCCTTCGTCGGCGCGCTGGCCATTGGCCTGAGAATGGACGGCCTGGCCGGCGCCGGCTGGGCAGTGTCGATCGCGATGACACTGTATTTCGGCTACTACTTCGTCCGGCTGGCCACGTGGCCGCTCACCCGACTGGAACAGCGATGACCCTGCGCGCCTCCTTCAACCGCCTGCGCCGCCGATGGCTGCGG
The DNA here is from genome assembly GCA_045810285.1 of Vitreoscilla sp. Lineage (GTDB taxonomy): Bacteria > Pseudomonadota > Gammaproteobacteria > Burkholderiales > Burkholderiaceae_C > Scleromatobacter. Next base: position 21,018 of record JBJMWE010000269.1, on the reverse strand, counting down.
CGCTGGATCTGGCAGCCGGTGTTCGGCGAGCAGCAGGGCACGCGGCTGCTGCCGCACACGCGCATCTCGAGCGCCAGCGTGATCGAGCACGAGGACAAGCTGACCCTCGGCGACAACGTCTTCATCGGCGCCTTCAACTTCATCGAGGCCAGCGGCGGCATCACGATCGAGGAGGGCGTGCAGATCACCAGCCACTGCACGATCGTCACGCACAGCTCGCACCGGTCGCAGCGGCTGCTGGGGCCGGGCTACGTCACCTGGCCCGTGCCCGCGGGCGGTGCCCGCCCGGGCTGGATCGCCGGGCCCGTGCATATCGGCGCCTACAGCTTCGTCGGCCCGCATTCGCTGATCGAGGCCAACACGCGCATCGGCCGCGGCACGCTCGTGTGCGCGGGCAGCTTCGTGCGCGGCACGTATCCCGATTACGCGATCCTGGAAGGCCGCCCGGCCCGCGTCGTGGGCGACAGCCGCCGCGCCGACGAGCAGGCGCTGGTGCGCTATCCCGAGCTGCAGGTGCTGTACGACGCCTGGACGCAGGCGCCGGAGCCGATCGCCCTCGAAGGGTCGAGGTGACGGGTGCGCGCCGTCCGCTGCGCGTCGTGCTGTTCGGCGACGGCGAGAGCCCGCACCTGCTGAAGTGGGCGCGGGCGCTGGCGCCGCGCGTCGAGCTGTTCGTGGCCTCCAGCCGCGGCCTGGCGCCGCCGCTGGCCGCGCTGCTGCCGGCCGAGCGCACCCTGCTGCTGTCGCACGCCACGAAGTTCTCCGGCGGCAACGCCGCGCTGCTGAAGACGCTGCCGCGCCTGGTGCGCTGGCTGCGCGGCGTCGACGCCGACTGGATCAGCGCCCACTACCTCACCTCGCACGGCACGCTGGCATGGCTCGCGCGCAAGTGCGGCGTGCGCGCGCAGCTCGCCGCATCGGCCTGGGGCTCGGACATCCTCGTCACGCCGGACCACAGCATGCTGCTGCGCTGGGCGACGTCGCGCGTGCTGCGCGATGCCGCCGTCTGCACCAGCGACTCCGGGCACATGGCCCGGCGCATGCGCGCGCTCGGCGCGCGCGACGTCATGACGTTCCCGTTCGGCCTGGACGCGCTGCCCCCGGCGTCCGACGCCAAGGCGCCCCGGCTGTTCTTCGCCAATCGCGGCCTGGAGGACATCTACGACCCGATGCGCGTGCTGGCGCTGTTCGCCGGCATCGTGGCTGCCTGGCCCGATGCGCGCCTGGTGGTCGCCAACAGCGGCGCGCTGCGCGCGGCCCTCGAGGCGCGCACGCTCCAGCTCGGGCTCGCGTCGCGCATCGAGTTCGTCGGCCGGCTCGACGCCGCCGCGCAGGCCGCGTTCTATGCCCGCGCCCGCTGGTACGTGAGCGTGCCGCACAGCGATTCGGTGTCGGTGTCCGTGCTGGAGGCGATGGCGCATGGCTGCATCCCGCTGCTGTCCGACCTGCCCGCCAACCGCGAGCTCGTGCGCGACGGCGTCAACGGGCTGGTGCTGCCGGACGGCGCCGACGCGCTCGATGTCGCGGCACTCGAGCGCCTGGGCGCCGACGCCCCGGCCATCGCCGCTGCCAACCGCGCCTGGGTCGGTGCGCACGCGCTGTTCGGGCCCAGCGTGGACGGGTTCGTCGCGCGGCTGGAACAATGCACCCCTGGTCCACGCTGAAATCGCCGCCAACCCGACGCCATGAACATCGTCTACATCGAGCACTACGCCGGCACCCCGTCGCTGGGCATGGAGTTCCGCCCGTACTACCTCGCCCGCGAGTGGGTGCGCGCCGGCCACCGGGTGCAGATCCTGGCGGCGTCGTTCTCGCACGTGCGCGCGCGCCAGCCCGACGTCGGCGCCGCGCCGAAGAACCAGGTCGTCGACGGCATCGACTACCGCTGGTATCCCACCCGGGCCTACCAGGGCAACGGCGTGGGCCGCGTGCGCAACATCTGGGAGTTCCTCAAGCAGGTGTGGAAGGAGACCGACCGCATCGTGGCGGACCTCGAGCCCGACGTCGTCATCGCCTCCAGCACCTATCCGATGGACATCTGGGTGGCGCGGCGCATGGCGCGGCGCGCCCGGGCCAAGCTGGTGTTCGAGGTGCACGACCTGTGGCCGCTGTCGCCGATCGAGCTGTCGGGCATGTCGCCCAGCCACCCGTTCGCGCGGCTGTGCGCCAAGGCCGAGTCCGACGCGTACCGCGACGCGGACGTCGTCGTCTCGATGCTGCCCGTGGTGCACAGCTACATGGCCTCGCGCGGCCTCGACCTCGACAAGCTCGCGATCGTGCCCAACGGCATCTCGCCCGACGACTGGGAAGGCAAGCCGTTCCCGCTGCAGGGCGACGTGGCGGGCACGCTGGCCACCGCGCGCGCGCTGGGCGAGATGGTGGTGGGCTACGCGGGCTCGATGGGCGAGCCCAACGCGCTCGACACGCTGCTGGACGCCGCGGCCATCCTGCGCATCGACCCGGTCGGGCGCCGGCTGCGCTTCGTCCTGGTGGGCGACGGCCACCTGCGCGCCCACCTGCAGGACCGCATCGCCAAGGAAGGCCTCGCCAACGTCACGCTGCTGCCGCCGATCCCCAAGCTGCAGGTGCCGGCATTGCTGTCGCAGATCGACATCGCCTACATCGGCTGGCAGCGCGTGCCGATCTACCGCTTCGGCATCGCGCCCAACAAGCTGATGGACTACATGATGGCCGGCTGCGCCGTGCTGCATTCGGTGGAAGCCGGCAACGATCCGGTGGCCGACTCGGGCTGTGGCATCACCGTCAAGCCGCAGGACGCGCGCGCGGTGTCCACCGGGCTGCTCAAGCTGATGCAGCTGGCGCCCACCGCACGCGCCCTGATGGGCAAGCGCGGCCACGACTACGTGCTGGCGCGGCATACGTATCCCGTGCTGGCCAAGCGCTTCCTCGACGCCCTGGACGCGTCGCAGGGCCGTCGCTGAGCCTGCCTTGCACCACTGGCGGCAAGCGCCCCTTGCCGGCACCCTGGCAAGGAGGTATCGCAATGGGGGTATGCGAGGTGGCGGCACCGTAGAATTCCGTGATGATCTGGATTCTCCTGGTGGCGTTCGCCTGCTCGGCGGCGGCGATGCTCGTCGTCGTGCGGTCCGCGGACCGTCACGCCCATTGGTCGGCCGACCACGACCTGTCGGGGCCGCAGAAGATGCACGTGCGGGCGGTGCCGCGCGTGGGCGGCCTGGGCATCGTCGCCGGCGTCTGCGGCGGCGCGGCGCTGCTCATGTGGCAGCCCGGCGACCTGCGCACCGGCACGTTGATGCTGCTCGGCTGCATGGTCCCGGCGTTCGGCTCGGGCATCTGGGAGGACTTCACGAAGGCCATCTCGCCGCGTCGACGCATGGCGGCGCTCGCGCTCTCCGGCCTGCTGGGCGTGCTGCTGCTGGACGGCAAGTTCACGCACACGGGCTGGGCGTTCTTCGACGAGACGCTCGCGGCCCATGGCCTGCTGTGGCTGGGGTCGGTGGGCGCCGTCTTCGCGGTGACGGGCATCTCCAACTCGGTCAACATCATCGACGGCATGAACGGGCTGGCGTCGATGTGCGCGACGATGATGGCGGCCGCGCTCGCGTACATCGCGTGGCGGGTAGGCGACGACCTGGTGTGCGGCGTCGCGCTGGCCACGGTCGGCGCCACCCTCGGCTTCTTCGTGTGGAACTACCCGCGCGGCCTCGTGTTCCTGGGCGACGGCGGCGCCTACCTGCTCGGGTTCGTCGTCGCGGAGCTGGGCATCCTGCTGACCACGCGGCATCCGGAGGTCTCGATGCTCTCGCCGCTGCTGCTGGTGGCCTACCCGGTGTTCGAGACGCTGTTCACGATGTACCGGCGGCGCTACATCCACCAGCGCCCGATGACGCAGCCCGACGGCAGCCACCTGCACACGCTGATCTACCGGCGCCTGAAGCGCGGCGCCGAGGCGTCCACGCGCGCCAATTCCAGCACCTCGCCGTACCTGTGGCTGCTGAACGCGGTGGCCGTGATCCCCGCGACGATCTGGTGGTCCAACACGCCCGCGCTGGCGCTCAGCCTGGCCGCGTTCGTGCTGGTGTACCTCGACCTCTACTGGCGCATCGTGCGCTTCCGCTCGCCGCGCTGGATGGCGTGGCGGCGCGAGCTGCCGGCGGCACCCGAGCCGCTCGAGAAGACCTGAGCACCTGATCCGGCGCGGGCCGGCCGCCGGCGCGTTTTGCCCCGCCGCGGCCGATGACCGACAATCGTGGGTTATGAACGCCCCGACTCCCCCCTTCCTTCCCTTCGCGCTGCCCGAGATCGGCGACGAGGAAATCGCCGAAGTCGTCGACACCCTGAAGTCCGGCTGGGTCACCACGGGCCCCAAGGCCAAGCGCTTCGAGGCGGCGTTCACCGAGTACCTGGGCGACCCGTCGCTGGAGTCGATGGCGGTCAATTCGGCCACCGCGGGCCTGCACCTGGCGCTCGAGGCGCTGGGCATCGGCCCGGGCGACGAGGTGATCACCACCACGCACACCTTCACGGCCACGGCCGAAGTCGTGCGCTACCTCGGCGCGGACGTGGTGCTGGTGGACGTCGATCCCGACACCCTGTGCATCGCGCCGTGGGCCATCGAGGAGGCGATCACGCCGCGCACGAAGTGCATCGTGCCGGTGCACTACGCGGGCCTGGCCGCCGACATGCCGGCCATCCTGGAGATCGCGAAGCGCCACAAGCTCAAGGTGGTGGAGGACGCGGCGCACGCGCTGCCCACCACCAGCGCCGGCAGGCTCGTGGGCACGCTGGACTCCGACGTCACCGTCTTCAGCTTCTACGCCAACAAGACGATGACCACGGGCGAGGGCGGCATGATCGTCACGCGCCATGCGGAGCTCGCCAAGCGCATGAAGGTCATGCGCCTGCACGGCATGAGCCGCGACGCGTTCGACCGCTTCACGTCGACCAAGCCGAGCTGGTACTACGAGATCATCGCGCCGGGCTTCAAGTACAACCTGACCGACATCGCCGCGGCGCTGGGCCTGCAGCAGCTCAAGCGCATCGACGCGTTCCAGAAGCGCCGCATCGAGCTGGCCGCCGCGTTCAGGCAGGGTCTGGCCGGCCTGCCGCTGATCCTGCCGCCGGAGGCGCGCGCGGGCGACCAGCACTCGTGGCACCTGTACGTCGTGCGCCTGGCCGACGAGGCGAAGATCGCGCGCGACGCCTTCATCGAGCGCCTGTTCGCGCTGGGCATCGGCGTCAGCGTGCACTACATCCCGCTGCACCTGCAGCCGTACTGGCGCGACCGCTACCAGCTCACGCCGCAGCAGTTCCCGCACAGCCAGCGCGCGTTCGAGCGCATGGTCAGCCTGCCGCTGTACACGCGCATGACCGACGCCGACGTCGCGCGCGTGTGCGACGCCGTGCGCAGCGTGCTCGCCGGCTGACGGCGCGCGGTTCCGCATGTTCAAGCGCTCGTTCGACGTGGTGTCGGCCGTCCTCGGACTGCTGGTGTTCGGCGTGCCGATGCTGCTCGTCGCGCTGTGGATCCGGCTCGACTCGCCGGGTCCCGTGTTCTTTCGCCAGGAGCGGGTGGGGCGGCACGGCAAGCTGTTCCGCATCCACAAGTTCCGCACGATGGCGGTGGACGCCGAGCAGCGCGGCCCGCAGCTGACGGTGGGTGCGGACGCGCGCGTGACGCGCGTCGGGCGCGTGCTGCGCGCGAACCGGCTCGACGAGCTTCCGCAGTTCCTCGACGTGCTCGCGGGCGACATGAGCCTGGTCGGCCCGCGGCCCGACGTGCCGCGCTATGTCGAGCGCTGGCCCGCCGACCTGCGCGAGCGCGTGCTGGCGGTGCGCCCCGGCATCACCGACCCGGCGTCGCTGACGTTCCGCGACGAGGCCACGCTGCTCGCGCGCGCGGCCGACCCGGAGCGCGAGTACATGGACGTCATCCTGCCGCGCAAGCTGGCGCTGGCGGCGGACTACGCCGACCACGCCTCGCTCTGGACCGACCTGGCCGTGATCGGCCGCAGCGTCGGCGTCCTCCTTTTCCGCTGACCCCGCCGCCGCCGTCGTGAACCCGCCCTCGAAGACTCCGCCGCCCACCGTCTGGCACCGCCTGGATCACTTCCTCGCGCGCCTGCGTCCGCATCGCGAGCCGCTGTCGCTGGTGGTGGACGGGCTGCTGATCGCGTTCGCGTGGAACGTCACCTACCTGTTTCGCATCGGCTTCGACCGCTGGTTCGAGGCGCGGCCCTGGTACGACGTCTGGGTCATGGCGGGCGTCATCGCCACGTACCTCGTGCTGTTCGCGCTGCTGAAGGTGCCGCAGAGCATGTGGCGCTTCTCCGGCTTCGGCGAGGTCAAGCGCCTGACCTGGGCCTGCGCGGGCGCGGGCGTGGCGTGCGCCGCGGTGGTGATGGGCCTGCAGCTGTACGGCGTGCCGCGCTCGGTGCTGGCGCTGCATCCGCTGGTCACGCTGATGTCGGTGTGCATGGTGCGCATCGGCTACCGGATGCTCTACGAGCACTCGCGGGCGCAGATCACCGGCGGCGACAAGGAGGTGCGGCGCGCGCTGATCCTCGGCGCGGGACAGGCCGCCAAGCACCTGATGGCGGGCATCCACCAGCAGGGCTGGATCGTGATGGGCATGCTCGACGACGATCCCGCCAAGCAGGGCGCGCGCATCGCCGGCGTGCCGGTGCTCGGGCCGCTGGAATCCGTCCACGACCGCGCCGTGCTGGGCGCGGCCACGCACCTGATCATCGCGATGCCCGGCGCCGCCTCGCGCCAGCGCCGGCGCGCATTCGAGCTCGCGAGCACCAGCGGCCTGCCGGTGCTGACGGTGCCCTCGGCCACCGAGCTGCGCCCGGGCGACCCCGACCTGGCGCGCGGCGTGCGCGACATCGAGCCGGAAGACCTGCTGGGCCGCGAGCCCGTCAAGCTCGACGAGCAGGGCATCGACCTGGTGCTGCACGGCAAGACGGTGCTGATCACCGGCGCCGGCGGCAGCATCGGCTCCGAGCTGTGTCGCCAGGTGGCGCGCTACGCGCCGCGGCGCCTCGTGCTGGTGGAGCTGTCGGAGTTCAACCTGTACACGATCGAGCAGGAGCTCGGCCAGCTGTTTCCCGAGCTGGAGCTGGTGCGCCTGATCGGCGACGTGAAGGACCTCGCGGGCCTGCGCCGCATCTTCTCGACCTGGACGCCGCACGTCGTGTTCCACGCCGCGGCCTACAAGCACGTGCCGCTCATGGAGCAGCACAACTCGTGGGCCGCGCTGCGCAACAACACGCTGGGCACCTACAACGCCGCGCTGGCCGCGGGCGAGTCGTGCGCCGAGCGCTTCGTGCTCATCTCCACCGACAAGGCCGTCAACCCGACCAACGTGATGGGCGCCACCAAGCGCGCCGCCGAGATGGTGGTGTCGTCGCTGGTCGGCGATTTCGCCGGCACGCGCTTCATGGCCGTGCGTTTCGGCAACGTGCTGGGCTCGTCGGGCAGCGTGATCCCGAAGTTCAAGGAGCAGATCGAGCGCGGCGGCCCGATCACGGTCACGCATCCCGAGATCATCCGCTACTTCATGACGATCCCCGAGGCCGCGCGCCTGGTCATCCAGGCGGCCGCCATCGGCGAGAGCGGCCAGGTGCTGGTGCTGGACATGGGCGAGCCGGTCAAGATCGTCGACCTGGCGCGCGACATGATCCGCCTGTCGGGCCACAGCGTCGGCGACATCCGCATCGAGTTCACCGGCCTGCGCCCCGGCGAGAAGCTCTACGAGGAGCTGCTGTCGGACAGCGACACCACCTTGCCGACGTCGGTCGCGCGCCTGCGCATCGCGCAGCTGGACGACCGCGTCTCGAGCGCGGATGCGCTGACGTGGCTGAACCGCGTCACCGGGCAGGGCGCCGCGCTGCCCGACGACGACGTGCGCTCGGCGTTGTTCGAATACGTGCCCGAGTACCACGAGGCGGTCCTGCACGCGCAGGCCAACCGCTGAGGCCAGGCAGATGGGCGTCCTCGCGTCGACACGTCCGGCATCGCTGAGCGCGGGACACCCGCGGCTCCCGCGCTGGCAGGCGCCCATCGCGCTGCTGCGCCGCGCCCGGCAGGCGGCGCGCACGCTGCGCTTCAACGTCCTGCTGCTCACGTTCCTGCCGAGCCTCATCTTCTTCTTCGACCTGTCGTCCTCGGTCAGCCTGGGCACGTCGGTGGCGGCCGCCATCCTGATCCACGGCGGCCTGCGCCTGCCGGGGCGCCAGGTGGTGGGCCTGAGCCCGGGTGGCTGGGTGCTGGTGGTGACGGGCGTGCTGGTCGCGCACGCGGCGGTCGCCTTCGCGCTGACGCCCACCTTCGACGTCGTCCGCGCGGGCGGCTCGCTGCTGCTCGCGGCGCTGGTGGTGCTGGCGGGCGTCGCGTTCGGGCGGCTGCTGCTCACCGCCGACGACCGCCAGCTGCACCGGGCGCTGATCCTGTGCTTCAACTGGCTCTGCGTCTGCGCGATCCTGCCCAAGGTGGGCCTGTCCATCGCCGACTGGATCCGCCCGGGGCGCTTCAGCAAGCCGATGTTCCCGTTCACCGAGCCGTCGCACTTCGCGCTCGTGTTCATGCCGTTCCTGCTGTACCGCTGCGTGACGGCGCGCGCGTCGCACAAGGTGCTGTGGCTGGCCGGCGCGCTGGCCATGGCGGTGGTGGTGCAGAACCTGACGCTGCTGGTCGGCTCGCTGCTGGTGGGCGTGGTCTCGCTGCGCCTGCGTTCGCTGCTGCTGTGGGGCGTGGTGGGGGTGGCGCTGGCATCGACGCTGGACCTCAGCTACTTCCAGTCGCGCGTGGACGTGTCCGACGACACGGCCCAGCAGAACCTGTCGCTGCTGGTGTATTTCCAGGGCTGGCAGCTCATGGGCGAGGCCCTGACGTCCACGCATGGCTGGGGACTGGGCTTCCAGCAACTGGGCGTGGGCACCAGCGACGTCGACGCGTCCGAGACGATCTACCAGATCACCGGCGAATACCTGAACCTGTTCGACGGCGGCTTCGTGCTGTCCAAGCTGGTGAGCGAGCTGGGCACGCTCGGCCTCGGGCTGGTGGCGTTCTACCTGGCCCGGACATTCCGGGCCGTGCGCGACTTGCGCGGCCCGCGCGCGCTGGCGGCAGTCACTTTCGCCAACTGCGTGCTGGTGGGCTACCTGACCGAACTGCTGGTGCGCGGCGTCGGCTACTTCACGGGCACGTTCATCATGCTGGTGGCCGCGTTCTGGCTGCTGGCCGCCGTGCGGCGCGCGCCCGCGCGGGCGCGGACGCCCGCGGCGGCCTGAGGCGCCAAGGCGCCCTCAGAGGCCGTCGGCCAGCAGCCGCAGGAGCGCGTGCCAGTCCGGCGCGAACGGGGCCGCAGGCGGATCCAGGCGCACCGGCTTGCAGGGCTGCTGCCCGTTCTCGAACGCGGCCATCGTGCGCGCGAGGTCGGCCGGGTCGCTCGGGTCGAAGAACGCCACGGCGTCGCAGTTGCCCACGGTCTCGTGCGCATAGGGCAGGTCGGCCGCGATCAGCGGCAGGCCGCAGCGCTTGCCCTCGCTGAGCGGCAGGCCCCAGGTCTCGGCGCGCGAGGGAAACACGAGGCAGTCGACCGCGGCGTACTGCGCCTGCATCTGCTCGCGCGATTGCAGGCCGATCCACTCGATGCTGCGCAGGTGGCCGAAGCGGCGCTTCAGCCAGGCCGCGTAGCGGTTCTCGTCGCCGGCCAGCGTCCACCGCACCTTGCCCGTCCAGGCCGGGTCCTTCTCCAGCAGTGCGACGGCCTCGCCGATGATCTCGAAGTTCTTGAACGAGCGCGGCAGGGCCGGGAAGAAGAAGACCTTGCCGGGACCGGCCCGAGGCGGCCTGACGGCGGCCTGCGCGACGTCCTCGCGCGGGTGCGCCACGATCACGCGCCCGACGCCGTACAGGCGCAAGAAGCAGTCGCGCAGCCAGTCCTGCTGCACGATCACCGCGTAGTTGCGCTGGATGAAGGCGCCGTACAGATACCGATAGAGCAGCGAGAAGGCGAAGTACGTGGGGCTGAACAGGGCGTCGCGGAACGTCGCCCGGGAGAACGGCGCCGGGTTGTGGCAGTACACGGCCTGGCGGCGAGCGTCGACGCGCGCGGTCATGTCGTGCATGCACAGCCACAGGTCGGCGCCGAGCTCACGCGACAGCGGCCGGAAGCCGCGCCACTCCAGCGCCAGGCGGCGCAGCCAGCGCGACTTGGCCTGCGGGAACGCCATCACCTCCACGCCGGGCGTGGCGATGAGCGCGGTGTCGTGGGCCAGCACCACGACGCGCCAGCCGGGCAGCGCCTGCGTCGCCGCGGCCACGCAGTCCTTCAGCACGGTCAGCGGACCGCCTTCGACGAGGTTCACGCCGGAGATGACGATCGTCCTGGCCGGCGAGCCGCTCGCCGCCACCACCGCGGGCGCGCTCATGAGGCAAGCTCCGCCCTGCGGGCTGCCGTGCGAGCGTCTTCGGGCGGCCGGGCGACGCTCATGACGCGTCCGGCGCCGTCCAGGGCTTCAGTTGCGCGCGCATCGTGGCGTACGCGTCGCCGATGGTCGCCAGGTCCGCGTAGGCGCGCGGCGGCGTGACGAAGCGGAACCACACGCGCCGCACCTGCGCCAGCGCTTCCGCGAAGAAGCCGCCGACCACGCCCAGCACCAGCGGCGCGGCGCCGTTCGTGCGCCGCCACACCCGCAGGGCCGCGAGCGTCTCCGCGCGGTGCTGGCGATGCATCAGGGCGCAGCGCAGGTACAGCCGCGGGAAGTTCAGGCCCAGGCCCGGCACGCCCAGGCGGTCGAGCGCGCTCTGGTGCGAGAAGGCCCAGACGGTGTCGGGCGAATAGAACGACGGGATGCGCTCGTCCCACTTCAGGTTCGCGCCGAAGCGCTTGATGTGCTCGCGCGCATCGAGCCGGTCGTTGTTGCGGCTGGCGGCGCCCTCGCCGGCGGTGCTGGCCGCGGATGCACCGGGCACGACGAACGGGTAGTCCAGGATGTAGGGCTTGTCCGCGAGCTCGGTGAGCAGCGTGGCGCTGTAGATGTCGGGGCTGACGCCGCCGAACAGCTGGCCGAAGCGCGCCACCACGCGGTCCACCAGCGCCCGGCTGACGATGCCGTGGTAGGCCCGCGCCATGTCGTTGAGCCCGGTGCCCGGGCGGTTGGCCGCGCCGGCCAGCGCCGCGCGCCTCTGGATGGGGATCGCGCGGCCGGAGGACGGCGACATGAACAGCTTGCCCTGGTAGGCGTCGCCGAAGTAGCGCGACTTCACGCCGGGCCAGAAGTAGCTCGCGATGAAGCGGCTGCGGTAGGACACCAGCGCGTCGATGCCGTCGCGCTTCATCCACGCCGCGATGGCGTCGATGCCGGGGCCGACGCAGTCGTCGTCGCCGATGAACAGCAGGTACTCGCCCGTGGCCATGGCCAGGCCGCGCTCGAAGTTGTCGACGACGCTCATGCGCTCCGTCCAGTGGCGGTAGCGCAGGCGTTCGCCCGCGTCCAGTGCGCGCAGGGCCTCGTCGGCCAGCGGGACGTCGCTGTTGTCGCTCACCACGAGCTCCGCCGCGGTCTCGGCCACCAGCGTCGCCAGCACCGACAGCAGCGTCTTCTGGCGGTTGCAGGACGGGACGATGATGGACAGCAGCGGGCGGCTCATGTCGCGGACGTCGCTCACGACCGGCCGGCCCGATGGCTGGCGAGCTGCGCGCGCACCTCGGACAGCGTCAGCAGCAGTTCCTTGATCTGCGGCACGCCCAGGCGCTGGGTGTTGTGCGAGGTGTAGTCGTCGACGGCATTGGCCTCCGGCGAGCCTTCGGTGATGTAGAGCTCGTAGTTCAGGTCGCGGTTGTCGGCCGGCACGCGCCAGTAGCGGCCCATGTCCTCGGCCTTGGCCATCTCCTCGCGCGACACCAGCGATTCGTAGAGCTTCTCGCCGTGGCGGGTGCCGATGATGCGCGTCTGCAGCGGGGCGTCGAACAGCTCGCTGATGGCCACGGCGAGGTCGCCGATGGTGCTGGCGGGCGCCTTCTGCACGAAGATGTCGCCTTGCGCGCCGTGCTCGAACGCGTGCAGCACCAGGTCGACCGAATCTTCCAGCGACATCAGGAAGCGCGTCATCGCCGGATCCGTGATGCCCAGCGGCTGGCCGGCGCGCACGCGCTCGATGAACAGCGGGATGACCGAGCCGCGCGACGCCATCACGTTGCCGTAGCGCGTGGCGCACAGCACCGGGCCGCCTTCGCCGATCATGCGCGAGCGGGCGATCAGCACCTTCTCGGCCATCGCCTTGGAGATGCCCATCGCGTTGATCGGGTAGACCGCCTTGTCGGTGCTCAGGAGCACGACGCGCTTGACGTCGTTGGCGATCGCCGCGTTGATGACATTCTCGGTGCCCACGACGTTGGTGCGCACCGCCTCCATCGGATAGAACTCGCAGGACGGCACCTGCTTGAGCGCGGCGGCGTGGAACACGTAGTCGACGCCGCGCATCGCCTGCGTGATCGACTCCTGGCTGCGCGTGTCGCCGATGACGAACTTCACCTTCGGGCTGCGCAGCGCGATGCGCATGTCCTCCTGCTTCTTCTCGTCGCGCGAGAAGATGACGATCTGCCTGACGTCCGTGTCGAGGAAGCGGTTGAGCACCGTGTTCCCGAAGGAGCCCGTGCCGCCGGTGATCATGACGGTCTTGTCTTTGAAGCTGGTCTGGGTCATATCTGCACCTGGGGTGTCACAGGAAGCGGTGGAGGAGGAGTCCGCCGCCCACCGTGCCGAGCGAGGCGCCCAGCGCGGCAGGGGTCAGGGGCGAGAGGGCCGCGCGCAGCTCGGGATCGAGCGTGAGGGCGCGCACCCATTGCACGACCGCGGCGGCGATGTGGTACGTGGCGTAGGCGAGGCAGACGGTGCGCACGTCGCCGCGCGAGGCCGCCCAGGCGGTCACGGCCAGGACGGTGATTGTCAGGCACGTCGACGCCGTCGCGAGGAAGGCGTATTGCCGGCGGGCGACCAGCAGCACGTTGGGCAGGTACCCGATCGCGCCGAGCGAGGTGCCCACGACCAGGAGACGCACGTAGTCCGCGACCAGGGCGTGCTCGCCCGCGCCGTGCAGCCACAGGGCCGTCACGGCGGGCGCCGCGAACCACAGGGCCAGGCCCGGCAGGAAGGCGCTGGCCAGGATGCCGAAGAGGAACCTGCGCACCAGGGGCGGGGCGAGCGTTCCCGTCGCGATCTGGCCGATCACCTTGGGCTGGAAGAACTGCACCACGGGGCCGGCGAGAAAGGTCAGCGGCGTCAGCGCCAGCACGGTGGCGAGGTAGTAGGGCGCCGTGGCGGCGGCACCGGCGAACGCGCCCACCAGCGGCTTGTCGAGCTGCATCGCGCACGCGCCGGCCACGGCCTGCACCAGGAGCGCGAACGAGACCGAGCGGAACGCCGGATGCGCCTGCGCGGGCGCCGGCGGCAGGCGGCGCGCGAGCCGCCAGCGCGTGGCCAGGGCATGCAGGCAGGCACCGAGCGCCTGCGAGAAGATGAACACCGTCAGCGTCGGCGCCACCAGCGACAGGCAGGCGAGCGTGAAGCCGTTGCGCAGCAGCACGCCCACCAGCTGGTTGAGGCCCACCCAGGCGTAGTCCTGCCGCGCCAGCAGCGCGATCTGGCCGAGGTTCTGGTGCACCACCGCGCCGAACAGCAGGACGACGGCCAGGACATCGGGCACGGCCAGCGGCGACGCCACGAAGCGGCTGGCGACGAGTGCGAGCACCAGCAGCGCGACGTACAGGCGCAGCAGCGTGCGCTCGGCCTGCGCGAACATGGCGCGTCCCAGCCCCAGCTCGCCGGCGCCGAGGCCGGCCAGGTCGCGCCCCAGCACGATGGACAGGCCCAGATCGAGCGCCACCAGCAGCGTCTGCGTCGACAGGACGATCGCGACCACGCCGAACTGGCCCGGCCCCATCAGCCGGTTGAACCACGGCAGCAGCAGCAGGCCGACCAGCGCGGTGCCCAGGCGTCCGCAGTACAGCGTGGCCAGGGGCCAGAGTCGGCGCAGCATGGTCATCGTCGTGGGTGCGCGTTCAGGCGGCGCGGCCCGGTGCGCCGGCGGCGGCGCGGATCTCGCCGCACAGGCGGGCCAGCGAGGCGTCGGCCAGCCACCAGCCGCAGGGCAGGGCGAGCATGTCGTCCATGAAGCGCGCGGTGCCGGGCAGCTCGCGCGGCGCGCTGCCGAAGCCGGAATAGACGTGGTTGGGCTGGTGCAGCTTGGAGCACTGGACGCCGCGTGCCTTCAGCCGATCGATCAGCCCGTCGCGGTCGTCGCAGCGCACCAGCCAGGCCCAGAACGCGGGCTGTGCGCCGGATGCCCAGGCAACGGGCCGGATGGCGGGCACGTCGGCAAGCGTCGCCCGCAGCGTCTCGACGTTGCGCCGGTTGCGCGCCAGTCGTGCCTCGAGCGTGCCCAGGTGCGCCAGCGCCATCGTGGCCTGGACGTGGTTCAGCGGCGACGACATGCCCACACGGGGGATGTCCGAAGCCGGATCGATCTCGCCGCGGGCGTCGCGGAAGGTCTTCAGGTCGATGCCGAAGCGGCGAAGTCGGCGCGCCTCGGCGGCGGAGGCGGCGTCGCGGCACACCAGCGCCGCGCCGTCCACGCCGTTGACCTGGCGGTTCGCGTAGAACGAGAACACCGCGAAGTCGCCCACGGAGCCGACCGGGTGGCCATCGAGCGTCGCGCCGAGCGCGTTGTTGGCGTCCTCGATCAGCGCGATGCCGTGGCGGTCGCAGAACGCGCGCAGGGCGGCCAGCGGCGCCGGATAGCCGGCGACGTGGTAGACGACCAGCGCCCGGGTGCGCGGCGTGATCGCGCGCTCGCAGTCGGCCTCCGACATCGTCGCCGTCGCGGCGTCGATGTCCACCCACACCGGCGTGGCCCCCACGTGCGCGATGGCCGAATTGGACGACATGCAGTTGTACGACAGCGTGAGCACGTCGTCGCCCGGCCCCACGCCGGCGAGCTGCAGCGCCAGCGCCAGCGCGTGCGTCATGTCGCCGAGGCAGACGACGTCCGGGCGCTGCACGTGGCGCGCGATGGCCGCCTCCAGCGCCGCCACGTTGGGCCCGCTCGCCAGCTGTCCGCTGGCCAGCACCGGCGCGAGCGCCTCCAGCACGGCGGCGTCCGGGCGGCAGTCGAAGAGGGCGATCGGCGTCGTCATCCGTGGCGCAGCGCATCGACGATGCGCGCCCGGTCTTCGGCCCCCACCCACCAGCCGCACGGGATGTGCACCAGGCGGCGATAGAACTCGTCGAGTTGCGGCAGCGGCCGGCGGAACGGCGCGAACACGCTGTGGAAGTGGTTCGGCCGATGCAGCTTGGAGGCCGCGACGCCGATGGCGGCCAGGCGGCGCTCGACGTCGTCGGAGTCGTCGGCGAGCAGCGTGTAGAGCCAGTAGCTGGGCGCGGCGCCCGCCACCACGCTCGCGGGCGCGATGCCGGGGATGCCGGCGAGCGCCGTATCGTAGAAGCGGCCGTTGGCGACATGCGCCTCGATCACTGCCCCGATGCCCTGCAACTGCTGCAGGCCGATCGTCGCGGTGACGTTGTTCATGTTGTACTTGAAGCCGGGCGTCGTGATGTCGACCTCGGTGCGCGGCACGCCCTTGGTCAGTCCGAACCAGCGCAGGCGCCTGGCGAGCGGCAGCCGCGACGCGTCCTTGACGGTGAGCACGCCGCCGTCGACGGTGGTCATGTGCTTGATGGCCTGCAGCGAGAAGATGGCCGAATCGCCGATCGTGCCGATGGGCTGGCCGTCGAAGCGCGCGCCCAGGGCGTGGGCGCAGTCCTCGATCAGCTGCAGCCCGTGGCGGTCGGCGATCTCGCGCAGGCGGCCCAGCTCCACCGGGTAGCCCGCGTAGTGCACCACCAGGATGGCGCGGGTGTGCGCGCTGATGGCGGCCTCCACGGCTTCGGGCGACAGGTTGCCGTTGCGCGCGTCGACGTCGGCGAACACCGGCGTGGCGCCCACCTGCAGGATCGTGGTGTTGGTCGGCTCGGCGGTCATCGAGGTGGTGATCACCTCGTCGCCCGGCTGCACGCCGGCCAGCAGCAGCGCGATGTGCAGGGCGCCCGTGCCGCTGCTCGTGGCCAGCGCGTTCGGCAGGCCGAACACCGATGCGAACTCCGATTCGAAGCGGTAGACCTGCTCGCCCTCGGCGATCATGCCGCCGTACAGCACGCTCTCGAGGGCGGGCATCAGCCGCTCGCGCGGGGGCATGGAGACCTTGACGAGGGGAAGCATCGGCGCGGCGGTGGGCATCGGAGGTGGATTTGGATGGACTTGGGTGGCGGGGGGCATCCGCGTGGGCGGACGTCAGGCCTCGTTCTGCAGCGACTGGATCTCGGCCTTGAGCGCCTCGAACTCCTGCATCTTGCGCTGCAGGAAGCGGGCGGTGAGCGCGGCCTTGCTGGCCAGTCCGCTCGGCGTCAGGAGATAGGCGTACGCCATCTTCCGGGGACTGCGCTGGAAGTTCTGGATCTTGACCCAGCCCTTGTCGACGAGGGCCTGCAGGCAGTAGTTGATGCCGCCCAGGCTGACGCCGAGCCGGCGGGCCATCTCGCGCTGCGTCATGCCCGGGTCTTCCTGCAGCAGGCGCATGACGCGAAAGTAGGTGTCTTCCTGGAGCTGATCCTGGCGGCTGGGCATCGGGCGGACCGGACTGCCGGGCAAACGACGGCCTGGCGGTGCATGTTCAAGTTCGAACATTCTAGCAGCGGCAGGGAGCGCCGCTGCCCGGCGGCCCGCCGAAGGCGTCGTGTCAGGCCGCGGCAGCCTGCGCGCGGCGCTCGCGGACGACGAGCAGCAGGCTCGCGAGGAACAGGCCCGCGAGCGCGCCGCCGGCGGCGAAGTACAGGCGGCGCGGGAAGGAGCGGCGTTCCGGCGGCTGCGCCGGGTCGACGACCTGGATCAGCGCGCCTTCCTTGGCTTCGTCGACCCGCGCCAGTTCGTACTGCTTGGCCATGAGCTCGAACAGCGTCTCCTCGTACTTGAACTCGCGGTACTTGGTGACGTAGTCCGGGCCGTTGGCGGCGGCGTTGGCACTGGTCTCGAGCTGGCGCAGCTGGTCCTGCAGCGCGGCGACCATCGTGGCTTGCTGGTGCACCTCGGGCGCGCCCGGTGCGAGCGACCCTTGCAACGTGGCCAGGCGCACCTGCGCGGACGCCAGCTCCGTGCGCAGGCGCGCGTAGCCGGCCGCCGCGGTCTGCGGCGCGGCGTTCAGCGCGCCGTTGCCAAAGCCGCTCTGCTGCAGCGCGGCCTGCGCCTCCGCGAGCTTCGCCTTGGCGTCCTGCATCTGGTTCTGGAAGAACAGGCGGCGCTGCTGTGCTTCCGTGACCGCCAGGCTCGAGGTCACGCGGCGCAATTCCTCGACGTACTGGTTCGCCATCGCGGCGGCGCGCTTGGGATCGCTGTCCTCCACCGTCACGGTGATCAGGCCGTCCTTCTTCCCCGCCGCGATGGTGGAGCGCTTGAGCAGCTTCTTGCGCGTCGAATCGCGGTACTTGAAGTCGTACACCTTCATCAGGCCGAAGCGATCGATCAGCCGGTCGGTGACCGTGTCGCTCTGCAGCAGCGAGATGTATTGTTCGACGGGGTTCTTCATGGCACCGCCCGCCAGGTTGCTCAGCACGCTCAGCGAGGACAGCGCGGCCGCCGCACCCCCTCCCTGCTGCTGCTGCGGCGGAATCAGCGTGGTGTGCGAGGTGTAGAGCGGCGTCACCACGAAGCTGATGCCGTAGCCGATCGCGCACGCGGCGCCGACCGCCAGCGCGACGCCGCGCCAGTGCCGGCGCATCGGAGCGAGCAGCGCGCGGAAGTCGATGCCGCCCTCGTCGTCGTCATGGTGCTCGTCGTGGACGGCGACGGCGGCCGGTTGCCCGGGCGAGGGGTGATCGTGTGCCATCGCGTCAGAGCCCCAGTGCATGGATGCCGGCCAGGCCCAGGCCGAACTGGTACAGGATCTGCGTCCAGTCCTTGGCGTTCTGCACGAAGGTCGACTTGTTCAGCTCCTCCGGCACGAAGATGGTGTCGCCCGGTTCCACGGTGGCGCTGCTGAACTTGTTGCCCGCGTGCCAGAACGACGAGCCCTGCTGCGCGCTGATCACCGAGCCGTTGGCGCGGATCATGAAGATGCTGCCCTTGTCGGCGCTGCGCGTCGGCCCGCCGGCCAGCGCCAGGTACTGCTGGGTGGTATGGCCCGACTCGTAGACGAAGCTGCCGGTGTTGAAGACGCTGCCGAAGATGCCCACCGAGCTGCCGCGCTGCGGGATCGACAGCGTGTCGCCGTCCTCCAGCGGCAGGTCGGGCAGGGTGGCGGCGTCCGGCGGCAACTGCAGGACGACGCGGCCCGTCGGCTTGATCTGGCGCAGGCGCTCCAGCAGGCGCGCGTTGGACTGCGCCGACGACGCCTGCGAGTTCAGCTCCTCGGCCGAGGTGGCGCGCTGGTTGGCCTGGCTCTTGGCCATGTCCGTCTCGAAGCTGCGCAGTGCCTGGTCGTAGTTGACCTGCTGCACCCGGCGCACGCTCTCGCGCCGGAAGTCGGTGCCGAACGGATAGGCGGCGGCGGTCATGCCGCCGGCCGCGCGCAGGGCGTCGGCGATGCGGCTGCCCGGCGGCAGGATGTAGTCGCCGGGATGGGCCACCTCGCCCTCGATGCGCACGTGTTCGTTCTGGCGCACCTGGGGCAGCGCGGCCGCCACGGCGCTGAACGCGCGCACCAGGTCGCCGGTGGCCATGGTGTCGCGCTGGTGCTCGGGCAGCCCGAGCTCGGTCACCTTGCCGGTGGCGCGGTCGGCCAGCCGTTCGATGGCGACGCGGCTGCGGTCGGCGACGGCCGTGAAGCCGCCGGCCATGCGCAGCACGTCGTCCAGCGTCTCGCCGGGCTTGAGCTCGTAGATGGCCGGCTGGTTGACGCTGCCCAGCACGGCGACCTGGGTGCCGATCGGACCGACGAACAGGACGTCGTCCGGCTGCACCGGCTGGTCCGTGTCGCGGTTGCCCTTCAGCAGCAGGTCGTACAGGTCGAACACCGCGATCTCCTTGCCCTGGCGGCGCAGGTGGATGTCGCGGAAGCTGCCGGCTGCCGACGGGCCGCCCGCGCGCATCAGCGCGTGCAGGATCGACGACAGGCCGCTGACGTTGATCGAGCCCGGATGCTGCACGTAGCCCGCGACGTAGACGCGGATCGCGCGCACCTGGCCCAGGGACACGGACAGGCGGAAGTTGCGGAAGGTCTGGCCGACACGGCGGGTGATCTCGTCGGCGAGGTCCGCATTGCGCAGGCCGGCCACGTTGATGGTGCCCACGCGCGGCACGCTGATGCGGCCGGCGCGGTCCACCCGCAGCTGGAGGTCGGCCTCGACGGTGCCCCAGATCACGAGGTCGATCTCGTCGCCCGGACGCACGATGTAGTCGCCCGGCACGACCGGCAGCGGATCCTGCGTGGGGCCGACCTGCGCATCGTCGGTGACGAGGTTGGCGCCGAAGCGGCGGATCGCTCGCGGCGCAGCCGGCGGATGGGCGGTATCGTCCTGGCCTTGCACCGGCTGCTCCACCTGCTGCATCGCGCTCGCCTGCTGCTGGACGTAGCGCTCGAATTCGCCCGGTTCGTAGGGACGCTCGACGGGATGCGCGTTGCGGTCCTCGGGCTGGTCGCCTCGGCTGGCGCCGCTGGTGTTGCGCATCGGCTGTCGCAGCTGCGTGACGCCGCCCGGCAACGCCGTGCCGTTGGCGGCGGCCGCGGCGCTGGAGCGGTTGTTGTCGTTGACGCGCTGGACGTCGGCGCCTTCGTCCGACAGCAGGTCGTTGCCGGTATTGCCGTTGAACTGGGCCAGCGCGGTCGCCGGCGCGAGGGCGGTGGCCAGGGCGAGCAGCAGCATGCCGGCGCAAAGCAGGGCGGCGCGGCTCGGCGGGGTCGCCCGGGGCGCCCGGAGACGGGGGATCGGCATCGTTGGTTCGCGGTGGCGTCTTCGGCGACAGGCCGCGCGGCGGCGGGGTCGGCGGACGGACGGCCTTGTTCGAGGAGGCCGGATTCTAGCCGTTCGACCCGCGGCGGCCGGCCTTGGAGCAGGCCCCCCAGCGCTTTTCATCCGTACAAGCGATAATGGCGGTTCATGACAGAAGCTTCCCAAGCCCAGGTCCCGGCTCAAACGGACCCCGCCCCCGAGCAACAAGTACCGGCCCAGTCCCGTTTCGACACCCTGCCGCTCGACGCCAAACTGCTGCGCGCAGTCGCCGACCAGGGCTACGCCTTCATGACGCCCATCCAGGCGAAGGCGATCCCCCTGGTGCTCCAGGGGCGCGACGTGATGGGCGCCGCCCAGACAGGCACCGGCAAGACCGCCGCGTTCTCGATCCCGCTGCTGCAGAAGATGATGCGCCACGAGACGGCCAGCGTCTCGCCCGCGCGCCACCCGGTGCGCGCGCTGGTGCTCGCCCCCACGCGCGAGCTGGCCGACCAGGTCGCCCAGAACATCAAGGCCTACGCCAAGCATTCCAACCTGCGCGTGGCCGTCGTCTTCGGCGGCATCGACATGAAGCCGCAGACGCTCGAGCTCAAGGGCGGCGTCGAGGTGCTGATCGCCACGCCGGGCCGCCTGCTCGACCACATCGAGGCCAAGAACTGCGTGCTGAACCAGGTCGAGTACGTCGTGCTCGACGAGGCCGACCGCATGCTCGACATCGGCTTCCTGCCCGACCTGCAGCGCATCCTGAGCTACCTGCCCAAGCAGCGCCAGACGCTGCTGTTTTCGGCCACGTTCTCGCCCGAGATCAAGCGCCTGGCCAACAGCTACCTGCAGGATCCGATCACCGTCGAAGTCGCGCGCGCCAACGCGACCGCCACCAACGTCGAGCAGCGCTTCTACAGCGTCACCGACGACGACAAGCGCGGCGTTGTGCGGCAGATCCTGAAGGAGCGCGCACTCTCGCAGGCGCTCGTGTTCGTCAATTCCAAGCTCGGCGCCGCGCGGCTCGCGCGCTCCTTCGAGCGCGATG
>JBJMWE010000268.1:0-10455 GCA_045810285.1 Vitreoscilla sp. | reverse complement strand
CGCCCGCCGCCAAGGCCCCGGCGCCCGCACCGCAAGCCGCGCCGGCCAGGGCGCCGGCCGCCGGCGCGCAGAAGATCACCCGCGCGCCCAGCGACAAGCCCATCGCCTCGCCCGCCGTGCGCGCGCACGCCTGGGATCTCGGCATCGACCTGCAGTACGTGATGGGCACCGGCACCGCCGGCCGCATCACGCACGAGGACATCGAGGCCTACGCCGCGCGCGGACTGGTCGGCGGCACCGGCGCGTCCGGTTCGGCCGACACGCGCTACGCGCAGCGCACGGACGAGGAGCAGATCCCCGTCATCGGGCTGCGCCGCAAGATCGCGCAGAAGATGCAGGACGCCAAGCGGCGCATCCCGCACTTCACCTACGTTGAGGAAATCGACGTCACCGAGCTGGAGGCCCTGCGCGGCAAGCTCAACCAGAAGCACGGCGCGACGCGCGGCAAGCTCACGATGCTGCCGTTCATCATGCGCGCCGTGGTGCTGGCCGTGCGCGACTTCCCGCAGATGAACGCCCGCTTCGACGACGAGGCCGGCGCGGTCACGCGCCATGCGGCGGTGCACCTGGGCATGGCCACGCAGACCGAGGCCGGCCTGATGGTGCCGGTGCTGCAGCATGCCGAGACGCTGGACCTGTGGGCCACCGCCACCGAGGTCGCGCGCCTGGCCGCGGGCGCACGCTCGGGCAAGAGCGCGCGCGAGGAGCTCACCGGCTCGACGATCACGATCACGAGCCTGGGCGCGCTGGGCGGCATCGTCACGACGCCGGTGATCAACTCGCCCGAAGTGGCCATCGTCGGCGTCAACCGCGTCGTCGAACGCCCGATGATCCGCGACGGGCTGGTCGTCGCGCGCAAGATGATGAACCTGTCGTCGTCGTTCGACCATCGCGTGGTCGACGGCATCCATGCAGCGGAGTTCGTGCAAGTCATTCGTGGCTATCTCGAAACCCCGGCCACCCTGTTCGTGGAGTAAGCGCATGGACATGAAATCGACCACGCTGATCGTCATCGGCGGCGGCCCCGGCGGCTACGTCGCGGCCATCCGTGCCGGCCAGCTGGGCATCCCCACGGTGCTGATCGAGGGCGAGAGCCTGGGCGGCACCTGCCTGAACGTGGGCTGCATCCCGTCCAAGGCGATCATCCACGCGGCCACGGCCTTCGAGGAGGCCACCCACTGGGCGGGCGACTCGAAGATCGGCATCAAGGTGACCTCGCCCACCATCGACCTCGCCAGGACGATGAAGTGGAAGGACGGCATCGTCACGAAGCTGACCAGCGGCGTGGGCGCGCTGCTCAAGAAGAACGGCGTGCAGGTGATCAAGGGCTGGGCGGCCCTCGTCGACGGCAAGACCGTCGACGTCACGCCCACCGGCGCGAACGCGCCCGGCCTCCGCGTCACCTGCGAGCACCTGCTGCTGGCCGCGGGCTCGGACGCCGTGGAACTGCCGATGATGAAGTTCGGCGGCCGCGTGATCTCGTCGACCGACGCGCTCGCGCTCACCGAGGTGCCGAAGACGCTGGCCGTCGTCGGCGCCGGCTACATCGGCCTCGAGCTGGGCATGGCGTACCGCAAGCTGGGCGCCGAGGTGCACGTCGTCGAGGCGCTGGACCGCATCCTGCCGGCCTACGACGAGGAGCTGACCAAGCCCGTGCGCGGCGCGATCGACAAGGCCGGCATCCGGCTGCACCTCGGCCACGTGGTGCAGGGCCTGAACGACATCGGCGACGCGCTGCACGTGAAGAACGGCGCCGGCGACTCGGTGCACCTGCCGGCCGACAAGATCCTCGTCGCCGTCGGCCGCAAGCCGCACACCGCCGGCTGGGGCCTGGAGTCGCTGATGCTGGACATGAACGGCCGTGCCGTGAAGATCGACGGCCAGTGCCGCACGTCCATGCGCAACGTCTGGGCCATCGGCGACCTCGCCGGCGAGCCGATGCTGGCCCACCGTGCCATGGCGCAGGGCGAGATGGTGGCCGAGATCATCGCCGGCAAGAACCGCCATTTCACGCCGGCGGCGATCCCGGCGGTGTGCTTCACCGATCCGGAGATCGTCGTGGTCGGCCTCAACGCCACCGAGGCGGCGGCCGCCGGCCACGAGGTCATCACGTCGATGTTCCCGTTCGCGGCCAACGGCCGGGCGATGACGCTGGAATCGACCGACGGGTTCGTGCGCGTCGTCGCGCGCAAGGACAACCACCTGGTGCTGGGCTGGCAGGCCGTGGGCAAGGGCGTGTCGGAACTGGCGGCGGCGTTCTCGCAGTCCATCGAGATGGGGGCGCGGCTCGAAGACGTCGGGCACACCATCCACGCGCATCCGACGCTGGGCGAGGCCGTGCAGGAAGCAGCGCTGCGGGCGCTGGGGCACGCTTTGCATATCTGAGAGCTGGCGTCGAGGGCTGGCCTCGCGGCCCTCGCCACCTTCTTACACGGACGGTGTCAGGTCTTGAAAGTTGCGCGCTCGGCGGCTTGAATGATGGTGTCAGGTCTTGAAAGTTGCGCGCTCGACGGCCCGGGGGGAAAGTCAAGGTTTCATCGCGCAACTTTCAAGACCTGACACCGTCCGGCCAGACCTGACACCGTCCGGCCGCCGTCTGGCGTCGTGCGGGGTTTCACAGAGGCGTCGTGGATGCCCCGCACAATGTCGTGCGTGACCCGCTCGCCCGCTCCATGCTCGAATCGCTGCAAGGCCGCCTGATCTTCGGCCGGCCCACCGTCGTGCGGCCGCTGCCGGCAGGCCCGCATGCGGGCGGCTACCGCATCGACGCGCATCTGCTGGCACGGCCGGACGGCGTCGTGCTGGAGGGATGGTCGTCCACGCCGCTCGACGTCCCCGTCGACGGCGCGCTGCTGTACTTCGGCGGGCGCAACGAGAACGTCGCGTGGGCCGCGGACATGGCGTCGTTCAACCCGGGCTGGGCGATCCATGCGTTCAACTACCGGGGCTTCGGCGGCTCGACCGGGCGCGCCTCCGAGCGTCGCGCCAAGGCCGATGCGCGCGCCGTGCTCGACTTCGTCGTCGCGCACCACCCGTCGGCCGAGCTCGCGATCGCCGGGCGCAGCCTCGGCACTGCCGTCGCGCTGTGGCTCGCGCGCGAGGCACGACCGCGCCGGCTCGTGCTGATGTCTCCGTTCGAGAGCATCCCCGCGGTGCTGCGAATGCGCCCGCTCGCCGGCTTCGCGGCGCCGGTGCTGGCACAGCGCTTCCACTGCGCGGAACTGGCTGCGGCCCGCACGGGCGAGACGTTGGTGCTGCTGGCCGAGACCGACACCACCGTGCCGCACGCCCAGAGCCGCGCGTTGTGCGCCCGCCTGGCCGCCGCGCCGACCGAACAGGTCGTGGCGGGCACGACGCACCGGTCGCTGCCGCGCGCGCGTCCGGCACAGGAAGCCGTGGCGCGTTTCCTGGCCGCTCAGAAGTGATAGTTGCCGGACAGGAAGAACGTCGCGTCGACGCGCTTCTCGGTCAAGGGGCTGTGGGCCGCGCTGCCCACCAGGCGCACCGTGCTCACGCCGGCGTCGACCGTCCATTTGTTGTTGACCTGCCAGTCTCCCGCAACCGTGAAGAAGACGTCCTTGAAGCCCGCGTGCGTCTGGTAGGGCGCGAGGTGGTCGATCGCCGACTGCGCCGGCGTCACGCCGAACGTCGACTTCATGTACGACGCGTTCACGGCCTCGACGCCGGGCGACAGCGTCAGCGACGAGTGCGCGCCGAGCCGGATCGCGTAGGTCGCGTTGGCGACCAGCTTGGCGCCGCTGCGCTCCGCGCCGCCGCCGTACAGCAGCTCGGTGTTGAAGTTCAGGTTCCACGCGAACAGGTAGTGCGCGAAGGCGCCGCCCTCGAACTCGACCTGCACCTTGTCCGATGGATCGTCGCTGCGCCGCTGGCGCAGGTCGTAGGTCACGATCGGGCCCCAGTCGAGGGTCGGATCGTCGGAGATGTCCCAGCCGACCTGGCCCAGCGTGGCGAACACGCCGTTGCTCCAGCGTCCGGTGAACGACGGCAGCACGCCGAACTGGCGCTTGCGGCCGCCCTCGCTGCGCGGCGTGTCGAAGGCCGTGGCCGAGACGGTGATGTCCCTGGAGCCCTCGGGCAGGTTGAAATTGCTGTCGGCGCGCGCGCCGCAGCAGGCCAGTGCCGCGGTCGCGGCGCACAAGGTCTTCTTGAGGGTCATGGGGGTGGTCAGATGATGCCGAGTTCGAGGCCGCGCAGCACGGCGCGCACGCGATCGCGCACGCCGAGCCTGGCGAGGATGCTGGAGACGTGGTTCTTGATCGTTCCTTCGCTCGGGCCCAGCGCCGCGGCGATCTCCGCGTTGTTGAGGCCGGCGGCCATCAGCGCCAGCACCTCCGTCTCGCGGGCAGTGAGCGGTTCGACCGTGCGTGGCCGCGGTGCCGCCGCGGACTGCGGCTCGAACGAGGCGCGCGTGCGCTCGGTCAGCGCCGGGCGGAACAGCGTGCCGCCGGCGACCACGCTGCGGATGCCCTCGGCCAGTCGCTCCAGCGAGATGTCCTTGAGCAGGAAGCCGCGCGCGCCCAGGCGCATGCCGTCGAACAGGGCCTCGTCGTCGTCGAAGGTCGTCAGCAGGATGGTCGGCGGCAGGCGCGCCTGATGCGCGCGCAGGAAATCGATGCCCGAGCAGGCGGGCATGCGCACGTCCAGAAGCACCAGGTCGGGCGCGACGTCCTTCATGCGCGCGCCGGCCTCGGCGCCGTCCGCGGCCTCGGCCGCGACGCGGATGTCGGGCGTGAGATCGAGCAGCCCGCGGATGCCGCTGCGCACGAGCGTCTGGTCGTCGACCAGCAGGACGCGGATCATCGCGCGCCTTCCGGCGCCGGCAGCGACAGCTCGATCTCGAAGCCGCCGTGCGCCGCGTCGCCCGCGCGCAGCTCGCCTCCGAGCGCGCGCGCGCGTTCGCGCATGCCGGCCAGCCCGTTGCCTTCCGCGGCGCCGCGCGCGCCGCGGCCGTCGTCGCGCACCGTCGCGACGAACGCGTCCCCACGGCGCGCGACGCCGACATCGATATGACGTGCGTCGGCATGCCGCAGCGCGTTGCTGATCGCCTCCTGGATGCAGCGGAACAGCGCATGGGCCGTCGTCGCCGAGGCGACGCGCAGCTCGTCGGCCACCGCCAGCCGGATCGCCGGCACCGGGATGCCGTCGCACAGCGCGCGCAGCGACTGCGACAGGTCGATGGCCGCATCGTCGCGCTCGGCGCTGACCACCACGCGCACCTCGCCGAGCAGCTCGCGCGCGAGCTCGCGCGAGGCGCGCAGCGAGGCGTTCGCGCCGGCGAGCTGGCGGTCGGCGAGATCGAGGTGCAGGTTCAGCGCGGTCAGGTGGTGGCCGATGCTGTCATGCAGTTCGCGCGCGATGCGCAGGCGCTCGGAGGTGCGGACGGTGTCGGCCAGCAGCGTCTGCGTCGCCATCAGTTCCGCGTTCGACGCGGCCAGGCCCTGGCGGGCGATCTGCTCCAGGTGGGCGAGCTTGGCGACGCCGAAGGCGAACAGGTAGAACACGGCCTCGCCCGCGACGTTCATCACCTGGAGCCGCATGATCGCGTCGGCCAGGCCCGCGCCGGCGATCATCGCGGCCGACTGCACGAGGTGGCCGGCGACCATCGCCACCAGCCAGGCTGCGGCGCGGCGCGCGGGCAGCGCGATCGCGAGCTCCGCGGCGAGGATGTACAGCAGGCTGCTCTCGACGGTGACGCCCACCAGCAGCTGGAACGCGAGCAACGCGGTGTCGACGGCCGCGGTGCGCCGGGCGATGCGCGTGCGCAGCCAGTACGCCGCGGTGAACAGCATGCACGCCAGCGCATACCCGATGGTGTATAGCTGCGCGGACAGCCGGATGCGTTGGCTGCCGGCGCTGTTCCACGACGGCGCCGACGTGAACGCCTCGGCGACGCGGTGCACGGCCAGCCCGAACAAGGCGTGCCACGTCGGATCGTTCGGACGCGCCGCCAGCAGCTCGGCCGACATCATGGTCAGGGCGATGGCCGAGACGACGAGCGCCGCGCAGGCGGCCAGGCCGATGGTGGAAAGACGAATGCTCCTCATGCTGGACAGCAGTCTACGTGCGGCCGCACGGGTCGGCCCATGCCGGAAGTCATGCCCGCGGCCGTATGCCTTCCGGCACATGCCACCTGCCGGCGCAACCCTAGAATTCCAGGCCACGACCACAAAGCACCACAGGGACATGAAGACATCTACCGGGCTCGCCATCGCCGTTTCGCTGGCCGCGCTGCTCGCACCGCGCACCGGGCTACCGGCCGACGGCGAGGTGCAGCACGTCGAGGTCACCAAGGCGCTCGACGCCGAATGGGCCAGCTATCGCTACGCCTACGAGGCCGCCGCATTCACCGGCAAGATCCTGCGCAAGCGGCCGCTGGTCCGGACGCAGATGCAGCTGCGCCCGATCGATCCGGCCACGCCGGTCACCGGGCTGAAGGTGCGCCTGGTCGGCGCGCACACCGACATGAGCTTCGACGTCGACGACATCGGGCTCGTCGACCTGCCGCTGCTCAAGCAGGCCTACGACGACGACGCGGTGCTGCGGCTGAACCGGCTCAAGGGCCTGTACCGCTTCAGCGGCCGCTACACCATCCGCCAGCGCGAGGACGGCAGCTACAGCGCGGCCGACCTGCGCGAGGCCTGCGAGCAGCTGATCGGCGCACAGCGCGATTCGGGCTACCGCATGCGCCTGTGGGGCAAGAAGTGCGTGGGCGTGAAGTTCGTCTATCCGGCCGCCGCCAGCGGCGACGCGGTCGACGTCCATGGCGCCGACGACCGCGTCACGTCCCTCGCGACCGTCGACGGCAAGCCGTTCGAGGACGACTCGATGGGCCTGTACAGGATCGCGGTCCTGCGCTTTGCCGACTGGCCGGCGGCGAGCCGCGTCGTGACCCGCGCCAGGCCGCTGGCAATCGGCACGCTGTACGAGTGAACGATGCGCCGCCGGCCAGGCGCGGCGCGCCCTGGCCTACTTCGCGTCGCCCTGGATGCCCAGATCGGCGTAGAACGCCTCGGGGCTCATCGGCCGGCCGAGGAACTTCCTGACCAGGACGTCGGGCTCCTGCATGCGCGCCGGCGCGAGGATGTCCCGGCGATAGCGCAGGCCCACCGCCGCGTTCTGCAGGCCGTCCTTCTGGAAGGCCGTGAACAGGTCCATCGCGTAGACCTTGGCCCACGCGTAGCCGTAGTACGTGCCTTCGTAGCCGCCCATCATGTGCGTGAAGCCGGCCTGCGGCGTGGTGCCGGCCACGAACGGGTCGGCGGTGTAGCGGGCGCGCGTGGCGGCCCACACCGCGGTGGTGTCCACCGGCGGCGTGGCCGCGTGGTAGCGCTGGTCGACGAGCGCGTAGAACACGTTGGAGCCCAGGTGCGCCCAGGCCTGGTTGAAGTGGCGGCCGGCGTTCATGCTGGCGATCATCGCGTCGGGCATCGGCTCGCCGGTGACGACGTTGGACGTGATCTTCTTGAGGATCGCCGGATCCCACACGAAGTTCTCCAGCATCTGCGACGGCGCCTCGACGAAGTCCTGGCGATAGCCGTTGTTCAACGTCTCGTACGGCGTGTCGGCGCACAGCGCGGCCACGTTGTGGCCGAACTCGTGGAAGAACACCAGCACGTCCTGGTGCGACAGCAGCGAGGGCTTGCCCGGCGCCGGCGCCGGCCAGTTGCCGATGATGGTGTTGACCGCCGGCCGCAGCGTGCCGTCCGGCAGCGTGCGGCGGCCGGTGGGGCCGAAGTTGGCGAAGTGGCCGTACTTGCCCGGGCGCGGGTACAGGTCGAGGTAGAACACGCCGCGGTCGGCGCCCGTGGCGGTGTCGGACACCTTGTAGCCGACCACGTCCGGATGCCAGGACGGCAGGTCCGCCGACTTCGTGAACGTGAGGCCCAGCATGTGGCTGTAGAAGTCCAGCACCGCGTCGATGGTGTGCTGCGCCGGGAAATACTGGCGCACGGCCTCCGGGTCGAGGTTGAACTGCTTCTTGCGCGCGATGTCCGAATAGAACGGGCGATCCCATTCGTCGAGCGCGCTGCCCTTGAGCTCCGCGAGCCTGGCGCGCTGCTCGCGCGCGAGCGGCAGCAACGCGGTGCTCTGCGACGTGAGGAACTGCTCGACGCGCTCGGGCGTGCCGGCCATGCGGTCGGCCAGCGTGTAGGCGTCCCAGTTCGGGTAGCCCAGCAGCTTGGCCGCCTCGTCGCGCAGCGCGATGGCCTTCTGCAGCAGTTCGACGTTCTTGTCGCCGCCGCGGGTGTAGTAGGCCATGTAGAAGGCCTTGCGCGCGTCGGCCGACGTGGCGTTGGCCAGGAACTGCGTGAACGAGCTCTCGTTGACCGGCACCACCAGCTTGCCGTCGGCGTTCGTCTTGAGGCTGGCCGCCAGGTCGGGCTTGAGGCCGTCGGCCTGCTCCTTCGAGATCGCGATCGTCACGTTCCCGTTGGACAGGTTGGACATGAACGCGTTCTCGAGGTCGGCGATCTCCTTGGCGATCGCGACGAAGCGCTCGCGCTTGTCGGTGGGCAGGCCGGCACCGGCGCGCTTGGCGGCGAGCAGGTGGATCTCGGTGAGCTTCTGCTGCGCGGGGCCGCGCGCCGTGTGGCTGCCGGCCGCAGCGGCCAGCGCCTGGTACAGGTCGGGCCGCGCGAACACCTCGGCGAGGAAGCCGGTGACCGCGGTGTTGCAGCGCTCGGAGGCGTCGCGCACGGCCTTGTCGGGCGCGACGTTGAACAGCAGCACCTGCGCGCCGAGGTTGTCCGCGAGGTCGGAAACCGCGTTCTCGAAGGGCTCGACCACCGTCTTGAACGTGCGCGCCGAACGCGCGTGCACCAGCGCGTCGACGCGCTTGCCGGCGGTCGCGATCTCGGCCTTGCAGCTGTCGTCGATCTGCGCCGCGGTCAGCGAGAAGTCGACCTTCAGCGGCACGCTGCGCACCTTGGCAGCAGCGGCGGCCACGGAGGCGAACGACAGCAGCGCGAGCGCGGCGGCGGCCGCGATCACGCGCGGGGAAGGGTCACGGGTCAACATCGCAGGGGTTCCTTCGAACAAGCGGACGAAACGCGTAGCGTATCCGCGTTCGGCGCCCGCTTGGAGGCCGCGGCTTCGGGGTGAACCCTTTGGGTGCTTACGCCAGAAGCGTGCGCAGGCTCGCGGGCGACACCGGCTTGACCAGGTGCGCGGCGAACCCCTTGGCGCGCGAGCGCCGGACGTCGTCGGGCGTGCCCGAACCGGTGATCGCCACGATGGGCAGTTCCTCGCAGCCGGGCTGGAAGCGCAGGTGCGCGGCGAGCTCGTAGCCGTCCATCGCGGGCATGTCGATGTCCAGCAGCGCGATGTCGGGCTGGGTGTCCTGCATCGCTGCCAGGGCCGCCGGGCCGTCGTGGGCCACGGTGACGTGGTAGCCCCAGGCCGTGAGCAGCGCGCCCAGCGAATCGGCCGCGTCGACGTTGTCGTCGACGATCAGGACGTTGCGGATGCGTGCGGTTCGATGGGTTGCGGCGGCGTGCGGCCGCGCGCGCTGTACTTTCGTCTCGTGCAGAGGGGCCATGTCGTTCTTCGAATGGAATGCGAGGCTCGGAGGGCCTCTGGATGTCTATACAGGTGCGGCGGGACATGAGCAATCCGGATGCCTGGAGGGCGTGCTCAGCGGGCCGCCAGGTCCGCGCACAGGCGGGGCGGGAAGGCGGCGGCCACCGCCGCGTAGCCGGCGTCGTTGGCGTGCAGGTGGTCGGGGCTGGCGAGGCGCGCGAGCAGGCGCGCCGGGTGGTCCGGATCGCGCACGACGCGGTCGGCGTCGATCACGCCGTCGAACGCGCCGCCGTCGCGGATCCAGGCATTGACCTGCTGGCGCAGTGTCTCCTTGGCGGGCGTGTCGTAGCCGGGCAGCAGCGTCGTGCCTTCCACCGGCGTGAGCGTCGATCCGTTCGCGCGCTGGCCGGCGGCGTGCGCGCGCGCCACGAGCTCGCGGTACGCCGCGACGAGCGCCTGCAGCGACACCGTCTCGTCGGCCGGCGCGACGCCGCCGTCGAAACCGATGTCGTTGTTGCCCAGGTGCACGACGACGGCGCGCGCGCCGGGCTGGGCCAGCACGTCGCGGTCGAAGCGCGCGAGGCCGGATTCGCCGAGCGCGCGGCCGAAGTCCGGCGCCTCGGGCCGATGGCGCACGGGGCTGTCGTGCAGCAGGCGATTGCCGACCAGGCCCGCATCGACGACGCCGATGCGCGCGCAGGCGCCGCCCGCGTGCTGCAGGCGCGCGGCGAGCGCGTCGCCCCAGCGGGCGTTCGCGTCGGGCGTGCTGCCGTCGCCGTCGATCCACGAGTCGCCGAACAGGACGATCGTCGCGGCGTCCACGGGGGCCTCGACGTCGACGCCGGTGTGGAAGGGCCGGTCGTCGATGCGGCGCGGCGCGCGCCTGTGCGGGACGCCGGTGGCGGGGGCCGGGGG
>JBJMWE010000267.1:0-5328 GCA_045810285.1 Vitreoscilla sp. | reverse complement strand
TGTCGGTGAACCCGGTGGACACCAAGGTGCGCCGCAATCGCGCGCCCAAGTCCGGCCAGCCGGAGGTGCTGGGCTGGGACGCGGTGGGCATCGTGGAAGGCGTCGGCGCCGACGTGCGCGGGTTCCAGGCGGGCGACCGCGTGTACTACGCCGGCTCGATCACGCGGCCGGGCGCCAACAGCGAGCTGCACGTCGTCGACAAGCGCATCGCCGCCAAGGCACCCGCGTCGCTGGAGGACGGCCAGGCCGCCGCGCTGCCGCTGACCGCGATCACCGCGTGGGAGCTGCTGTTCGACCGCCTGCGCGTGCCGCAGGGCGGCGGCGCGGGGCAGTCCCTGCTGGTGGTGGGCGGCGCCGGGGGCGTCGGCTCGATCCTGATCCAGCTCGCGCGCCAGCTCACGCAGCTGAAGGTGATCGCCACCGCCTCGCGGCCGCAGACGCAGGCCTGGTGCCTGGAGCTCGGCGCGCACGCCGTCATCGACCATGCGCGGCCGCTCGCGCAGGCGCTGAAGGACGGCGGCCACGGCGAGGTCGACTTCGTCGCCGCGCTGACGCAGACCGGCCAGCACTTCGAGCAGATCGTCGAGAGCCTGAAGCCGCAGGGCGCGATGGCCATCATCGACGACATGCCCGTGCTGGACGCGATGAAGTTGAAGACCAAGGCGCTGTCGCTGCACTGGGAGCTGATGTTCACGCGCTCGATGTTCGGCACGCCCGACATGGCCGAGCAGGGCAAGCTGCTGGCCGAAGTCGCGCGGCTGGTGGACGCGAAGCGCCTGCGCAGCACCGCCGGCGCGCACTACGGCACGATCAACGCGGCCAACCTCCTGCGCGCGCATGCCTTCGTCGAGAGCGGCAAGGCGCAAGGCAAGGTCGTGCTGGAGGGCTTCTGAGATGAACACGACCATCGCCACCGCCTCCATCTCGAAGGACGCCGCGCAGGCGCTCCTCCTCGCCGCCAACGCGGCGTCGCGCGATCTCGGAATCGCCGTCACGATCGCGATCACCGACGCCGGCGGCCACCTGACGGCGCTCGCGCGCGACGACGGCGCACCGTTCCTCAGCGTCAACGTCGCGATCGACAAGGCGTGGACGGCCACGTCGTTCGGCCTGCCGACCCACGCGTGGGCCGACGTCATCGCCAACCCGCAGGTGGCGCAGCTCGCGCACCAGCCGCGGCTGGTGGCCGTCGGCGGCGGGCTGCCCATCGTCAGCGCGGGGCGCGTCGTGGGCGGCATCGGCATCTCGGGCGGCAACGCGGCGCAGGACCGCCAGGCGGCCGAGGTCGCGCTCAAGGCCGTCGGCTTCGAGGTGGCCTCATGAAGCGCGCCGCCCTGCTGCTGGTGTTCGCCCTCGCGGGCGCGGCGCGCGCGGCCGCACCTGCCAGCGCGCGCGAGGCCACCGCCGACCTCTACGCCCGCATGAGCGCCGGCGACCTCCCCGGCGTCACGCGCTACCTGCCGGCCGGCGGCTTCACCGAGCTGGACGGCGATGCCGCCGCGCCGCATCGCGTCGACGCGGCCGCGTTCGCGGGGCTCTTCAAGTCCGGCGCGCACGTCGCGCTGCGCGTCGGCGACGCGCAGGAACAGGCGCTCGGCGACGTCGTCGTCGTCACGGGCGTGCGCCTCGGCGGGATCACGCCACCCGGCGCGGCGGCCGCCGAGCTGGCCACGCCGTTCACGATGGTGTGGCTGCGCGACGGCGACGGCTGGAAGCTGCGGCACGTGCACCTGTCGAGGTCGGCGCCCGCCCATTGACCTCCAGGGGTCCGGCCTCTCCGGAGTCCGCGCAAAGGCGTCTCCGACGCCGATGACAACAGCATTGCGGATGATGGACAGGCCTGACCCCGATCGTGAGCCAAGGCCGGGGTCAGGCCTGTCCTCGAATCGCGGCCAGCGCATCCACTGACGGTGGGCGCTTCTGCGCGATTCGCGGAAAGGCCAGACCCCTCGCGTCGAAACGCGGCATCCTGGTCCGTCGTGGAAGGTGTGAAACCCTTTCGCAGGAGCTCCCCATGACCCCATCCATCGTCGCGCAACCCGCCCTCCGCCTCGTCGGGCTGCAGATCCTCACCCGGCCGATGTCGCCCGAGATCCCGGCCCTGTGGACGCGCTTCGTCGCGCGCCTGCCGGAGATCGCGTCGCCCAGCGAACCCGGCGTCACGTGGGGGGCGATGCAGGATGCCGGCGACCACCTGGTCTATCTGGCCGCCGTGCAGGCCGACGCCGCATCCTCGCCGCCCGACATGACGCTGCTGGACGTGCCCGCCGGCGACTACGCCGTCTTCGAGTTCCCGTTCGGCGAGATCGGAAAGGCCTATCCGTTCATCTTCGATACCTGGCTGCCGGGCTCGGGCTACGTGGAGGACGCGCGACCGCTGCTGGAGCGCTATGGCAGCGACTTCTGCCCCGACCAGCCGGCCTCGCCCATGCAGGTGCGCGTGCCCGTCCGCCCGCGCGCGTGACACGCGTTCACGCGGCTGCGCGCCGACCGGGCCACAGCCGCACCGCGAGCGCCCCGAGCGCGCTGGCGGCCGCCATCAGCATCACGCCCGTCCAGCCCCATTGCGCCAGCGCCAGGCTGCCGAGCGCCGCGCCGCCGGACATGCCGATGAACATGCCCGTGAACAGCAGCGCGTTCAGGCGGCTGCGCGCGTGGGCGTCCAGGCCGTAGACGATGGACTGGTGCGACACCAGCGTCGCCTGCGCGCCGAGATCGAAGCCGACGGCGCCCACGCCGATCACCCACAGCTGGACGTCGGCCGGCAGCAGGGCGCCGGCGGCCATCACGAGGAACGAGACCGCCGCCAGCCCGGTGCCCAGGCGTGTCACGAGCTCGGGGCCACGCACGTCGGCCAGCCGGCCTGCCAGCGGCGCCGCGAGCGCACCCGCGGCGCCCGCCAGCCCGAAGGCGCCGGCCGCCGCGCTGCCCAGGTGCCACGCGGACGCGTGCAGCATCACCGCCAGCGTCGACCAGAACGCGCTGAAGCCGATCGCCAGCAGCCCTTGCGCCAGCGTGGCGCGCCGCAGCGGCGCGTGGCGCTTCCACAGCTGCGCCGACGAGGCCAGCAGCGCGCCATAAGGCAGCTGCGTGGTCGGGCGGAAGCGCGGCAGTCCGCGCGCCGCGACGGCGGCGAAGGCGGCGATGCTCACCGCCGCCGCGACGAACATCGCGCGCCAGCCGAAGTGCGACGCCACGACGCCGCTCACCACGCGTGACAGGAGGATGCCCATCAGCAGGCCCGTCATCACGGTGCCGACGATCTTGCCGCGCTGCGCCTCCGGCGCGAGCGTGGCAGCGGCGGGCACGATGTCCTGTGCCATCGTCGCGGCCAGGCCGATGGCCAGGCTCGCGACCAGCAGCAGCGGCATGGCGGGCGCCGCGCCCGCCAGCAGCAGCGCCGCGACGAGCGCCGCGGCCTTGGCCAGGATGATGCGGCGGCGGTCGTAGCGATCACCCAGCGGCGCGAGCAGGAAGATGCCGGCGGCGTAGCCCAGCTGGGTGAGCGTGGGGACGAGCCCGACCGTGCGCGCGCTGGCGCCGAGATCGGCCTGCAGTTCGCCCAGCATGGGCTGGCTGTAGTAGAGGGCGGCGACGGACAGGCCGGCGCCGGCCGCCAGCAAGCCGACCAGGGACAGGGTCAACGGTTGGGCCGGCGTGGCGGCCGGCCGCGGGGCGGGCGAGACGGTGGACATGGTGGTGGTGCTCTCCAAGCGATGGTTGTCATTCTCGCGACGCATCAAATCCCTGGGTAGGCCCGCGAACCGAACAATTGCTATACGCTCAGCGCATGGCCAGTACGTCCACCGCCGACCGCTTCGAGCTGATGGAGACCTTCGTGCGCATCGTCGATGCCGGCAGCCTGTCGGCCGCGGCCGCGCAACTGGGCACCACGCAGCCCACCGTCAGCCGCCGGCTGCAGGCGCTGGAGCGCTCGCTGGGCGTGCGGCTGCTGCGACGCTCCACCCACTCCATGACGCTCACCGAGGACGGCCAACGCTGCCTCGAGCGCGCGCGCGAGCTGCTGGCGAACTGGCACGCCTTCGAAGCCGACCTGCGCGGCGCCGGCGACGAGCCCGAAGGCACGCTGCGCGTCATCGCGCCGCACGCGTTCGGCCAGCAGCAGCTGGTCACGCCGCTGGCCGAGTACCTGGCGCGGTATCCGAAGGTCAACGTCGAATGGCTGCTGCACGATCGCCGGCCCGACTTCATCACCGAAGGCATCGACTGCGCGATCCAGGTCGGGCCGGTCGACGACCAGGCCGCCGTCGCGATCCGCATCGCGGAGGTGCCGCGCATCGTGGTGGGGGCGCCGTCGCTCGCGGCGACGGTGCCGGCGCGGCTGTCGCCCGTCGAACTCGCGCGGCTGCCGTGGCTCGCGATGCGGCCGTACTACCGCACGGAGGTGGCGCTGACCTCGCTGGAAGGCGGCGGCGACGCCCGCTTCCCGATCGCGCCGCGCATGAGCACCGACAGCCTCTACGCGCTGCGCACCGCCACGCTGATGGGCGTGGGCGCGGCCATCGTGTCGGCCTGGCTGGTGGCCGACGATCTCGCGCAGGGCCGCCTCGTGCACCTGGCGCCGCAATGGCGGGCCGCGCCCCTGCCGGTGTGGCTGGTCTATCCGCAGGCGCGCTTCTATCCGGCACGGCTGCGCCGCTTCCTGGATGTGATCCGGGCCCACGCGGCGCATGCGTTGGCGCCGAAGACGCCGGGCGGCTGACGGCCCGTCGGCGGAAATGACGGCTGGCGCCGCGAACGGCGCGGCTCGTCGCAAGTCGGTTTGCGGGCGACTCGCAAGCTCCGATAGTTCATCCATCGGAACACGAAACGCGGTTCCGGACCAACCCAGACCCCAGGAGCCCGCCATGACCAAGACCACCGCCCAATTCGCCGCCTTCGCCCTGTCCGCCCTCATGACCGTCGGCACCGTCGCCGGCATGAACGGCATCGCCGCGAAGCAGTACGCGACGGCCGAGCGCGTGGCGCAGGTCGCCGCCGACGCGACGCAGGTCGCGGCGCTGCAGCGCGTGGTCGTCGTCGCGCACCGCGCCGCCTGACCCGCTGCCGCCGCTCCTCCAAGCCCCGCTTCGGCGGGGCTTTTTCGTTTCGGCGCACGCGATTGCGCTTCGGCCGGGATGGATCCTGCGGCGCGCTCAAACCGTCAATGCAACACTTGGATCACGAATCGAGGTGTTCATTGAAAAGCACAGGTCAGAGAATTCATCCGTCAGCTGCAGAGCGGCGCGAGTTGTGGGATCGATGGAGGCGAGGAGAGCGCATCGGCGAGATCGCGCTGGCGATGAAGCGCTCCTTGCCTTCGGTGCA
>JBJMWE010000266.1:0-5246 GCA_045810285.1 Vitreoscilla sp. | reverse complement strand
TCGCGCTGGAGACGGGGCCGTCGCTGTGGGTGCTGGACGAACCCTTCGACGCGCTGGACGTCGCCGGCACCGCCACGTTGCACGCGCTGCTGGCCGCGCACCGCGCCCGCGGCGGCAGCGTGCTGCTCACCAGCCACCACCTGCACCTGGATGCGCAGGCCGCCAGCGCCGGGTTCCGGGTGCTCGATCTCGACCAACTGCCGCGCGACGGGGGTGTCGCGCCATGAGCGGGTGCCAACCCCGTTCGCGGGCTGAGCGCCGGGCCGCCCCAAGCCGGCCCGCGGTCCCCCCGGGGGACGGAGCGCCGTCCCCGGCGCGGGAGGGGCTCCATTGAACGGCGCCGTCTTCCTGGCCGTGTACCTGCGCGACCTGCGCCTGGCCTGGCGCCGGCGCACGGAGGCGCTGCTGCCGGTCGCGTTCTTCCTGGTGGCGGCCAGCCTGTTCCCGCTGGGCGTCGGCCCCGACCCGCAGGTACTCAAGCTGATCGCGCCCGGCGTCGTGTGGGTCTGCGCGCTGCTGGCGGCGATGCTGTCGATGCCGCCGCTGTACGCCGCCGACCACGCCGATGGCTCGCTGGAGCAGTTGCTGCTGGCGCCCGGCGCGGGCGTGGCCGTGGCCGCCGCCAAGGCCGCGGGGCACTGGACGATCAGCGGCGCGCCGCTGGTCGTCGGCGCCCCGCTGCTGGGCCTGCTGCTGGGCCTGCCGGCCGAGGAACTTCCGGTGCTGTTCCTGTCTCTTCTCCTGGGCACGCCGATCCTGAGCCTGCTGGGCGGCGTCGGCGCGGCGCTGACCCTGGGCCTGCGCTCGGCGGGCATGCTGATCGTGCTGATCGTGCTGCCGCTGGCCATTCCCGCGCTGATCTTCGGCGCCGGCGCGGCGGTGGCGGTCGACGCCGGGCAGTCACCCGGGCCGCACCTGTCGCTGCTGGGCGCGCTGCTGATCGCCTGCCTGCTGGGAGCGCCACCCGCCACCGCTGCCGCGCTGCGCATCGCGGTGGAATGACCCTCGGGTCCGGTGCCATGACATCTCGCAACACGACCTCGCGCTGACAACGGGACAATGCACACCGTGAATACGTCCGCCGCTCCCGCCGCCGTCCGCCCGCGCCTGACCTGGTTCACGTTCGCGTCGCCGGCCAACTTCTACCGGCTGGCGGGCGTGCTGGGGCCGCTGTGCGGCATCCTTGCCGCCGCGTTCGCCGTGGCCGGGCTGTGGATGGGCTTCTTCGTGGCGCCCACCGACGCGGTGCAGGGCGAGGTCTACCGCATCATCTTCATCCACGTGCCGGCGGCCTGGCTGTCGATGGTGCTCTACGTGGCCATGGCGTTCTGGGCCGCGATCGGCTGGTTCCTGAACGCGCGCATGGCCTTCATCCTCGCCCGCGCGATCGCGCCCACCGGCGCCCTGTTCACGCTGCTGGCGCTGTGGACGGGTTCGCTGTGGGGCCGGCCCACCTGGGGCACCTGGTGGGTGTGGGACGCGCGCCTCACGTCAGAGCTCATCCTGCTGTTCCTGTACCTGGGCTACATGGCGCTCGTGGCCGCGATCGACGACGTGCGCCGCGCCGACAAGGCCGGCGCGCTGCTGGCCCTCGTGGGCGTGGTCAACGTGCCCGTCATCTACTTCTCGGTCGTCTGGTGGAATACGCTGCACCAGGGCTCCAGCCTGACGATGGGCAGGCAGCAGCACATGGCCGCCCCCATGCTGGAGGCGATGCTGCTGCTGACGCTGGCCTGCTGGGCCTACGCGTTCGCGGTGGTGTTCGCGCGGGCGCGGGCGATCGCGCTGGAGCGCGAGGGCGACAACGCCTGGGCGCGGACGCTGGTCGCAAACAGCAATCAAGGACATTGACGCCATGCAGTGGCACTCGCTTTCCGAATTCCTCGACATGGGCGGCCGCGGCGGCTTCGTGTGGGGCGCGTACGGCGTGATGGCCGCGCTGATGCTCGTCGAGCCGCTGCTGGCCCGCTGGCGCCACCGCGCGGCGCGCACGGCGATCGCCGAACGCATGGCCGACGAGGAGGCCGCGCGCGCGGCCGCCGCAGGAGACCGGCCATGACGCCCCGCCAGAAGCGCGCCACCATCATCCTGGGCATCGTCGCTTCGGTCGGCGTGGCCACGGCGCTGGTGCTCAACGCGTTCAATTCCAACCTCGTGTTCTTCTACTCGCCGTCGCAGGTGGCCAACCACGAGGCGCCGGAAGGCCGGCCGTTCCGCGTGGGCGGCATGGTCACCGTGGGCAGCGTCAAGCGGGATGGGGTGGACGTGCAGTTCACGGTCACCGACCTCATCAAGTCGATGCAGGTGCACTACCGCGGCCCGCTGCCCGACCTGTTCAAGGAAGGCAAGGGCGTCGTCGCGCAAGGCAAGCTGGGCCCGGACGGCGTGTTCACGGCCCAGGAGGTGCTGGCCAAGCACGACGAGAACTACATGCCGCCCGAGGCCGCGGCGGCGCTGAAGAAGGCCGCCGAGCACGGCGGCACGATGAAGACGGAGAAGAATCGATGATCCCGGAACTGGGCCAGGTCGCGCTGCTGGTCGCGCTGGCCGTGGCGCTGATCCTCGGCACGCTGCCCCTCGTGGGCGCCGCGCGCGGCCGTGCCGACTGGATGGCGCTGGCGCGTCCCGCGGCGCGCGCGCACGGCCTGCTGGTGGGCGTGGCGTTCGCGTGCCTCGTCGGCAGCTTCGTGCGCAACGACTTCTCCGTGCTGTATGTCGCCAACAACTCGAACAGCACGCTGCCGGTGTTCTACCGCGTGGCCGGCGTCTGGGGCGGGCACGAAGGCTCGCTGCTGCTGTGGCTGACGATGCTGAGCGTGTGGATGCTGGCCGTGGCGCAGTTCAGCCGCAAGCTGCCGGCGCCGTTCGTCGCGCGCGTGCTGGGCATCATGGGGCTGGTGTCGATCGGCTTCATCCTGTTCATGCTGACCACGTCGAACCCGTTCGACCGCCTCGTGCCGGTGCCCATGGACGGCAACGACCTGAACCCGCTGCTGCAGGACCCGGGCATGGTCAGCCATCCACCGATGCTCTACATGGGCTACGTCGGCTTCTCGGTGGCCTTCGCCTTCGCGGTCGCCGCGCTGATCGAGGGCAAGCTCGACGCCACGTGGGCGCGCTGGACCCGCCCGTGGACCACGGCCGCATGGTCGTGCCTGACGATCGGCATCATGCTGGGCAGCGCCTGGGCCTACTACGAGCTGGGCTGGGGCGGCTGGTGGTTCTGGGATCCGGTCGAGAACGCCTCGTTCATGCCGTGGCTGGCCGGCACGGCGCTCATTCACTCGCTGGCCGTCACCGAGAAGCGCGGCGCGTTCAAGTCGTGGACGGTGCTGCTGGCGCTGCTCGCGTTCACGCTGTCGCTGCTGGGCACCTTCATCGTGCGCTCGGGCGTGCTGTCGTCGGTGCACGCCTTCGCCACCGATCCGAAGCGCGGCCTGTTCATCCTGGTGTTCCTGGGCATCGTCGTGGGCGGCGCGCTGACGCTGTACGCCTGGCGCGCGCCCAAGGTGGGGCTGGGAGCGCGGTTCTCGCTGGTGTCGCGCGAATCCATGCTGCTGGGCAACAACATGCTGTTCGTCGTCACCTGCGGCTCGGTGCTGCTGGGCACCATGTACCCGCTGCTGCTGGACGCGCTGGGCATGGGCAAGATCTCGGTGGGCGCGCCGTACTTCGAGGCCGTGTTCCTGCCGCTGATGGTGGTCGTGGTCGTGCTGCTGGGCATCGGCCCGCTGGCGCGCTGGAAGGAAGCCTCGCTGCCGTCGCTGCTGCACCGGCTGCGCTTCGCGGCGCTGGCCACGGTGCTGGGGTCGCTGGGCACGGCCTGGGCGGCGGGCAGGCTGTCGCTGGTGGCGATGCTGGGCATCGCGATGACCTACTGGATCGCGGCGTCCATCGTGGTCGACATCGTCGAGCGCCTGCGCTCGGCGGGCGGTGCGCAGCTGTCGGTGCTCGAGCGCATGCGCCAGTGGCCGCGCTCGCTGACGGGCATGTGGCTCGCGCACCTGGGCGTGGCCGTGTTCGCGTTCGGCGTGAGCATGGTGCGCACCTACGAGGTCGAGGAAGACCTGACGATGACCATCGGCTCCAGCGCCGCGGTCGGCGGCTACGAGTTCAGGTTCGCCGGACTGCACGAGTTGCACGGCCCGAACTTCGAGGCGATCGAGGCGGACATGCCCGTCACGCGCGGCGGCAGCGAGGTGACGGTGCTGCACCCGCAGAAGCGCGTCTATCGCGTGCAGCGCACGCCCACCACCGAGGCCGCCATCCAGCCGGGCGTCACGCGCGACCTGTACGTGTCGCTCGGCGAGGCCGTGCAGGGCAACACATGGACGCTGCGGGTGCACGTCAAGCCCTTCGTCGACTGGATCTGGGGCGGCTGCCTGCTGATGGCGCTCGGAGGCATCGTGGCCGTCAGCGACCGCCGCTACCGCCTGCGCCAGCGCCAGGCGGTGGCCGAGGACGCCGCCATCGCCGCGCCGCCCACCGCGTTCGCCGCCCCGGCGGTGCCGCAGGCGATGGCCGCGCCGAACCTGGGGCGCTCCGAATGAAGGCGCTGAAGTTCCTGATCCCGCTGGTCGTCTTCGTCGTGCTGGCGGGCTTCTGCGCGTATGCGCTGGTGCAGAACCACGACCCGCACGAGGTGCCGTCGCCGTTGATCGACAAGCCCGCGCCCGAATTCGCGCTGGCGCGCCTCGACCAGCCCGGCCAGACGATCCACCGCGCCGACATGCTCGGCAAGGTCTGGATGCTCAATGTCTGGGCCTCGTGGTGCGAGGCCTGCCGCGACGAGCACCCGCACCTCGTCGAGTTCGCCAAGCTCAAGGCGCTGCCGATCTACGGCCTCGACTACAAGGACCAGCGCGAGCCGGCCCAGGCCTGGCTGGCCGAGCGCGGCAACCCGTACGACGCGTCGCTGTTCGACGCCAACGGCCGCGTGGGCATCGACTTCGGCGTCTATGGCGTGCCCGAGA
This sequence comes from Vitreoscilla sp., assembly GCA_045810285.1. Lineage (GTDB taxonomy): Bacteria > Pseudomonadota > Gammaproteobacteria > Burkholderiales > Burkholderiaceae_C > Scleromatobacter. The sequence goes on along the minus strand of JBJMWE010000266.1, from coordinate 273 downwards.
CCTTCGTCATCGACAAGCAGGGCGTGATCCGCTTCAAGCACATCGGCGCGCTCACGCCCGAGGTGTTGCAGGGCAAGGTGCTGCCGCTGCTGAGGAAGCTCAATGGCTGACGCACGCCGCTGCCTGCTTGGCGCGCTGCTGGCGGCCGCCGCCGCGCTGCCCGCGTTCGCCGCCGCGCCGCCGGCGTCCGCGCCGACGGCCACCGTGGCCGCGTCGGCGGCGTCGGTCGAGGGCGCCGTGCCCGCCACCGCGAAGTTCGAGGCGCCCACGGCG
>JBJMWE010000265.1:0-8207 GCA_045810285.1 Vitreoscilla sp. | reverse complement strand
GTGCCCGCTCCCGTGGCGGCCCAACGCTCCGTCGCGCTGCCGTCGTCGGCACCGGTTGCCGCGCCCGCGCCCGTGCAGGCGCCCGCGGCCCCGCTGCTGCGCACGCCGCCCGCGCGCGCGGTCGCGATGGCCACCGTGGCCGGTGACGACGGCCCGCCCTGGGTCGACGACGAACCCGACGAACTGCTCGACGACCTGCCTGCGCCCACGCGCGGCCGCAACGGCGGTGCGCCGCCGGTGCAGCGCGCGCGTCCGAGCCTGGACGAGCTCGAGCCCGCGTACGACGACGAGCCCGCCGCCGCGCCCGCGCCGCAGGGCGTGGCGCCGCCGCCGGCGTTGCCGCCGTTCGAGCGCACCGAGCTGGGCACGCGCTGGTACGACCTGATCAGCCAGTGCGCCGCGGCCAACAAGCTGGTGGCGATGGTGCGAGCGCTGGCCATGCAGTCGGAACTCGTGCACTGCGACCCTGCCGGCGAGGCGCCCACGTGGCGCCTGCGCGTGGCGCTCGAGACGCTGCGCACCCCCGCGCTCGGCGACAAGCTCGGCGCGATCCTGCGCGAACTGACGGGACAGAACCTGCAACTGGTCGTCGAGATCGGCGAGCCGCAGGACACCCCGCTCAAGCGCGACGCCGCCGAGGCCGACCGCCGCCAGCGCGCCGCCCTCGACGAGATCCAGTCCGACGCCACCGTGCGCGCGCTGCTTGCCCAGTTCCAGACGGCCCGCATCCTGCCGGGCTCCGTCAAGCCCCTCTGATTTCCCTCCGGGGTGCCGCGCGCGCCCCACGTTCCCGAAAGGTCCACCCCATGATGAAGAACCAACTCGCCGGCCTGATGAAGCAGGCCCAGGCGATGCAGGACAACCTGAAGAAGGTGCAGGACGAGCTGGCGACGATCGAAGTCGACGGCCAGGCCGGCAACGGCCTCGTCAAGGTCACGATGACCTGCAAGCACGAGGTGCGCCGCGTCACGATCGACCCCAGCCTGCTGGCCGACGACAAGGACATGCTCGAGGACATGGTGGCCGCGGCCTTCAACGACGCGCTGCGCGTCGCGGAAGAACTCAGCTCGGCCAAGATGAGCAAGGTCACGCAGGGCATGCCGCTGCCCCCCGGCATGAAGATGCCCTTTTGAGGCCCCACGGCGCCCTTGAATCTTCCGGCCGCCGAGCAAGCGGCGGCGCCGGAGCTGGATGAAACTTTCATGAGCGAAGCTCGGCTCCTGTCCTTGGTGGAAGCGCTGCGGGTGCTGCCCGGCGTCGGCGTGAAGTCCGCGCAGCGCATGGCGTTCCACCTGCTGCAGCATGACCGCGACGGTGCGCTGCGGCTGGCAGCGGCACTCGATGGCGCGGTGCACGACGTCCGCCACTGCGAGCGCTGCCACACGTTCACCGAGCATCGGCTGTGCGACGTCTGCGCCGACCCCGAGCGCGACGGCAACGTGCTGTGCATCGTCGAGACGCCGGCCGACCAGTCGGCGCTGGAGCGCACCGGCAGCTACAAGGGCCTGTACTTCGTGCTGATGGGCCGGCTCAGCCCGCTCGACGGCGTCGGCGTGCGCGACATCGGCGTCGGCCCGCTGCTTGAACGCATCGAGCGCGAGCCCGTCGCCGAGGTGATCCTGGCCACCAGCTTCACCGCCGAGGGCGAGGCCACCGCGCACGTCATCGGCGAGGCGCTGAAGGCGCGCGGCCTGACCGTGTCGCGCCTGGCGCGGGGCGTGCCGGCCGGCAGCGAACTGGAATACGTCGACCTCTCGACGATCGCGCACGCACTGGCCGACCGGCGCTGATCCGCCCAGCGTCCGTTGGCCGGGATGTTCGATAGCGGACACCACCGCTGTGCCCGGCACGGCTCCTGGACAGAATCGACGAGCGCCGCCGCATGTCGCGGCGCGCGTGTCGCCTGGAAGAGCCCTCCGCCGTTGACCCCGTCCCCGTCCTCGCCCCGGATCGCCGCCGTCCGCGTGCCCGGCATCCGGCTGAGCGATCGCCTGCTGCAGCGCCTGCGCCGCGTCGTCGCGGGGCGGCTGTACTTCAGCGGCTCGGTCGTCATGCACGGGTTGCTGGCGCTGCTGCTGCTGAACCTGTCGGGCCTCGGCACGCGCCAGGACGCGCGCGTCGCCGCGGCCGAATCGAACAAGGCCATGCGACGCATCGAGGCGACGCAGGCGCGGGACCTGCGGCATCGCGTCGACCGCATGCAGGCGATCCGCCAGGAACTGGAACCGGGCGCAGCGCCGTTGCCGCCCGGCACCGGCGAAGGCTCGCCCGAAGCGCTCGCCGAACGGGCGCAGGCGCTCGCCGACGCCATCGAGGCGGCCGACGGCGCCCAGCGCGCGCAGGATCTGGCGCGCCTCGCGGACATCCCGCTGGCCGAAGCGCGCCGCAAAGTCGCCGCCGAGGACGCCGCGCGCCGGCTGCCGCCACCGCCCGAGACGGCGGGGCAGAAGATCGCGCGTCTGGAGCGCCACGCGCGCGACCTCGCCGAGGCCCGGCGTGCGCGCCTGGACGCGCAGCGCGAAGGCCTGCGCGTGACACGCGCGCACGCGAAGACGCATCGCCTCCATGAGCCCGACGCCGCGCGCGCGCCCACGGGGCCGGCCTCGGGCTCGACGGGCCAGGCGCACGTGGCCGACGGCATTCCGCGCTCGATGTCCGAGCAGTTCAAGTCCATGCTGCGGCTCGGCGGTCCGCAAGGTCGCGTGGGCGTGGTCGGCACGGAGGCGGGGCGCTCGGTCAATCGCGAGCATGTCCAGGGCCTGGCCGGCGGCCGCGACGCGAAGGCGGAGGACTTCGGGCGTGACACCGACGTCGCGGGCCAGCGCGGCCAGGGCGTGCTGGAAGGCCAGCGCGAAAGGAACGAGCAGGGCGGGGGCATCGGCGACCAGGGCTCGGGGTCGTCGAAGCAGGGCGGCGCCGGCGCGCCGGACGACGTCGCGAGCGCGCCCGGGCGTGCCGCGGTGCGCATCCCCGGCAGCAGCCTCGACCTCACCGGCCACGCCGAGGACCCGCAGCACACCATCGTGCGCTACGCGTCCCCGCCAGCGGACGACGTCGCCGCGCTGCACACGGCCGCCGGCCGCGTCTTCGGTGCCGACGGCACGCATGCCGAGCGCGTCTACCTCGACACCTGGTACCTGATCGGCCCGTTCGCTGGCAAGGGCCAGGAGTCGCAGCAGGCCGGGTATCCGCCCGAGGACGACGTCGACCTCGATGCCGCCTATGCGGGGCCCGAGGGCCGCACGCTCACCTGGCGGTTCACCAGCCGGGGCTTCTACCCGTTCGTGCCGCCCGACCGCCGCATGGACGCCGTGTACTACGCCTACACCGAGATCCGCATCGACGCGGACCGCGACGTCTGGTTCTCGCTTGCCGCCGACGACGACTCGATGATGTGGCTCGACGAGCGCCTCGTCTGGGTCAGCTCGCCCGGCGACAAGCCCTGGTACCACCCGCCGTACTACGCCCGCGACGAGCGGGTCGGCAGCCTGTCGCTCACCGAGGGCCGGCGCCGCGTGCACCTGTCCGCCGGCGTGCACCGCCTGCTGTTCAAGCTGTGCAACGCGGACGGCCATCCGTTCTTCTCCGTCGTCCTGTCCAACTGAAGTCACCATGCAATTGAACCTCCTGCAGCAACTGGCCACCGGCGGCGCCGGCATCTGGGTCATCGCGGCGCTGTCGCTGCTGATGGTCGCGGTGGCGATCGAGCGCTTCCACCGGTTCCGCATGTCGGCCATCGTCCCGCCGGGCCTGGTCGACGAGGTCGTGCCGCTGTGGCAGGCCGGCCGCCTCGACGAGCTGCAGCAGGCGCTGGCCCGCCGCGACAGCGTGCTCGCCAGGGCCATCGGGTTCATCGTCGCCAACCGCGCGCGCTGGACGCCCGAGCTGCTGGGCGAACGCGCCGGCGACCTCGCGTCACGCGCGCTGCGCCAGCAGCAGCAGCGCGCCTACCCGCTTGCGGTGGTGGCCACCGTCGCGCCGATCGTGGGCCTGCTGGGCACCGTGGTCGGCATGATCGAGGCCTTCCACGTCATCGCGTTCACCGGCGGCATGGGCGACGCGTCGCTGCTGGCCGGCGGCATCTCCAAGGCGTTGGTCAACACCGCCGCGGGCCTGAGCGTGGCGTTGCCCGCGCTCGCGCTGCACCACTTCTTCCGCCATCGGCTGACGCTGGGCGGCCTGGCGCTCGAGGAGCAGCTCGAGCGCGTGATGGACGCCTGCGTCGGCGACGGGAGCGGCGCATGAAGATCGCCGTCGGCGAGGACGAGCAGCCCGAGATCAGCCTGATCGCGCTGATCGACTGCATCTTCTTCCTGCTCATGTTCTTCATGGTGGCCACCTCGTTCCAGAAGCAGGCCGAGGGCCGGGCGGCCAGGCAACTGCCCATCACGCTGCCGCGGTCCGAGGTGTCGCTGGACAAGGCCGACGCGGACGCCAGCCCGCTGGTGATCGGCGTCGACGTCAAGGGCGGGCTCTACTGGGGCCGCGAACCGGTGTCGACGGTGGAGCTGCGCGACCGGCTGCACGCCGAGGCGCAGAAGGACCCGGACCGCGCCGTGCGCATCGACGGCGATACGCTGGTGCCGTACCAGGACGTGGTGCACCTGCTGGACCTGTGCGAGTTCGAGGGGCTGAGGCGCGTGGCGCTGCGCACACGGGCGGGGCGGTGACGTCCTGGTGTGGGTGGGGCGACGAATGGCGGGTTACGCCTGCGGCTAACCCGCCCTACGCGTGCGGCGTCTGCCGTCAGATCTCGCCAGCACGGGCAGCGCCTGCGGGCAAGGCGTGCTTCGCGCTACGATCGCATCCCTGACGAAAGCACCCATGCACATGACCGACGCCGAACTGGCCGCTCTCTACCGCGACTACATCGCCTGCCTCAACCGCCGCGACTGGCCCGCGCTCGCGCAGTTCGTCGCGCATGACGTCGTGCACAACGGCCGGCCGCTGGGGCTGGCCGGGTATCGGGCGATGCTCGAGAAGGACGTCGAGGACGTTCCCGACCTGGAATTCAAGGTCGAGATGGTCACCTGCGATCCGCCCAACGTCGCTGCCAGGCTGGCCTTCGACTGCACCCCTGCGGGCGAATTCCAGGGCCTGGCGGTCAACGGCAAGCAGGTGAAGTTCACCGAGACGGTGTTCTACGAGATCAACGACCGCCGCATCGCCACCGTGTGGTCGTCCATCGACAAGGCGGCCATCGAGGCGCAGCTCTGAACGCCCGCGTCCGACGGCAGCAGCGCTAGCGCTCGGCTGCCGCGCGCAGCGCCGCGAGCCGGCGGTGGGCGTCGTCCGACTCATCGGGCGCCATGCTCTGCCTGGCGCACAGGTAGCGTTCGATGAACACGTCCAGCCAGGCTTCGAGCGTGCGCGCGGCGCGCTCGTCGCCCGCCAGTTCCAGGCACAGTGCCGCGATCTCCGCGGTGCACAGGTGGTGCTCGTGCCAGGCGCTGCGCAGGCGATAGCGCGACAGCCGCGCCGGGTCGAGGCTCAATACCGGGAAGCGGTCGAGGAACGGGCTCCTGCGGAAGGCCTTGCGCGCCTCGGCCCAGGTGCCGTCCAGCAGGATGAACAGCGGGCGCCGGCCGTCGTGCGACCCCGCGGCCGGCAGTCCCGCGACCACGCGCCCGGGTGCCGCGAACTCGCCCGGGAACACGACGACCGGCTGCCAGCGAGCGTCGTCCAGCAGCGCCAGCAGCCCCGGATCGACGTGCGTGCGCGACCACGCGAAGGCGTGGGTGTCGGGCACGACGTCGGCCACCAGCCAGCCGGTGTTGCTGGGCTTGAGCGCCTCGAACCCGGCCATCAGCAGGCACACGCCCGCGTGCGTGGGCACGCTCGGACGCAGCGCGCAGGCGCAATGCGCGGGCGCGAGGCGGCAGCGGTCGCAGCGCGGCTTGCGGGGCGCGCCGCGATCCAGGCGCGGCCGCTGTTCGTTGCCGTCCAGGCAGGCCGCGCGCAGTCGCGCGACCGCGTGGGGTGGGCCGTCTTCGGGGCGATCGTTCACGACGGCATCATGCTGCAGCCCCGGCGGCATCGACTGCAACGGCGGGCCTGCCACCCAGCGGTGGCGGTCGCCGCATCAGGCCGCGGCCGGCTTCTGCGCCGCGGCGAGCATCTCGCCCATCTTCTGGTGGATGACGTTGATGCCCTTGAGCGGGCGCAGCATCACCTTGAAGTCGACGATCTGGCCGGCGTCGTTCCACTGGAGGATGTCGACGCCGTTGACGAGGATGCCGTCGATCTCGGTCTCGAATTCCAGCATCGCGTCGTGGGGACCGACGATCTCGCGCACGTAGCGGAACGTCGGGTTGAAGAACACCTTGAACGCCGCCGACAGGTACATCACCGTCAGCTTGCGGCCCGCTTGCACCGCGTGCACGACCGGCGAATGGAAGGTGGCGTCCTCGGCGACCAGGGCCGGCAGGCCCGAGGCGTCGTTCGTGCGCACCAGGCGGTGCCAGGTCTCGAGGGCGAGGGCGGTCATGCGTGGCTTCCAGGGAGATGAAGCGGCCAGTGTAGGTCGCGACCCGCGCCGCGTGTCGGGCGGCCCCGCCGGCTTGCGGAGCGCGCGTGCTCAGGGCTGCGCGACCCGCGTCTTCGCGGGCACGGCCCGGGTGGGCGTGCCGCCCTTGTGCGCGACCACCGTCTTGCCCTTGCGCGCGGGGGCCTTCGACACCGCCTGATGCGCGCCGCTGCGCGCGTTGGGTGCCTGCGCGACGCGCGTCTTCGCGGGAGCGGCCTTGCCCCGGGCGGCGACGCGTGTCGCCGCGTGCGACGGCGCGCGTGCCAGCGACGTGGAGCGCGGCAGGAACAGCACGGCCGTCGAGCCCGCCGCGAACTTGCCGCCGGCCGACACGTGGTTCCAGGCCGCCACCTGCGTCGCGCTGACGTGCCAGCGCCGCGCCACCGAGGCGACCGTCTCGCCGCCCTTGCCGACGCGCATGTTCACGCGGCGCGTGGGCGGCAGGTCGGGCGCCAGCGACATCGCGGCGGAGTCGGCCACGGCCACGGAGACGTCGGCGACGTGCTGCGCCGAGCGCGGCACCAGCAACGTCGAGCCGGATTTCACCAGCATGCGCGCCGGGATGCGGTTGACCTCGCGCAGCTCGGTCTCGCTCATGCCCACCGCCTTGGCGGCGTCGGCCGGGCGCATCGTCTTGCCGACCTTGTAGACCGTCCAGGTGGCCAGCGGCCCCTGGTGCGCCTTGATGGCCCGCACGAAGTCGTCGGCGTTGTCGTAGGGCAGCAGCACCTGCGGCGTGCCGGCCGCGAGGATGACGGGCTTGTCCAGCTGCGGGTTGAGCATGCGGAACTCGTCGATCGAGACGTTGGCCAGCCTGGCGGCGGTGTCGACGTCGATGTCGCGCTCGATCGGCACGCTGAGGAAGTACGGGTGGTTGCCCACCGGCGGCAGCGTCAGCGAAAAGTTCTCGGGGTGCAGGACGATGTTCTTGACCGCCTGCAGCTTGGGCACGTACTCGCTGGTTTCCTTGGGCAGGCTCAGGCTGGCGTAGTCGGTGGGCAGGCCGTGCTTGAGGTTGCGGTTGATCGCGCGCTGCACGTTGCCCTGGCCGCAGTTGTACGCGGCCAGCGCCAGTTGCCAGTCGCCGAACATGTCGTGCAGGCGCTGCAGGTAGTCGAGCGCGGCGCGGGTGGAAGACAGCACGTCGCGGCGGTCGTCGCGGAAGATGTTCTGCTTGAGGTCGAAATCCTTGCCCGTGGCCGACACGAACTGCCACATGCCCGAGGCCTTGGCCACCGACATCGCCTGCGGATTGAACGCGCTCTCGGTGAAGGGCAGCAGCGCCAGCTCGGTGGGCATGTGGCGGCGCTCGACCTCCTGGGTGATGTGGTACAGGTAGCGCGAGCCGCGCGCGGTCATGCGGGCCACGTAGTCGGGGCGCGCGGCGTACCACTGCTCCCATTGCCTGACGACCGGGGTGTCCAGGTCGGGGATCGCGAAGCCGCCGCGCACGCGGTGCCACAGGTCGGAGCGGGCGGCGCTGTCGCCGAGGTTGACGCGGGTGTCGGGCTGCAGCGGGTCGTACGGCGGCAGCACGGCCGGGGCGGTGCCCGGCTGCGCGACGTCGGTGTCGTCGGCGTCGTCCGCCTCGATGGCGTCGGCGTCCGAGGCGGCGGCGGCCGACGCGCTGGCGGCGGCGTCCGCGGCCGCGGCGACCACGGCCTGCGATGCGGCGGCGGAT
>JBJMWE010000264.1:0-31623 GCA_045810285.1 Vitreoscilla sp. | reverse complement strand
GCCGCGGCGCCGGCGCGGCTGACGACGCGGGCGGGCTCGCCAGCGTCACCGCGCGCGCGGCCGGCGGCGCGAGGTCGACCGGCGCATCGTCGCGCTTGCCGGCCAGGCGGTGATCCGGCTCGCGCTCCTGCGCGTCCTCGGCCAGGAATTCGATGCGGCCCACGGCGAAGCTGACGGCACCCTCGGGCTCGTCGTTGGCCGTCACCTCCACGCGCTGCACGGCGCGCAGCGTCTGCGCGATCGTCGGCGCGCGGGTGCCGCACCAGCCCGGCGCGCGGAAGGCCGACAGCGGCATCACGTAGTCGGCCGGCGCCGCCGTCACCATCTGTACCACCACCGGATAGCAGCCGGCGTTGCCGATCTCGCGGTCGCTGCCCTTGATGCGCACGCGCAGCGGTCGTGCCACCGCGGACGCGAGGCGGATGCGCAGGACGGCAGCGCCGCCGAGATCCGCGCCGGCCTCGATGTCCTCGGGGGCGATCTCCGCGCCGAGCGTCGACCAGCGGCTGCCGCGCGCCACGCCCAGCGCGCCCTCGACACGCAGCATGCCGTCAGCCACGGACAAGGCCCCGAGCGTCGCGTCGCCCGGCACGTCCGACGCGACGATCGGCCGCGCCGACGCGAGGCTGGAAGGATCGTCGAAGCGCACCCAGGCCCGGCCATCGTGCCCCGGCGCGGCGGATGCGGCGAACGAGGCGGCCAGGCTGGCGAGCACGGCGACGGCGACAGGATGCGGGCGCCCGCGCATGGCGTCAGGGCAGCACGCGGATGGTGCCGACGGTGAAGTCGACCTGGCGCCGGCGGCCCGGCGTCACCGACGCGTCGGCCACTTCGACGGCCGCCAGCGCCGCGGCCGCTGCCGTGCCGGCGGGCGCGTTGGCGCCGCAGTACGACTCGGGCGCGAACGAGGCGATCGGCACCGTGTACTCCTTCAACTGCGGCTCCACGCGCACGGTCGCGACGGGGTAGCAGCCGCTGTCGCGCAGCGCGGCGTTCGGCCCGACGAGGCGCAGGCGCAAGGTGTTCGACCCGGTCGATGCCAGCGTGATGGCCAGCAGCCGGCCCGAGCCCGCATCGAGCGCGCGGCCCCCGCGCTGCAGCGACGTCGACAACGCGATGCCGCCCCAGGTGCTGCCGTGGCGCGGGTCGATCATGCCGGTGGCGCGCGCCGTGCCGCTCGCGTGCATCACGGGATCGATCGCCACGTCGCCCGGCCGCTCCGCGAACATGAAGCCGTCGACGACGCCGCCTTCGGCGGTGCGCCCGTCGGCCAGCGGCGTCGCCAGCGTGCGGGGTGCGGCGGCGTCCGGCGCGGGACGCAGGCTGCCGCAGGCGGCCAGCGCGAACACGATGCCGGCGAGCGATGCCGTCGCGCTGCCGCGGCGGAATCCTGCAAGCCGGGGGGATGGCAGCACGTCGCGCCCTGTCGTTCCCACCGATCGTCCCGCCTCGTCCTTCGTTCGCATCGTTCGTCTCCGTTGTCGTTGTCGTGTGGAAATTCTAGGAACGCGGCCAGCAGGGTTTCTGCCGCGGATTGCGATCGGGTTGACGGATCTTGCGAACTTGCGACGCCGCGGATGCCGGGGCCGCGAGGCGGTGCGTGCGCAACGGCCAACATACGGCTAGGGGTATGCATTTCGAGGCCGTGCAAGTGAAAACAGCTTGAAAAAGCGGGTCCGGATGCGAAGCGCGGCGGCGCTCACCTACAATCGCGCCGCTGCGGCAACCGCCGCAGCATCGACATCCAAAGTTCAAAGTACTGAAGAACCATGGCAACTGCTAAGAAGTCCCCCGCCCCCGCCAAGAAGGCGACCAAGGCCGCCGCGCCGGCCAAGGCCGTCAAGAAGGCTGCCCCGGCGAAGGCCGCGAAGGCCGCTCCGGCAAAGGCTGCTCCGGCCCTCAAGCCGCTGAAGACCGCGTTCAACAAGTCCAGCCTGGCCGCGCACGTGGCCGAGCAATCGGGCGTCGACGCGAAGTCGACCAAGGCCGTGCTGGCCGCGCTCGAAGGCGCGATGCTGATGTCGGTCAACAAGAAGGGCCTCGGCTCCTTCACGCTGCCCGGCCTGCTGAAGGTCGTCGTGCAGAACGTGCCGGCCAAGAAGAAGCGCATGGGCAAGGACCCGTTCACCGGCGTCGAGCGCATGTTCGCGGCCAAGCCCGCGTCCGTGAAGATCAAGACGCGCGCCCTCAAGAAGCTGAAGGACGCCGCGCTGTAATCAGCGCCCGCGACGGCGGGCCGACGGGCCCGCCCCAAATGCAAAGAGCCGCTGATCGCGGCTCTTCTTCATGGAGCGTCCTGAAATGCCCGGGCTCAGGACTTCCGGTCGCCGAACATGCCGTCGATGCTGATGAATTCCGTCATGCTGTCGGAGAAATCCTTCAGCGCGCCGGGGGCCATCGCGGCGGCCAGGCGCTCGGTGTGCTGGTCGGGTTGCGAGGGGCCGGTGTGCGAGTGACGGTCGCCATGGCGGCGGCGCAGCACCTGCTCCACGCGGCGGCGCAGCAGCACCAGGCCGGGACCGTAGACGTCGAGATCGAACGCGTCGAGCGCCTGCGCGGCGTGGCGCAACACGGCGGCGGGGACGTCGTCGATGCCGCGTTCGCCGTTCTTCATCATCGCGCGCTCCAGCAGCGCCAGCGACGGCAGCCGCGGATGGCGGCCGATCTGGCCGCCCAGCATCGCGCGCAGGTTCGCGCAGACCTCGGACACCTCGCGCGCCGTCATCGAGGGCAGTTCGCCCCGGTTGTGGCGGCGGCGCGGTGCCGAGTCGTCCGACGCACCCCCGCCCGCCGCGCGCGACGGCTTGTCGAACACGAAGTGGAAGTCGAAACCACGGCGTTCGAGGCGGATCGGTCGCGTCAGCAGCTTGCGCAGGCGCTTCAGGACCCCGCCGGCGACGGGAGGAGCGGACATGGCCGTTACGGTAGAGGAGGAGATCATGGGGAGCCCAACGAAAAAGCGATGCCTTGCAGGCCGATTGCAAACAAGCGCCCTCTCAAGTGCAGCGAGGGCCCGAGTCGGGTGCGCTGCCTTCTTTTCTTCGTCCATTTTGGCGTTCGGATGAATGCTGTCGAGCGCCCAAATTGCAAGTTCTCGTTACGGCATGGCGGAGCAGATTTCCACCGTTTCGCGATGTGGGACAACGGGTTGGCGCGCGCTCACAAGTGCAGCGGTGGATCGCCCCGATGCCGCCCGCGCCGACGGTCGTGGCACGCGCCGACCGCCCCACCGGGTATCGCAAGCCGATACCCGCAGGCGTTCACCTCGGCACCTCGCCAGCGATGGTTTCCAGCCTCGCGACGCCGCGCCATGCTCCGCGGTCTCCACAACGACCGGCCGCGCGCCCCCACCCATGACCCGTTTCCGCTTCCCGCTGCGCCATGTCGGCGCCGTCGCCCTCGCCTGCACCGGCCTGGCCGCCGGCACCTCCGCGCTCGCCCAATCCGGCGCCCGTGGCGCGGATGACGGCTCGGCCCCGGCGCTGGCGGCCGAACCTGTCGCCGAGCTGGCGAAGTCGCTGCAGGTCGGCGACATCGTGTTCACGCGCATCGGCGCCTACCCGTTCCGCAAGGTCGCGGAGGCCACGGGCACGTGGACGAACCACGTCGGCATCGTGCTGGACGTCTCCGGCCCCGAGCCGACGATCGGCGAGAGCCGGTTCCCGCTGTCCGGCTCGACGACGCTGTCACGCTTCGTCGCGCGCTCGGCCGGCGGCCGCGTCGCGGTGATGCGCCTGCCCGTGCCGCTGACGCCGGCGCAGCAGCAGGCGGTCGCCGCCGCCGCCGCGCAGCGCCGCCACGTCTTCTACGACACGGGCTTCGACGCGCACTCGCACCGCCAGTTCTGCTCGCGCTACGTGCGCGAGGTGCTGCAGCAGGGCGCGGGCGTCGAGGTGGGCGAGGTCCAGTCCTTGCGGCAACTGCTCGCCGCCGCGCCGCAGGCCGACGTCGGCTTCTGGCGCGCCTGGTACTTCGGCAACATCCCCTGGCAGCGCGAGACGGTCACGCCCGCGAGCGTGCTGAACACGCCGGGGCTCACGCCGGTGTTCGACGGCGTCGCGAGCTGAGAACCTGGGCGGGCGCGGATTCCTCCCGCTGTCGGGCCGCTGGCGCGCAGGGGAATGCGGCGATACTTCGAGGCTGGCGAAACCTCATCCCGTCGCGCTCGTTTCCATGGAACTCCCCGGCAAGCTCTTCGTGGTCGCCGCCCCCAGCGGCGCCGGCAAATCGACCCTCGTGAAGGCACTGCTGCAGCACGAGCCGCACCTGGCGGTGTCGGTGTCTCACACCACGCGCGCCCCGCGCGGCCAGGAGCGGGACGGGCGCGAGTACCACTTCACCGACGTCGCCACCTTCCAGCGCATGGTCGAGGACGGCGAATTCTTCGAGCACGCGCATGTGCACGGCAACTGGTACGGCACGTCGCGCCAGGGCGTGCACGCGCTGCTGGCCGCGGGCAAGGACGTCGTCCTCGAGATCGACTACCAGGGCGCGCTGCAGATCCGCACGCTGTTTCCGGCCGCGCTGCTGGTGTTCATCCTGCCACCCAGCTGGGACGAGCTCGCGCAACGCCTGCGCGGCCGCGGCGAGGACGCGGCCGAGGTCATCGCCCAGCGGCTGGCCAACGCCCGCCACGAAGTCGCCCAGGCGCCGAAGTTCGACTTTGTTATAATCAATGGTTCTCTCGAAAATGCCCTGGCGGAACTCCGCGCGGTCGTTCGCGAGCAGCCCGGGGCCCTGCGCTTCGCGGCCCAGCGCGCGAACCACCCCGACGTCTTCGCCGCACTGGGCCTGGCCTGAGCGTGTTCGCAGCCCGATCCCCGAGAGTCCAGTCCCCAGCCGGCGCGTTCCGCTCCCGGCACCAGCAAAGGAAGCCACATGGCCCGCATCACCGTTGAAGACTGCCTGGAAAAGATCCCGAACCGCTTCCAGCTCGTGCTCGCCGCCACGTACCGCGCCCGCATGCTGAGCCAGGGCCACACGCCCAAGATCGAATCCAAGAACAAGCACGGCGTGACCGCCCTGCGCGAGATCGCCGCCGGCGAGATCGGCAAGGAAATGCTGCGCAAGGTTCCGACCTGATCGCCCCGCCCACTGCGTTCCCTTCGTGAACGCAGGCCCGAGAGCCCGATTTGCTTCGATGCGAGTCGGGCTTTTTGCTTTTGGCCGCGGGACGCGTGCGCGAAACGGCAATCCCCGGCACCCCGCGTCGCGCGCTCTCCGAGCGTCGGCCACCCCGCACCGCGCTTCGCCACCCGAAGCGCCAGCGCCGCAGGCACGAACGCGCCTCTCATGAACCATAAAGGGCTGGAAGCCGAGACCGCTTCCAGCCCATGCCCCCGCGACGCATCGCGGGGGTCCTTCTCGCGAATCGAATCGCCGACGGCCGGCTTACCAGCCCACCGTCACCGTCGCGATCGTCGGCTTCTCGGTGTGCAGCGACGAGCTGAAGCCACCGACGTCGTCGTACGCGAACCCGTAGGACAGCGCATTGATGCTGTGGTCGTGCCAGAACTTCGAGTACGAGTTGGACGGGTTGGCGTAGAAGAAGCCCGGCGTGTACCAGTGCGCCGGATCCTCGACGATGTGGCGATTGATGGCCGCGCACATCTGGGCCTGGATCTGCAACTGCTTGTCGTAGCCCGCGGTGCCCGGCGTCTGGCCGGTGGCGTCGTTGAGCACGCCGTTGCCCAGCAGCGCTTCCTGCGTCGTCGGGGCGCGCTGGATCGTGTACGTGCCCTTGCCGTCGGTGAACTGGAACTGGCCGTTGACGACGTGGCCCGTGAAGGTGCCCTGCTGGTCGGTGAAGGTCAGCGTCTGCGAGGCGTACTTCGTCCACAGGCCCTGGATGTAGCTGTCCAGGTAGTGCGCGTTCGCGCCCGCCGTGCCGAAGCTGCCGTGCGCGGGCGCGACGATGCGGTACGGCGAATACGGCGCCTGCGCCAGGCCCGCGAACTGCGCCGGCACCGACGACGCCCAGGCCGAGAACAGCGAGGCGCGGCTGGCGGTCTCGCCGACGGTCTGGTCGTAGCCGTCGAGGCCTTGCAGGCGCAGCCGCACCGGGAAGCCGAACTGGTCGACGCGCGTCGTGTTGCCGTAGAAGCCGGTGTCCGGGAGGATGGCCATCTCGGCGAAGTCGAACGTGACGTCGATGTTCGGGTCGCTCGGGTTGTCGATGTTGGCGCCGGCGTAGCCGATGTTGCCGTTCACGTCCTGGTTGACGCGGATGTACATCGGGCTGCCCACGCTCAGCAGCAGGCGCGCCGAGTTGATCGGCGGGATCGTCACCGAGCCGGCCTGCGCGATCGAGTGGAAGTAGTTGGTGTAGCCGACGCCGTTCTTGTTCAGCGCGCCGTTGTCCGCGGTGGTCATCGGGATCAGCTGGCCGGCGGCGTTGACCCAAACGAACTTGCCGCTCGTCCAGTCCTTGCCGATGATGGCCCAGAAGACGTGTGCGTTGTCGTAGGCGTTGTTCGTGCCGTTGACGATGTTGAACGTCGTCTGCTTGTTCCAGGTGCCGCCGGTCGCGCCCGTCGACAGCTTGAACGACGAGGCGAGGTCGTTGAAGCCGTTGTTCACCAGGTTGGCGTTGTTGGCCGAGACGGTGAGCGTGGAGCCGCCGTAGTTGACGTCGTTGTACAGGACGACCGTCACGCCGGAGGCCACCTTGACCGACGAGATGCGATCGTTCCACGCACTGCCCACCCAGCTGCTGCTGGCGCTGGCGCAGAACGAGTCGCCGGCGTAGTTGACGTCGGCGAAGAAGCAGGCCTGGCCGGCCGCCGGATTCACGGACGTGCCGCCGCCGGTGGACGAGCCCACGGTGTACGAATAGGTCGGCGTGTCGTACGCCGGGGTGCCCTTGTTGTACGTGAAGCTGTAGGCGATGGTATTGCCGGTTGAAACCGCTTGCAAGACCTGCTGCGTCTCCGCGCCGGTGGCGGCGTTGCGCGCCATCCGCAGGTTCTGCAGCGCCCCGCCGTTGACCGAATAGTGGACGTCCGTCCACGTCGTCGTGCTCGAGGTCGGGTTGAAATTGATCGTGGCGGTGCTGCCGCCGACCGTCACGCCCTGCGTGTAGTCCGCGGCCGTCTGGGCCTGCACGTAGCCCGCGCTGCCGAGGGAAAATGCCAGCAGGACGCCGAGCCCTGCAACACGTGAATTCATCGCTGTCTCCTGTCGTTGTGGGGGCGCGTTCGCACGCGCCGTCTTCAGGCCGGTCCTTGGCACATCAGGAAGGGCCGGCGCGACGTTCGGGCGTCACGGCCGGCGCTCGGGCATCCCCCGCTGCCTGCCTGGAGCAGCCGGGGCGAGCGCATTTGACTCCCGAACATGCGCTTGTGAGCGCCTTTTGCGTAATTATTTGAAAGCGGTTTCAACAAATCCCCTGAACAGGTTAGGGCCCGACCCGCAGTTACCGATACCAAGGGATTGCCGAAACCGGACGGCCGTGGGGCACGACGATTTCCCGACCGCAGCGGCGTCGGCCTCATAACAAGCTAAATTCACCCCATGAGCATTCGTTCGTTCGCCGCCGACCTGCTGCCTGCCAAGCTGCACGGCCTGGCGCGCACCCCGGCCGCCGCGACGCCACTGGCCGAGGTCACCACCTTCGCCGAGCTGGCCGAGAAGCTCAGTTACCTGAGCAAGTCCGATCTGAAGAAGGTGCGCGAGGCCTACAAGTTCGCCGACGAGGCGCACCTGGGCCAGCTGCGCGCCAGCGGCATCCCGTACATCACGCACCCGCTCGCGGTCACCGGCCTGGCGGCCGACTGGAAGCTCGACGCCACCGCGCTGATGGCGGCGCTGATGCACGACACCATCGAGGACTGCGGCGTCACCAAGCCCGAGCTGATCGAGCGCTTCGGCGCGCCCACCGCCGATCTCGTCGATGGACTGACCAAGCTGGACAAGCTGCAGTTCTCCACGCGCGAGGACGGCCAGGCCGAGTCGTTTCGCAAGATGCTGCTGGCGATGTCGCGCGACGTGCGCGTCATCCTCATCAAGCTGTGCGACCGCCTGCACAACATGCGCACGATGGACGCCATGGCGCCGGCCAAGCGCGCCCGCATCGCGCGCGAGACCATCGAGATCTTCGCCCCCATCGCGCACCGCCTGGGCCTGAACCAGATGTACCGCGAGCTGCAGGACCTGTCGTTCCGCTTCATGTACCCGTGGCGGTATGCGGCCGTCGCCAAGGCGCTGGAGCGCGCACGCGGCACGCGGCGCGACATCGTCGATCGCATGCGGCGCGACGTCGAGAAGGCGTTCGCCGAGGCGCGCACCAAGGTCACCGTCTTCAGCCGCGAGAAGACGGTGTTCTCGATCTACCGCAAGATGCGCGAGAAGCACGCCGGCTTCGCGCAGGTCAACGACATCTTCGGCTTTCGCATCGTCGTGCACTCGCTGCCCGAGTGCTATCTGTCGCTCGGCACGCTGCACCAGACGTACAAGCCGGTGCCCGGCCGCTTCAAGGACTACATCGCGATCCCCAAGGCCAACGGCTACCAGTCGCTGCACACGACGCTGGTCAACCCGCTGGGCACGGCCGTGGAGTTCCAGGTGCGCACCGAGGAGATGCACGCGGTGGCCGAGGCGGGCATCGCGGCGCACTGGATGTACAAGGCCGGCCCGCAGGGCGGCCGCCCCGACGAGGCGCAGCGCCTGGGCGCGATGTGGCTGCAGTCGCTGATCGACATCCAGAGCGACACGCACGACTCCAGCGAATTCCTGGAGCACGTGAAGATCGACCTGTTCCCCGAGGCCGTGTACGTCTTCACGCCCAAGAGCAAGATCCTGGCGCTGCCGCGCGGCGCCACGCCGATCGACTTCGCGTACGCGATCCACTCCGACGTCGGCGACCACTGCGTCGCGGCCAAGGTCAACGGCGAGCCGGTGGCGCTGCGCACGGAGCTCAAGAGCGGCGACGTCGTCGAGGTCAGCACCTCGCCCAACGCGCGGCCGAACCCGTCATGGCTGAACTCGGTGCGCACCGGCCGCGCGCGCTCCAAGATCCGCCATTTCCTGAAGAACCTCGAGCACGAGGAATCGATCCTGCTCGGCGAGAAGCTGCTGATCCAGGCGCTGCGCAACGAGGGCATGGCCGTTCCGGCCGACGACGAGGCGCATGCCGCGCTGTGGCAGTCGCTCACCCGCTGGAGCGGCAGCCGCAACCGTGCCGAGCTGATGGTCGACATCGGCCTGGGCCGCAAGATCGCCTCCATCGTCGCCAAGCGCCTCGCGCAGCTGCTCGGCGAGCGCGGCCAGCGCCCCGGCGCGATCGCGTTGACCCTGGGGCGCTTCGCCAGCAACGAGGCCTCCGTCGGGCAGAACGTCGTCGAGATCGACGGCAGCGAGGGCGCGTCGGTGCAGCTGGCCACCTGCTGCCGGCCGATCCCCGGCGACGACGTGGCGGGCTACTTCGGCGGCGAGGGGCTGAAGGTGCATACCAAGGACTGCTCGATCGGCCGCCGCCTGCGCGAACGCGACGCCGAGCGCTGGATGGAGGTCGACTGGGCCGAGCAGCTGACGCGCCAGTTCGAGACGGCCGTCAGCGTCCTCGTGCGCAACACCAAGGGCACGCTGGCGCAGGTCGCGCAGGCCATCAGCGCCGCCGAGGCCGACATCACGCACATCGACATGGGCGACGAGCGGGCATCGGAGACGACCGAGCTGCTCCTGCTGGTGAGCGTGCGCGACCGGCTGCACCTGGCCGACGTGCTGCGCACGCTCAAGCGCGCGTCGTCGGTACTGCGCGCGGCCCGCGTCAAGCCCTGATCCTCACTGCACGCCGGCGGACCCGCTGACGGCGGCGGCATCGGCCGTCCCGACCGGCGCCGGCGGGACGTAGCGCGCGGTCGCCATGCCGATCGCCGCCAGCGCCAGGAACACGGCGGCGACGCGATGCGCCGTCGTGGCCAGCGCACGCGGCCCGGACTGGTCGCCCGCGCCATCGCGCAGGGCGCGCATCGCGCGGCCCACCACCGCGAGCTGCACGAGCAGGGCGACCGCCGAGGCGGCGATCGCGGCCAGCAACACCTGCTCGCCGCGCCCGAACGCATGCGCGTGGAGCGTGTGGCCCAGGTAGCCCCCCGTGGCGAACGCCAGCACGGCCGCGGCCAATTGCGGCTTGAACAGGCGCTCCAGGGCGGCGCCGCCCGAGCGGGCCAGCGCGAACGTGCTGCCGGCCCAGAACACCGTGGCGAGCACGTGCAGCGCGGCGGCGAGGATCAATGCGTAGGGCATGGTGCGAATCCACAATGTCGATTATTTAATGTACATGCTGTATATTCATTTTTCAAGAACCAGGGAATCCTGCATCGCAGGCCACCATCGAAAGGAAAGAGCATGTCCAGGACCGCTTTCACCATCCGGGCCTTCGGGGCCTACCTGATCGTCCTCAGCCTCGGCCTGATGGCCGCGCCCAACGCGCTGTTGCCGTTGTTCGGGATGCCGCAGACGCCGGAGGTGTGGATCCGCGTGGCGGGCCTGGTCGTCTTCAACGAAGGCATCTGCTACTGGTTCGCGTCGAAGTCGGACGCCGTGCCGTTCTTCCGGGCGTCGTGCTACGTGCGCAGCCTCGCGCCGATCGTGTTCGGCGGCTTCGTGCTGGCGGGCCTGGCCCGGCCTGCGCTGGTGACGTTCGGGCTGGTCGACCTGGCCGCGGGCGCCTGGACCTTCCTCGCGTTGCGCGCGGAGACCCGCGCCCCGGTGCCCGCCTGAGCGCCACCGCCGGCACGCGCGAAATACAATCGACCGGATGCCAGACAGCGTCGAGTCGAGCCGCAAGCCCTATGTGAGCGCACTGAGGACCGCGGCCGCCGGCGCCAAGCGGGAGCGCGTGGTGGCCGCCGCCACGCAGTCCCTGCGCGAGGATGGCGGGCTGGCCGGCTTCTCGCTGGAATCGGTGGCCAGGGCGGCCGGCGTGACCCGGCTGACGGTCTACAACCAGTTCGGGTCGCGCCGCGGCCTTCTCGAGGCGGTCTTCGACGACATTGCGGCGCGCGGCCGCCTGGACACGATTCCGCAGGCGCTGTCGATGGCCGATCCGCTGCAAGGCCTGGACGCGATCATCGAGCGCTTCTGCGCCTTCTGGTCGTCGGACGAAGCGATCGGGCGCCTGCACGACGCGATGGCCACCGACGCCGAGTTCGCCGTCGCCCTGACCGCGCGCAACGAGCGGCGCCGGAGACTGCTGCAGGCCCTCATGAAGAGGCTCCTGCCTGCCGAGGCGCCCTCGCGACGACGCCGCGACGCCGTCGACTTCGTGTACGCGATGACCAGCTACGCCATGTTCCGGCTGCTGGGCGCCAACCGCAGCGTGGACGCCGTGGCGGAACTCGTCAAGACGTCCTGCCGGGCCGTGCTGGACGCTGCCGCGGCGCGCCGGCCGAATTGACGCGGGCCGTCGCGACGGTCATTGCAGCGGCTCGGGGACGTCGGCGATCGAGGTGGCCATGTCGACCACCAGCTTGCCCGTGCTGTGGCCCTCCTCGAGGCTGCGCAGGGCTTCCCTGGCCTCGCCGTAGGCGTACCGGCGCGACACCAGCGGGCGCACCAGGCCGGACTGGATCAGCGCGTCGATCTCGCGCAGCTGCTTCGCATCCGGCTGCGCCGTGTAGCGTAGCGCGCGCACGCCGGTCGCCTCGGCCTTCTCGCGCGCCGGCTCGGCCACGGTCGACACCAGCACGCCGCCATTCTTCAGCACGGCCCACGACTGTTCCTGCGTCTCGCCGCCGACGAGGTCGTAGACCAGGTCGATGTCGCGCACCCGGGATTCGAAGCGTTCCTGCGTGTGGTCGATGACCTCGTCGGCGCCCAGGCTGCGGGCGAACGCGACGTCGTCGGTCGACACCGTCGTGATGACGTGCGCGCCGCGCGCCTTGGCGAACTGCACCGCGAAATGGCCGACACCGCCGGCGCCCGCGTGGATCAGCACGCGCTGCCCGGCCGCCAGGCCACCGTGGTCGAACAGGCCCTGCCAGGCGGTCAGCGCGGCGAGCGGGACGGCCGCCGCGGCGACGCGGTCGAGCGCGCCGGGAACGCGCGCCAGCTGGCCGGCGCGCGCCACCGTGTATTGCGCGAGGCCGCCGTGGGCCGGATCGAGCAGGCCGTGCACGAGCGTTCCCGCGGGCAGCTCGGCGTCGTCGGACGTCACCACGGTCGCGCTCACGTCGCGGCCCAGCACGTAGGGCAGCTGGTCCGCCTTGACCACGGGGTACTTGCCGCTGCGGATCTTCCAGTCGACCGGATTGAGGCTGGCCGCCTCGACCTTGAGCAGCAGTTCGCCCGGCCCCGGCTCGGGGACCGGCAGGTCGGCGTATTCCACCACCTCGGGGCCGCCGAAGCGGCGGATCAGGACGGCGTGCATCCGGGGCGGCACGCGCGATGGGTTCAGGGCTTGCATGGGACGTCCTCGAGAGGTCTGGCGATCCTCCCGGGGCGGCAAGCCTCGCGCCCGCACGCCCGCGCCCGACGCGTGACGCGGGTCAGTGCGCGGGCACGAGCGCGGGCTCGTCCGCGCGTGCGCCGGCGGCGTCCGCGGCCGCGCGCTCGGCGGCCAGCGTCTCGGTGGACAGCAGGCGGCCGAACGCCATCCGCGCGACGAACAGCAGCACCGCGCCGACCAGCACGAGCAATGCATGCAAGGCCCAGAAATCGCGGTTCGACCACGCATCCATGAAGCCGGCCAGCCAGCCCGCGACGCTGAACGCCCCCCACAGGTGCAGGAAGTAGATGCCCACGACCAGGCCGGTGATCTGCCGCGGCGCCACGCGCGAATACAGCGCGAGGCTGATCGCGTAGACGTTGGAGAAGCCGATGTCGTTGAGGAGGGTGAACGCCAGCGTCCACACCGGCCCGACCCTGCCGTGCGTCGTGTCGACGATGGCGCCCGCCACCGCCATCGCCGCCGGCCCCGCGGCCGCGACCACCGACCCGAGGGCCATCTTGGTCAGCTCGTCGGGCTCCGTGCGGCGCTTGCTCCACCACAGCCAGAACGCGATCGAGGCCAGGCCGGTGATCGTGCTCACGACGGCGTCGACCATCGACAGCCAGGTGACCGGCACCTGCCAGCCGAACATCATCAGGTCCATGTGCTTGTCGGACCACACCGTGAAGCCGAGATTGAGCTGCGTGTTGCCGATGACGGCCACCAGCAGGACCGGCAGCAGCAGGATGAGCACGCCGACGCGGCGGATCTCGGCGCGCGTCAGCGGCGGCTGCTCGACCACGTCGGCGCCGCCCTTCCTGGCCGGTTCGGGCGGCAGCCAGCCGCGGCCGGCGAGATAGGTCGCGAGGCCGATCAGCATGCCGATGCCGGCGGCGCCGAAGCCCCAGTGGAAGCCCACCTTCTCGCCCAGCGTGCCGCACACGATCGGCGCGGCGATGACCGCGATCTGCACGGCCATGATGAAGATCTGGAACGCCGTGGCGTTGCGCTTGTCGCCGGGCGCATACAGCGCGCCCACCTGCGCGGCGATGTTGCCCTTGAAGCAGCCCACGCCGACCAGCAGGCAGGCGATCGCGATGAAGAAGCTCGCCTCGAACGCCATCATGAAGTGGCCGATGGCCATCAGGCTGGCGCCGAGCACCACGGTGCGCGTGCGCCCCAGCAGGCGATCGGCCACCAGGCCGCCCAGGATCGGCGTGAGATAGACGAGGCCCGAATACTGGCCCGCGATGAACAGGCCCAGCTGCAGCGGCGTGCGCGGCCCGAGGAAATGCTCGATGCCGGCCCGGATGGCGCCGATGCCCATCACGTTGCCGATGTGCTCGGGCTGGAACAGGTACTTGGTCAGGTACAGGGCCAGCAGGATCTGCATGCCGTAGTACGAGAAGCGCTCCCACAGCTCGCAGGCGGAGAGCCAGGCCAGCCCCAGCGGGTGGCCGATGAACCGGGTGTCGTCGCGCGAGAAGGGCTTGTCGGTGGAGGTGACGGTCGAGGACACGAGCAGGAGATCCGGGGAAAACGATGCGGGACTGTGGTTCAGCCGACCGGCCGGCGCAAGGCGGAAAGCCCGCAGCGCGGCGCGAACGGAGGAATTGGCGGTGCGAGAGGCGGCAAAACGACGAAAAGTCGCTGCCCCTCAGCGTTTGACGAGCTTGATCTCGAAGACCTTGGGCCAGAACTTGCCGGTGACCCACAGCCGTTTGGTGGCCGGG
Source organism: Vitreoscilla sp. (assembly GCA_045810285.1). GTDB lineage: Bacteria > Pseudomonadota > Gammaproteobacteria > Burkholderiales > Burkholderiaceae_C > Scleromatobacter. The sequence continues at coordinate 17,460 of JBJMWE010000264.1, read as the reverse complement.
TCGTAGGCGATGCCATTGAGCACGTCGGTGTGCTGCGCGATGACGTCCTTGGCGGGCAGCAGGCCCTTGCAGTCGATCCAGCCGACGACGTCGCCCGTCTTCGGGTCGATGCGCGCGATGCGGTCGGTCTGCCAGATGTTGGCGAAGATCTCGCCGTCGACCCATTCGAGCTCGTTGAGCTGGTCCACCGGCTTGCCCTGCGCGGTGACGTGGATGCGGTGCGTCTCGATCAGCGTGTTCGGGTTCAGGAAGCGGATGTCGGCCGTGCCGTCGCTCATCACCAGCTCGGTGTCGTCGTGCGTGAGGCCCCAGCCCTCGCCCGGATAGCCGAACTGGCCCTTGGTGTCGAAGCTGTCGAGATCCAGCACGAAGCCCGTCTGCGACTTCCAGGTGAGGCCGACGAGGTGGCCATGCCACGGTGCGATGCCCTCGCCGAACATCTCGGGCGGCAGGTTCGCGCGCTGCACCACCTGCCCCGTCTCGACCTTGACCTTGCGCACCGTCGAATGGCCGTCGAGGCCGGTGCTCTCGTAGAAGTAGCCGTTGAGGAAGAACAGGCCTTCGGTGAACGCGTTGATGTCGTGCGGCGTGGCGTGCACCACCTGGAAGCCGTAGACGGGGATCGCCTTGGGCTTGTCGGTGCCGCTGGCGCCGGCCGGTTCGGCGTGCGCGCACGCGGCGGCGAGCAGCGCCGCGATCAGGGAGGTAACCTTCATTCGTTCGATCCGGGAAATCTCGTCGTCAATGCGCCGCGGGCGCGGGATAGCTCACGGCCAGCACCTCGATCGTCTCGACGCCCGCGGGCGTCACCAGCTGCAGCGTGTCGCCTTCGCGCGCCTTCAGCAGCGTGCGCGCGATCGGCGACACCCAGCTGACCTCGCCCTGCAGCGAGTCGACCTCGTCGATGCCCTTGATGGTGACGGTGCGCTCGTCGCCCGCGTCGTTGGCGTAGGTGACGGTGGCGCCGAAGAAGACCTGGTCCTTGCCGTGGTGCGCCGAGGGGTCGGCCACGACGGCGATGTCCAGCCGCTTGATCAGGAAACGGATGCGGCGGTCGATCTCGCGCAGGCGCTTCTTGCCATAGATGTAGTCGCCGTTCTCGCTGCGGTCGCCGTTGGACGCGGCCCAGTGCACCGCCTCGACGACCTTGGGGCGATCCTCGTCGATCAGGTGCAGCAGCTCCGCGCGCAGGCGCTCGTGGCCCTGCGGGGTGATGTAGTTCTTCCCGCCCGCCGGCAGCGCGGGCAGCGACGGGCCGTCGTCGTCCTCGTCGCTGTCGGATTCCTTGGTGAAGGCCTTGTTCATGCCGGGGTCGCGTCGTTGTCGTAGCCCGCGAGGGTCTGCTTCAGTTGATCCTGGACCAGCTGCGCAAGTTCCGGCGGCGACACCACGCGCACGTTGGGGCCGTGGCGCAGCACGTCCATCACCAGCTCGGTGGGCTCCGAATACGGGATGCGCATGCGCAGCGAACCGTCGGCCAGGGGCTTGACCTGCTGCTGCGGGTGCCATTCCTCCTGCGCCACCCACTGCGCCGCCTCGGCGCTGAAATGCAGCGTGGCCTGGCGCAGCCGTGCGCCGCCGAAGATCCCGTAGCCCTGGTCGAGCGCCTGCTCCACCTCGGACAGCGGCAGGTCGCGTGCCGGCTCGTCCAGCACCTTGGCCGAGCGCACGGCGTCCAGCGCGAAGCGGCGCAGGCCCTCGCTGGCGTGGCACCAGGCGTCCAGGTACCAGGTGTTGCGGTAGTGCAGCAGGCGCTGCGGCGACAGCACGCGCTCGGACTCGCTGCGCTTGCTGCGCGTGTAGTAGCTGATGACCAGGCGCCGCCGGCTCAGCACGGCGCTGACGGCTTCCTCGAACCAGCGGCTGGTCACCGCGCGCTTGGCGGGGTTGACGATGCGCACCCGGCGCATCAGCGACTGCGCCTCGTCGCCCGACGCGCCCAGCATGCCGTGCAGCTTGTCCAGCAGCGGCTGCAGGTGGCGGCCCAGCACGCCGCCGTCGTCCAGGCCGGCGATGAGCTGGTGCATCGTCAGGAGCGCGTGAAGCTCCTTCTCGCTGAACCAGACGCCGGGCAGCTCGTGCGTCTTGGCGCTGCGCTCGCGCGCCGGCGGGCCGCCGTTGGCCGCCTCGGCCGCGCCCGCCTCGAAGCGGTACACGTTGTCGGCCCGGTCGTAGACGATGGGCGCGTCCATGCGATCGCGCAGGTATTGCAGGTCGCGCTTGAGCGTCGCCGGCGAGACCTCGAGTTCGTCCAGCAGCTGGTCGAAGGTGACGCCGGCCTGCCGCTTGATCAGCAGCTCGATCCGGTAGAAGCGTTCTGTCCTGTCCATGGACCCCATTTTGCCGTAGCTCATCGTGTGAGCTTGTGACGGCCGAAACTGGCCTCACTCCCAGATCAGACCCGAGGACACGACGATGAACCAGGCCACCTTCAACTTCGCCCCCCGCGGCAAGCGCGCCGACATCGCTCCCGCGCGCAACGCCGGCCGGCCGGCTCGCGGGCAGGCCTCGCGGTTGCGCGGCGACGAAGCCGTCGACCCGGGCGACGTCCTCGGCTTCGACTACGCCCGCTTCGGCATGGTGCCGCCCGCGCCCTGCCTGTGGCCGGGCCACCCGATCCGCGAGGGCTGGGAGCGCGGACGCCGCCTGATGACGCGCCGCACGCGCCCGGCCACGCTGGCCGTCACGCGCTGGCTGGCGCTGCGCCTGGCCGCGTGGCAGCGCGGCGAGGCGTTCGACGACCACCAGATCACGCCGCAGGTGCTGCGCTCGCTGGAAGTCGCCACGCACTGCCCGATCACGCGCCGCGCCCTCGGCACCGATGCGTGCGTCGTGCCGGTCGACATCCAGCGCGGCTGGACCGCGGGCAACCTCATGCTGGCGAGCCCCGCGATCGCCGACCGCTGGACGTCGATCGACTGGGCCCTCGCGAAGGACGCGCTGGCGCGCGCCGAGGCGGTGCCCGAGGAGGCCGTCGACGGGCTGTCGCTGCGCCACTGGCGCCGCATCGTGGCGCTGAAGTCGCTGGCCACCCCGCTGCCGCACGACGAGGCCGCGCGCATCCCGCTGCTGGTGCTGCCGCCCAACCGTGTGCGCCTGGTCAATCCGATCCAGGAACTGCAGGCGGTGCTGACGCTGCAGCTGTCGGTGCCGGGCTGGGGCCAGCGCGCCCGCGGCATCGCCGATTCGCTGCCGCAGGCGCTGCGCACCGAGTTCAACCTGTTCTTCAATTCGCTGCTGGCCCAGGCGCTGCGCCAGGGCCATGGCGACGACAAGCCGGAGATGCGCGACGCGCTCGCCGCGGCGTGGGGCAACGAGGTGGTGATGCGCCGCTGGGGCCGCTTCGCGGCGCTGGTCGATGCGGGGCTCGCCGGCACGCTGGTGGAACGGCTGTTGCGCCATCCGATGCCGGGACTCGTGATGGTGCGCCACGGCGAGGCGACGTCGAACGAGAAGCTGGCGGCGTGATGCGCGAGAAGCTGGCGGCGTGACGCGCTCGCGGGCGGATCCGTCGGAACGTCGTGGCTCGTCATCCTGCGCGCAGTCGCAGGATCCACCTCTGCCGAGGCGCTTCGTGACGCGTGGATCCTGCGACTGCGCGCAGGATGACGGCGCGTCGCGCATCGCGCATCGCGGGGCCGCGATTACCGGGCTCAGCGGCGCGATTCGCGCGTCATCGCCAGCGACAGGTCCTCGAGCTGTTCGCGCGCGTCGTGCACGCCGTCGCGGGCGGCGAGCGTCATCAGGCGCATGGCCTCGCGCAGGTCGCGGTCGAGGCCGCGGCCGTCGGCGGTGAGCACGCCCAGGTGGTAGAAGGCGGCGGGGATGCGCTTGTCGGCGGCGCGCTTGTACAGGGCCACGGCCCGTTCGAGATCCTGCGGCACGCCGCGTCCGCGCTCGTACTTGCCGGCCAGCATGATCATCGCCTCGCCGTGGTCGCCCTGCACCGCGCGTTCCAGCCAGTAGGCGGCGCGCGCATCGTCCTGCGGCACGCCGTCGCCGGTGCTGCAATGCATCGCCAGCTCGTACTGCGCCTGGGCGAAGTCGCCGGCCGCGGCCTGCGACAGCAGCGCGACGCAGCGCGCCATGTCGTGCGCGACGCCCTTGCCGATGCGATGCATCCAGGCCAGCCGATAGGTGCCGTGCGCGCTGCCGGCCTCCACGGCGCGCGTGAGGACGCTGACGGCCTGCGCCGCATCGCCGGGCAGGCGCAGGCCTGTCTCGAGCTCCTGCCCCAGGCGCGCGAGCGCCGGCGGATGGCCCTTGGCGACCGCGCTGTGCAGCAGCGCCAGCCCCTTGGCCACGTCGGCCTTGACGCCGTCGCCCTCCAGCAACGCGACGGCCAGCGCGAGTTCGGCGGGCGGATAGCCGGCGTTGGCCGCGCCCTGCCACAGCGGCAGCGCGCCCGCGCGATCCCTGGGCACCGCCAGCCCCTGCCACATCAGGTTGCCGAGCGCGAAGCACGCGTGCGCCGAGCCGCCGAGCGCCTTCGGGTCGGCTCCGGGGCGCGCCGGCTTCTGGGCATGCGACTGCAGCCAGGCGATGCAGGCGGCGAGGTGGTCGGCCGGGCTGCGCGACACGAACGCCATGTCGTCGCGCAACTGCGTCGCCGTGGCGGTGCGCCGGCTGCCGCGCACGTCCTGGAACACGCAGGCCATGTGGCCGTCGGCGCCGGACTCCAGCTGCACGACGCGCGCCGGGTAGAGGCCGCCGTCGGTCAGCACCGCGTCTCCCTTGCGCACCTGCTCGCCGCTGCGGTAGGACGGCGGCACCTCGATGGCCGCGGGCAGCAGCGACGGCACGTCGCGCCGGCCCGCGAAGAAGTCGGACCACGACTTCCCCGAAGGCCAGCGCACGCTGCGCGCCCCGCGCTGGACGGCGGCGTTCAGGCGCAGGAAGGTCTCCTCGGGAACGTTGAACTCCCACACCGACGGGTCGAGGATGGCGAACGGCTCGTCGCCCGCGGCGCGCTCGTAGCGGAAGGCCATGCGCAGGCGCAGCGGCGCCTGGCCGTAGGCCTGCACCGTCGCGGAGATCGCCGGCACGCGCTTGCCCGAGGAGTGGATCCAGGTGTCGTGCGCGAACGTTCGCCACAGCGCCTGCTCGCGGTTGTCGGCCAGCGCCGCCTCGCCGATCGCGACGGCGTCGGGCCCGTCGTAGTCGAGCGTGAGCGACTGGACGCGCGGGCCGCGCGGGTGCTGCCAGGCCAGCTGCGGCAGCGCGGGCCGGCCCTCGGCCACCCGTGACATCAGCGTCGATGCCGCCACGCCCAGCAGGCGCGCGGCGTTCCACCAGGCCATGGGCAGGTCGTATTCGAGTTCCTGCGCGACGCTGCACAGGTAGTCGGACGCCGTCTCGACCTGCCCCAGGCCCAGCGAGAACAGGCGGTCATGCAGCCAGACCAGCGGCAGGAACAGCAGGCCCTGGTCGGGCGCGAGCGCCACGACGCGCGTGAACGGCGTCTCGTCGATGTGGGCCCACTCCGACACGGCCTCGCGCGCGGAGCCGGCGTCGTGCCACTCGATCTCGGCACCGGTGCGCCGCGACAGCACCGTCATCAGGTAGAACCCCAGCAGCGAGATGAAGTTGCGGCCCTGCGGGTCGGCGATGAACGCGTCGTACTGCGGCTTGGCGCGTTCGCGGATCGCCTTGAGCAGCAGGTCGATGCGCTGCAGGCTGTCCTCGGAGTAGTCGAGCTGCGCCTGCTGCAGGGCCCTGCCGAACTTCCAGCCGCCATCGACTTCGCCACCGCGGGCGTAGGTTTCCAGGAAAAGTCGTGCGACGTCGTTCAAGCGGCCTCCCAGCCGTCACCAGGGAATCCCTCTGCGGGAAACGGGGTGAATGTACGGCGAAAGGCCGCGGCCGGCTGCTACACCCCGTGCGAAAGTGCCGCGTTGCACAGCGGCCCGGCACCAGCGGCGGGGGCCCCCCGTCGCACCCATGAGAATGGGCCGCACAGGGCGGCCCGGTCAAGTCGGGAGGGCTTGATCTGTTCAGGCGATGCGCGCCATCGTCTCGAACGGCAGGCGCGGGCCGCGCGGCCAGTTGCCGCTCGAATCGCCGTAGCCCAGGTTGATCAGGAAGTTCGACTTCCACTTGCCGTCCGGGAAGAAGGCCTTGTCGACGGCGGCGTTGTCGAAGCCGCTCATGGGGCCGGCGTCCAGGCCCAGCGCGCGGGCGGCCAGGATCAGGTAGGCGCCCTGCAGGCTGCTGTTGCGCAGGCCGGTGATCTCGATCAGCGGCGCGTCGCCGTGGAACTTGTCGCGCGCGCCGGGCATCGCGGGGAACTGCGTGGGCAGGTGCTCGTGGAACTCGGTGTCGTAGGCGACGATCGCGGTGACCGGCGCGGCCATCGTCTTGTCGACGTTGCCGCCCATCAGCGCGCCCTTCAGCCGGGCCTTGGCCTCGGGGCTGCGCACGAAGACGATGCGGCCGGGCTGGCTGTTCATCGAGGTCGGGCCCCACTTCATCAGGTCGACGAGCTCGCGCAGCTTGGCGTCGTCGATGGCGCGCGGCTGGAACTTGTTGGTGGTGCGGGCGTCGAGGAACAACTGCTTCAGGGCGGTTTCGCCGAGGATGTCGGACATGGGGCGGTCTCGTGAGGTTGGGAGGTGGCGCCAGGAAATGGCGTGGACAGGCAGATCTTCCCTTGCGCGCCCCGGCTCGGCGTGCAGTGGCGTCGAAGGCCCCATTCAAATTCGGTCAACGCAACAGCCCGGCGCAAGCTTCGGCCGCCGCGACGAGAATCCCGCCATGCGCCAACCCGTTCCCCTCGACCGCTGCACCCGACTCCTCAACCACGGCCCCACGGTGCTCGTGAGCGCCGAGCACGACGGCCGGCGCAACGTGATGGCCGCCGCCTGGTCGATGCCGCTCGACTTCACGCCGCCCAAGGTGGCCGTGGTCCTCGACAAGCAGACCTTCACCCGCGGCCTGCTGCTGGCCAGCGGCCGCTTCGTGCTGGCCGTGCCCACCGTGGCGATGGCAGCGCTGACCGACCACGTCGGCAGCGTCAGCGGCCGCGACGTCGAGAAGTTCAGCGAGGTGCTGGCCGCAGCCGTCCCCGGGCCGGCCACGGGCGCGCCGCTCGTCGACGGCTGCATCGCCTGGCTGGAGTGCCGGCACCTGCCCGAACCGCACATCGAGCAGGCCTACGACCTGTTCCTGGGCGAGGTCGTGGCCGCCTGGGCCGACGATCGCGTCTTCCGCGGCGGCCGCTGGCACTTCGACGACGCCGACGACTCGCTGCGCTCGCTTCACCACATCGCCGGCGGGCACTTCCACGCCATCGGCGACGAGGTGAAGTACACGCCGACCTTCAGCGAAGGCTGACCGTCAGGCGCTTCCAGCCCGGGTCCTGGAAGCGGTGGAACGCCTTGAGCGAGGACGGCGCGTCGGCCGACTTCTGCGTCGCCAGCGTCCTGCCATCGAGCAGCTCGTAGGTGCGCAGGAAGCGGCTGGCGTGCTGCGGATCGCGCACCTCGCGCGCGGCCAGCACCTGGCCCGTGCCCGGCACCCAGCCCGCGAATTCGACATACCCCACCCCGTTCGCCTCGGTGGACGGCGGCAGCACCTGCAGCGTCCAGCCGTCGGCGCCCTTGCGGAACATCCACAGCTCGCGCCAGGTGGCCAGCGGCTGCACGGCCAGCGTCACGGCCGTGGCGCCTGCGTCGACGCGGGCGGAGGCCGTCCAGACGGTGCCGAAGGTGCAGCGGCGCGCCAGCGGGTGGTCGGTGCCGTGCTTGGCGTCGACCAGCAGCACGCAGGTCTCGCCCGGCTGGCCCGGCTGCGTGGCGACGTGCAGGCCGCCCGCGGCCGGCGCGAACGCCGGCTCGGCGGCCCAGCGCGACGCGCCCACGCGCATCGCGGCGTCGGTCCACGTCGACTGGTCGTCGTCGGCGAGCTCGCCCTTGTCGACGCCCGCCAGGGCCTCCAGGGCCTCGTTGCCGGCGACCAGCACGTCGTTGGCCGCCACCGCCGGCAGGCCGCCCGGGGCGGCGCCGCCCTCCACGGCGATGCGGCGGCTGTCCTCGAAGGCGATGGCCGACCAGACGCCGGCCTGGCGCAGGCGGATGCGGTTGCGAACGTAGGGCGGCAGGTCCGCGACCGGCACGCGGGCCAGCAGGTCGGCGCGCGCGCGGTCGATCTGCCAGCGCTGCAGCGGCGGGGTCATGTCGTCGATGCAGTCGTGGCGGGTGAGCGCGAGCGCTGCGCGCGCGGACTGCTCGGGCGTCGGCCCGAGCGCCAGCACGTGGCGGAAGGCGTCGCCGTCGTAGCAGAGCCAGACATGGCCGTCGCGCTCCAGGCTCGTGAAGCGCACGCCGAGGCCGGCGGCCACTTCGAGCTGCGCGGCGACCGTCGGCTCGCCGGGGCGCACCGGCACGTTGGCGGCGTTGGCGGCGGCCACGTTGGCGCGCCAGGCGAGGCGCTCGGCCGTCGTGCCCATCGCGTCGAACGGCTCGGCGTCGATGCTGCCCGCCGGAGCGGCCTTGAGGTAGGCGGCGGCCAGGCCCAGGCCCAGCGACTCGGAACCGGGGCGGTCACGCAGGAAGCGCACCAGCGCCAGCAGCTCGGGCGCCTCCGTGGGCGCGAGCGTGAGCGCGCGCACGGCGCCCGCGCGCACGAAGCCGCCGCGTTCGCGGGCGAGGTCCCAGACCTGGAGATAGTCCAGCCGCTGGCCGCGCACTTCCAGCAGCTCGCCCTGCGTCAGCAGCGCGAGCGGGCTGCCGGCGCTCTTCGCGCCGGCGCGCAGCGGGACGGCGTCCTGCGTGACGAGCGCGTAGCGCGGCGGCGGGGGCGCCGATGGCGCCACCGTGGCGGCATGCGCCGTCGGCGGGAAGACGATGCAGGCGACGGCGGCCAGGCTCGCGAGCAGCCAGATCGCCAGCGTGCGCAGCGGATGCCCCGCCGAGTGCGGATGGCCGAAGTCGTGGCGGCGACGCGTCATGCGATAGCCGATCTGGCCGCTGCCGCGGATGGTGCGGACCCTCATTGCGCGGCCTCCTGCGAACCTTCGTCGTTGCCCTTGCCGGCGTCGGCCCTGGCCGTCGCGACCGGCGTGGCCGGCGTGCCGGCGCCCTTGCCCAGCAGCGTCGAACCGATGAAGCCGCCATCGGCCGGCGGCGGCGCGATGATCACCTGGATCTTGTCGGACAGCTTGTCGGCCATCGTCTTCTGGATCAGCAGCGGGTGGCGCGTGATCAGCGCGCCCTCGCGCGCCATCTGCTCGCTGTTGGACTTGCCCACCTTCTCCAGGCGATAGACCTCCGCGTCGGCCAGCCTGTTGCGCGAGTCCGCCTCGCCCGAGGCCTCGATGCGGCGCGCCTCGGCCGAGGCCTCGGCCGTCTTGATGCGGGCGACCTTGTCGGCTTCGGCCTCGAGCTGGCGCTGCTGGATCTGCTTCTGCTTGAACGGCAGCACATGGGCCATCGCCTCTTCCTGCGCCTTGGCCGCGATCACCTGCTCCATGCCGGCGGCTTCCGCGGCCTTCTCGCGCTTGACCTTCTCGGCCTCGGCCTCGAGCGCGGCCTGCTTGACCTGCTTGTCCTTGAGCTCCAGCGTGAAGCGCATCTTCTCGCTCTCGAGTTCCTCGGCGAGCAGCGCCTCCATGCCGTGCCTGTAGTCGGCCGGCAGGTCGACCTTGCCGATCTGCAGCTCGCGCAGCTGGATGCCCTTGGCGGCGAGTGCCGGGCGCAGCTCGGTCTCGATGGCCTGCTGGATCTCGGCGCGCCTGGACGAGAAGATCTCGCGCACCGTGTAGCGCGTGAAGACGCGGTAGATCACGCCCTGCACGGCGGGCGCGACGACGTCGCCGCCGACGTTGGCCGGCAGGTCGCGGGCGACGACGGCCACGCGCGCCGGGTCGATCGCGTAGTGCGCCGCGACGTCCACGCCGATCGACAGGCCCTCGACGGACTGGAACGGCGCCGGGCCGGTCGCCGAGGCGCTCTCGGTCGGGCGGTACACCTGCTCGCGCAGGTCGATCACGCGCAGGCTGTGCAGGCCGGGAACCAGGACGACGCTGCCGGGACGCACGAGGACGGCGTCGCCCGTCAGGCGGTTGCTGCGCAGGCCGACTTCGCCGGCCGGCACGTTGCCCAGCGGCGGATGCCTGTAGAGGCCCCAGGCCGCGGCGACGCCGACGGCCATCAGCGTCAGCGGGAGCACGCGCACGCGCGGCAGGCGCGCGGCGAGGCGGTCGATGGGGCTGGCGGGCGGCAGCGGGCCGTCCTCGATCGGATAGGGGGGATGCAGGTCCTGGTCGCTCATGGGGTCTCTCCTCGGTGTGTGAAGGCATTCTTCGAGGAGCGCGCCGAGCGTTCAACGGCGCCGCGGGGGCGCTGCCTTCCGTGGCGCGGAGCAAACCCTCACGGCGCCCCGCCCGGGGCGACCGGATAATCGGCCGCCAGGATGCGGCAACGCGCATCCGTCCACCGAAAGGCCCCCCGTGTCGAACACCGCCACCCGCGTCGCGATCATCGAAGACGACCCGCCCACGAGCGACCAGCTCAAGGGCTGGATGCTGTCGGCGCGTCCCGGCCTGCAGGTCGACCAGTGGTTCACGCGCGACGAGGCCGAGGCCGCGATCGCCCGCGAGCGCTACGACCTGGTGGTGATGGACATCGAGCTGGGCCGCGAGCGCCACGCCGGCGTCGCCCTGATCAACGCGATCAACAAGCAGCACGGCACGCCGGTGCTGGTCGTCTCCGCGATGCCGGCCACGATCTACCGCAGCATCATGAAGGCGCTCGACGCCTGGGACTACCTGCAGAAGACCACCTTCGAGGAGTCCGACTTCATCGACACCGTGCTGGAGATGCTGCGCGCCTCGAAGGACCGCCCCATGCCCCGGACCGGCGCGACGACGGCCGTCGACCAGGAGCTCAGCGTCGACCCGCTGGGCCAGGGCGCCGTGCTGTGGCGCGGCCATCGCGTCAACCTGCCGCTGACCGCGCAGCGCATCCTCGCCGCGCTGCACGCGCGCCGCGGCGAGGTCGTCTCCTACGACGAGCTGTTCCAGGTGGTGAAGACGGGCCGCAACCGCGACAACGTGCGCAAGCACATCAGCACCATCCGCGAGGCGTTCCGCGACATCGATCCGGCATTCGAGGGCATCGAGAGCGTGCCGATGCGCGGCTTCCGCTGGCTCGCCAGGCAGTGACCGCCTGCGCCAATCCCTGTCATCCTGCGCGCAGTCGCAGGATCCATCCCTGCCATGCGGCTGCCGGAACGCGCCATCGCGCACTTGGATCCTGCGACTACGCGCAGGATGACGGAGTCCGTGCGTGGGCACAGGGTGGGACGGCATGAGCTGGCGCTCGCGCCTGGCGCAATGGCCGGGCATCGCGTTCTTCCGCCTGCGCCTGTTCTTCCGCGGCGTGTTCCTGCTGCTGGCGCTGGCCACGATCGCCATCGCGCTGTCGGTGCTGCAGGACGAGAAGGAACTGAGCCACCGCAGCTACCGCCAGGGCTTCGCCAAGACGATGGGCCAGGTGGCCGCGCAGCTGCGCCATCCCGCCGGCCAGCTCGCGCTTCTGAACCCGCCCGGGCCGGCGGCCTCGGCCGCCGCGGCCTTCCCCGGCGCGGTCCATCCGCTGGTGCTGCCGTTCTCGGCGCTCGACTTCGACGACCACAACAAGGTCGAACAGGCCGTCGAGATGGCCGGCTGCACGCGCCAGTACCCCGACGACGCCGCGCTGTGCGTGGCGCTCGGCAGCAATCCTTGGGCCGGCGGCTTCGTGTACGTGGTGGGGCATGCGCCCGGGCCGCCGCCCGTCGCGCACACGACGGGCGAGCACGACCTGGCGCTGTCGACGCGGCTGCGCGTGGACGTGGCGCTGCGCGGCCGTCGCTACGCGTGGATCGCGCCGTTCGAGCCGGAGCCGGCCACGGCGGTCAACGTCGTGCGCGGGCGCCTGACCGGGTTCGCGCTCGACGACGACGGCAGCGTGCTGCCGCGCCCGGTGCGCGACTTCCGCGGCTGGCTATGGCAGGGCGGCCCGTGCACGGACGGCGGCAGGGACATCGCGTCCTGCGCGCGGCGCGCCTTCTTCTCGGTGCGGCTGCCGGTGGAGGTGCTGCACGAGGACGTGGTCGCATCGCCGCACCCCGTGTGGCCGCCGGCGGACATGAACCGCATCGACGTGCGCGTGCAATGGCTCGCGCCCGGCGACGCCACGCCGCTGTTCGACAGCGCGCGCGCCGGTGCGACGGCGCCGTTCTCGCTGGCGGACCTCAGCGCCCAGCTGCTGCCCGGCGAGACGCTGCAGCTGCGCAAGGTCGACGGCCGCACGAGCGCGCCGCTGGCCACGATCAAGGGCGCCCCGCCGCCGCCCGAGCCCGCGTCCAGCTGGATGCCGCAGGCCGTCAACGACTTCCTCGGCTACGCCGTGCGCGGCCTGCTGCGCCGCCTGCCGATCGAGGACGAGGACGTGCCCATCGAGGACACCGAGACGATACGCACCGCCGCCGGCAGCTACGAGCTGCACGGCTTCGGCGACGAGCGCAGCGCCAACCGCATGCTGGCGCAGGTGGCCACGCGGGTGTCGTGGTTCGTGGTGGCGATGCTGGTGGCGCTGGCGCTGGCCTGGGGCGCGATCGAGTGGACGATCATCCGCCGCATCACGATGCTGACCAAGCGCTCGCGCGCCGTCACCGCCGCGGTGGCGGAGGACGCCAGCGCCAGCAGCAAGTGGTCGGCGCTCGACATCGCCGACCTGCGCAGCCCCGACGAGCTGGGCGTGCTCGCGAGCAACCTCGCCGAGCTGCTGCAACGCGTCGACGAGAGCATGCAGCGCGAGCGCCTGCGCGCCGAGCGCGAGAAGGACCAGTGGATGGCCGTGGGGCACGAGATCATGTCGCCGCTGCAGTCGCTGATCGCGCTGCACGGCGCACCCGACGACGCCAGCCGGCGCTACATCCTGCGCATGCAGCAGGCGATCCGCGTGCTGTACGGCAGCGCGTCGCCCAGCGAGGCCTTCGAGACGACCACGCTGCAGCTCGCGACGCTGGAACTCGACGCCTTCTGCACCGCGGTGGCCGCCAACGCGCCGCACGCGGGCCTGTCCGACGTGGTCTACGACGGCCCCGGCGAGCCGGTGGTGGTGCGCGCCGACGAATACTCGCTGGAGGACGTCGTCACCCACGTGCTGCAGAACGCCCAGCGCCACCGCCGGTCCGGCACGCGCATCACCATGCGCCTGCGCGCGGACGAGGCGCGCGCGACGCTCGAACTGCACAACGAGGGCGCGCCCATCCCGCCGGAGCTGATCGACAAGATCTTCGAGTACGGCGTCTCCGGGGCGCAGGACGACGAGGCCGCGGACATCGACCCCGATCGCACCGCGCCGCAGCGCGGCCAGGGCCTGTTCGTCGCCAAGACCTACATGGCCAAGATGGGCGGCACGATCGCCGCCGAGAACGTGCCCGGCGGCGTACGCTTCGTGCTGACGCTGCCGCGCGCCTGAACGCCGGTGTCAGGTCTTGAAAGTTGCGAGGTCTTGATTCCCGCCGTGCCAGGTCTTGAATGTTGCGACCTTGTCACGCCGCATGCCGACAATGCAGCATTTCCCCCGCGCGGGCGATGCGATCATCGCGCCATGCTTCGCAGCGTCCCCCTCATCCGACTGCCCTGCACGCGCACGCTCGCCGCGGCCCTGGCGTTCGCAGTGCTGCTACCCGCGTTCGCGCAATCGAGCGCGCCCGCGCCGCGTCGCTTCGAGCGGCTGCGCCAGGCGATGGCCGGCGATCTCGAGGATGGCAGCGCGCAGGACCGCGCCGCCCGCGGCGCGCCGCGCGGCACGCGCCTGATTCCCGACATCCCGTACGGCAGCGACCCGGCCCAGCGCCTGGACGTCTACGTGCCGGCGCAGGCGCCCGCCAGCGCCGCGCCGGCGCCCGTCCTCTTCTTCGTGCACGGCGGCGGCTGGGCGCACGGCGACAAGACGAACACGCGCGTCGTGGAGCCCAAGATCGCGCATTGGGTCGACCAGGGCTACGTCGTGATCTCGGCCAACTACCGCATGTTGCCCACGCCGGTGGCGCAGCAGGCCGACGACGTCGCCGCCGCGATCGCGTTCGCGCAGTCGCAGGCCGACCTGTGGGGCGGCGATCCGAAGCGCTTTGTCCTGATGGGACATTCGGCCGGCGCGCACCTGGTCGCGCTCGTGGCCGCCGGCGCGCGCACCGCGACCAGGCCGCAGCCGTGGCGCGGCGCCGTGCTCCTGGACAGCGCCGCGTTCGACGTGACGACGCTGATGACGCACCGCCACTTCGGCCTCTACGACCGCGCGTTCGGCAGCGAACGCGGCTATTGGGCCGCGATGTCGCCGATCGTGCAGCTCGCGCGCGCGATGGCGCCGATCCTGGCGGTGTGCTCGTCGCGCCGCCAGGAATCCTGCGGCCAGGCCGACCGCTTCGCGGCGAAGGCGAACGGCCTGGGCGGCAGCGTGCGCGTGCTGCGCGAGGACCTGTCGCACGGGCAGATCAACGCGACGCTGGGCGACGCGTCGGACTACACATCGCAGGTCGACGCGTTCCTGGCCGCCGTGCGCTGAACGACGTCAGGCGGCCAGCGCGAGGTGGGCGCGCCGCAGCCCCGCGATCGTCATCAGGCAGGCCTGCGCCACCTCGACGCCCTTCTTGACGAAGTGATCGGCGAAGAAGCGCTTGTGCTCGTCGTGCTCATGGAAGTCGCGCGGCGTCAGCACCGCCGACATCACCGGCACGCCGGTGTCCAGCTGCACGCGCATCAGGCCATCGATGACGGCGGCGCCGACGAACTCGTGGCGGTAGATGCCGCCGTTGACCACCAGCGCGCAGGCGACGACGGCGTCGTAGCGGCCGGAGCGCGCGAGCGTCTGCGCGAGCAGCGGGATCTCGAAGGCGCCGGGCACCTCGAACTGGTCGACCCGGCCGGGCGGCGTCGGACTTCGGTCGAACTCGCCGAGCAGCGCCTGCTTCGCGCGATCGACGATGTCGGTGTGCCAGGAGGCACAGATCACCGCGATGCGGGCCCCCGCGCTGGTGGCGGCGGCCGCGGAAGCGGCGTTGGAGAGGGAGTGGGTCATCATCTGATTCATGGTTTGCTCACGATGCGTGGTTGCCAGAATCAGGGCGCGCGAGGACGCAGCGGCCGCAGGTCCGGTCTCACCCGGCAATGCGGCAGCTCACACTTCGCGTTTCTCTTTCATCCGGACTGTGACCGTCGGCCCTGGCATCGCACCAGGTCTGCTGACCCTTCGCTCGAACGGACGCGAAGGCGCTCGCGGGCTCCCGCGCTGGAGACGCGGCTACCGCCGGTGGGGAATTCCGCCCCGCCCTGAGAACGCTGTCGACCTTGCGGGCCGACAGGGCCATTCTATGAACGCCGTGGCGCCGCGGCTGTCGCCCGGGTTACTGCGCCCTCAACCGCCGGCCATCCGCCGCTGGCGCTCGGCCTCTTCCTCGCGCGTGGCCTCGATCTCGCGCATCACGGCGCGCAGGTCGACGTCGCCGTGCTGCTGCCGGTAGCGGCCGGTGAGCGGCGTCTCGACCGTCAGGCCGCCGGCCAGGTACAGCGACCAGATCTCGGCGCCGTACTCCGTCGCGCGCAGCTCCGGCGCGAAGCGGCCGAAGAACGCCGCCAGGTTGCCGACGTCGCGCATCAGCATGCGCTGCGCATGGTTGTTGCCGGCGGCGTCCACGGCCTGCGGCAGGTCGATGATGACCGGGCCGTCCTCGGCCAGCAGGATGTTGAACTCCGACAGGTCGCCATGCACCACGCCCGCGCACAGCATGCGCACCGCCTCCTTGACGAGGGTCGCATGGTGGCGGCGCGCGTCCTCGGGCGTGAACTCGCAGTCGTTGAGCCGCGGCGCGGCGTCGCCGTCGGCGTCCGTCACCAGCTCCATCAGCAGCACGCCGTCGTGGAAGTTGATCGGGCGCGGCACGCGCACGCCTGCGCGGGCAAGGCGGTAGAGCGCGTCGACCTCGGCGCTCTGCCACGCCTCCTCCTGCTTCTCGCGGCCGAACTTCGTGCCCTTGGCCATCGCGCGGGCCTGCCGCGAGTTCTTCACCTTGCGGTTCTCGGTGTAGTCCACGGCCTGGCGGAAGCTGCGGTGCGTGGCCTCCTTGTAGACCTTGGCGCACAGCGTCTCGTCGCCGCTGCGCACCACGAACACCATCGCCTCCTTGCCGCTCATGAGCTGGCGCGCCACGCTGTCGATCAGGCCTTCGTCGACGAGGGGCTGCAGTCTTTTCGGAGGTTTCATCGAGAGGGATTGTGCCCCCACGCTCGCTGTCCCCCGAGTGGAGGCTTCGCGCGCGCTCGCCGCCCCCAAGGGGACGTTCAGCGAGCGGACCGGCCCGAGCCAGATCCGCCGCTCCCTCGACTCTCATTGGCGACGCGTGAGCGCCAGCGCCGGAAGCGCCAGGTCCCCGGCGTTCAGGGCAGCCAGGCCGCGAGATCCTTCTTGAGCTTGCGCAGGTCCTCGTCGCGCGTGTACATCATGTGCCCCGCGTCGTAGTACTGGTGCGTGACGCGCCGGCGCACGTCGGCGGGGATGTCCAGCTGCGCGAGCGACCAGTCGCTGGCGGTGGACGGGGTGCCGAGGTCGAAGTGGCCGCTGGCCACCAGCACGCGCAGGTGCGGGTTGCGGCGCTGCGCGCGCGACAGGTCGGGGCTGGTGCAGCAGAAGGAGTTGCCCTGCACGTCGCCGCGGCTCCAGTTCCAGTGCTTGTTGGTGTCCATGGACAGCACGTCGTAGTTCCACGTCGGATCGAACCCCAGCGTGCCGATGAAGTAGCCCATGCCGCCCATCGTGTACGGCCCGACCAGCGATTCCATGCCCGGGTCGAAATCCCACTCGTGCGTGCGCGACAGGCCCATCGGCCCGGCGACGCGCGCCTCGAGGCGGCCCACGATCTGGCCGCGGTCGCGCAGCAGCTCGGTGAAGAAGGTGTTGTCGGAGATGCGCAGGTTCCGATGCTCCACCAGCGTGGCCGACAGGCCCGTGAGCTCCGCCATGCGCCTGGCGACCTTCGCGCGCTCGTCGTCGGTGGCGCGCGCGCCCTTGTGCAGCACGCGCAGGTAGTCGGACTCGACGAAGTCGGTGGCCAGCGCGCGCGCCGCGGCGGCCGACTTCGACTGCGGCCCCTTGAGGCAACCGTGGTACTGCGCGACGCCGGCGAACGCGGGCAGGAACAGGGCGTAGGGCAGGTCGTTGCGCGCCTCGAAGACGATGGATTGGAGATCCATCGCGCACGAGATGAGGATCAGGCCGGCCAGCGACACGCCCTGGTCCGCCAGCTTGTCGGCGATGGCCGCGCCGCGCGTCGTGCCGTAGCTCTCGCCAGCCACGTAGAGCGGCGACGTCCAGCGCTGGTGGCGCGACAGCCAGGTGCGGATCACGTCGGCGAGGCAGGCCACGTCGCCGTCGACGGACAGCATCTTCTTGCGCGCGTCGTCGCTCGCGGTGATGG